>CAYJPR010000273.1:0-2272 GCA_964372075.1 uncultured Desulfovibrionaceae bacterium | reverse complement strand
GGGATACATTGCGCAGCAATGCCCAGCCTCTCGCCACATTGCCACAGTATTATGACAATACCTATGAACAAGATACAGAAAGTCAAGTAGCTTCACAAACATCTCCATCTGAAGATATTATCGACTCCCTACTCACAGCAGAACAAGTTCTGGAAGGTAGCGTGGTCATGGGCTTAAAACTGGGCACCTTAGTTGATATTTATATGCCGCGTTTCCCTAAATACAAAAGTGAAGTAGAAGAAGATCCTTCAGAGCCTGCTGCCATTACCTTTTTACCATCATGGTTTGCTTTGGATGTAGGCGAAGTGGAAATCGTAGACTTTCAGCTAGGGCCCGCTGGTAAATCTGTACTCATTTCTGGGCGTTTTCATGTACAAATAAGTGAAAAAAAACTTCGTCTGCGCACCATCCTCTTGGCTAATACAGAAGACTCTACTCGTATCGTTTTACCCCCTGTGCAAGAGCTACCGGCAGATGTCACCCTTGCGCATAAACATATGAAAGAATTTACCCAAGTAATTACAGACACATTCAAGCAAATACGTAAAAATAAAAATAAAGAAAATAGATATTTATTGACCTTTGCCTCCCTAGACTTTAATGAGGGAGATTTTGACTTACGTTGGCAATGCCGCGATACCATCCTCACACCTCTTTATTTGAGCGGTACAAAAAATCTTTGGGGAAGAACACGAATTATTGGACACGTTAATTTTTGGCCCCCTACACCTACGTCGCCCCTGCAAGCTCGACTTGTAAGCCGCTTTGGCCTAGGCTTAGTAGAAAAAGGCAAACGTATTAGAGCTTCTTTAGCTTCAGGAGAATTTTTTTGGGATAGTGACAAGCTCGTGGTGCGCGATTTTGAGCTACTTAGCCCCATAAAAGAAACGGACCTGCAAGCTAAAGGTAGTCTTGGGTTTACAAAAGAAATTGGCCTTGGCACACAGTTTAACTTTTCTATCAAAAATGTTAGCACTCTAGCTTCAGCCATGGGTGTAGATGTACAAGAAATGCCCATTGATGGGAATATTAAGGGCGATTTCTATATATCACGTGGCGGAGACTATATGCTTTGGTGGGGCAAACCTCTTCCAGACTTTCAAAAAGGCCGTACATTACCCGGCTTTAAAGCCACACCACACGACTATTCCTTTACAGCTAAAAATGTGCAAAGATACAGCAAAAACGTGCTCAGAACACAGCATGATATCAGCCGTGCTTTAGCTCTACCCCTTATTAAAAAAGCGGCACCAGCTACAGCACCAGAAAACACATCAGCACAAATAGCTACACTTGACTCACAAGTGGAACGCATTAAACACTTGCCCTTTCCTGAACATTCAAGAAATGAAGATGCTTTACGTTTTCGTTTTAAACTAGAGGCACCAAATTTTACCATTCCTACTGGTACTCTCAGCACCTTATTCTTCACTGTGCACGGAACATCAGTTCATGCTCCCAGCGCCCCTGCAGGAACCAATTACCCGCGTAAAGCTTTACCCAAAGTCATGAGTGACTTTACAGCCTCTGGGCTGCCGCGAGGCCTCATAGGTACCACATATTTACGCATTGGAGACACCCTTGGCCTAGGACCTGCAACCTATACAAGTTCTTGGTTTGTGGGCGGGGCCCATGATGAGTCAGACGTATTCCAAGCCCGCATCGGCGATACAAAACTTAATTTCCCCGGCATCACAAGTACTACAGATCTCTCTTTTGCCTTTGCCCTTCCCAGAGTCAAAAGACGCTGGCCCTGGGTAGACGGCAACCTGTCCATCTCCATTAAAGACTGGACCTTGCTTGAACGCATTTTTGACACTTCAACGCATATTGAAAATTTTCAATTTGCCTCATCCTTCAAGTCCTTCTTAGATGAAACAGGACGACCAGCGCAGTATATGAACACTCTTTTTAGCACCGAGCGCATCGACTCTACAAAATTCATGGTGCGCAGTACCAAAGGAAAAACAGAGAGCAAAAACCTGCACGCCCTTGCCGATACAGTAGCACTAGCCAGTGGCAAGCTACGTGAGGCTCTCACGCGCAAAATGGAATACACCCCGCCCAAAGACTATCAAATATTTAACGCCAACCTCACCCTCTCCTCAGGGCGCGGTGGCTCTGTTCGATGGAACACCGGTGTGGCCAATATGTTTGTTGCCGGAGAAGACGCCGACTTTAACGTTAAAATGATTGGTGACATCAACGCCCTATTAGAAGGTATTTTCCATTTTCGCACCCGTACCCTTTCTTTAAAAGATATTAAAATTTC
>CAYJPR010000272.1:0-2300 GCA_964372075.1 uncultured Desulfovibrionaceae bacterium | reverse complement strand
CTGTAATTCTCGAGTCCCTCGACATTCCAGAGCCAGTAATCGAAGTGGCCATTGAGCCCAAGACCAAGAGCGACCGCGATGCACTTTCTGCTGCTCTTAACAAGCTTGCTAAGGAAGATCCTTCCTTCCGCGTTAAGGGTGATGAAGAAACCAACCAAACCCTCATTGCAGGTATGGGCGAACTTCACCTTGAAATCATCGTTGACCGTTTGGTACGTGAATTTAGCGTAAACGCTAACGTTGGTAAGCCACAAGTTGCTTATCGCGAAACCATTTCCAAGCCTTCTAAGTCTGACATGAAGCACGCCAAGCAATCTGGTGGTCGCGGTCAGTACGGTCACTGCGTTA
Source organism: uncultured Desulfovibrionaceae bacterium (assembly GCA_964372075.1). Classification (GTDB taxonomy): domain Bacteria; phylum Desulfobacterota; class Desulfovibrionia; order Desulfovibrionales; family Desulfovibrionaceae; genus CAYJAD01. The sequence continues at coordinate 1,952 of CAYJPR010000272.1, read as the reverse complement.
TCGAAGTGGAACCAAACCCAGCTGGCGGTTATGAATTTGTAAACTCCATCACTGGTGGTGTTATTCCAAAAGAATACATTCCTGCCATTGATAAGGGTATCAAAGACGCCATGAAGAGCGGCGTAATTGCCGGCTTCCCCACAGTGGACCTTAAAGTTAACCTCGTATTTGGTTCTTACCACGATGTTGACTCCTCTGAACAAGCTTTCTATGTAGCTGGTTCTATGGCCATTAAGGACGCCATTGCTAAGGCTGCTCCTGTACTTCTTGAGCCCATCATGGACGTTGAAGTAGTAACACCTGACGACTTCCTTGGTGACGTTATGGGCGACCTTAACGGCCGTCGTGGTCGCGTACAAGGTATGGAAGCTCGTGGTACTGGTGCACAAAGCGTGCGCGCTCAAGTGCCTCTTTCTGCCATGTTTGGTTATGCTACTGACCTTCGTTCTAAGACTCAAGGTCGTGCAACATTCAGCATGCAGTTCCATCACTACGAAAAGGTTCCTGCTGCAATCGCAGAAGAAATCCAAAAGAAAAAGGCATAAGCTTTATAAAGTGCCATCTGCTGCGTCAGAAAGAAAATCCAGCCAACTTATGTATATCTAAATACACGGCGTTGTCTGGATTTTCATTCTTCCTTGCAGCTCACACTTTCTAAAGCTTATGCTAGGAATATAAAAGACCTGTCATTATATGGCAGGTCTTTTTTATGGGCACAAAGCGCTTGCATAGCAATGATGGCTTTGATACATTTTTTCGGCCTTATGTGTGCTATGAATTTTTGTCAGAGAGAAATTCTTTGCCGCTACAAAATAACTAATAGTAAAATCAAAATAAAACTAACTCATAACAGATAATCAGGATTGAATATGGCATTACCACAAGGTTTTAGAATTGGCACAGCCAACGGACAATTCCGTCGTGCTCAGCGCGACGACGTAGCCGTTATGGTTTCCGATGTTCCTTGCTCCGTGGCAGGGGTTTTTACCACCAATGCTTTTAAGGCTGCGCCGGTGCTGGAGTGTGAGCGCGTATTGTCTTTGGAAAATGCAGACATTCGTGCTGTTATGGTAAACTCCGGTCAAGCTAATGCCTGTACTGGCGATGAAGGCCTTGCCAATTGTAAAGAAACCACACGCCTAATGGCTGAAGTGCTGGGCTTAGAGGCTGATCAAATTCTGCCCATGTCCACAGGGGTTATTGGCAATCATTTAAAGATGGATTTGTGGCCTGATGCTGTACGTATGCTAGGGGAAAGCCTTGGCACTAAAGACGAAGAGCACTTTACTAAAGCTATGATGACCACCGACGCCTTTCCTAAATTTTGCGACCGCGAAATTACCTTAAGTAAGGGAAATATTCACCTTGCCGGTATGACCAAGGGCGCAGGCATGATTTGCCCCAATATGGCCACCATGCTAGCTGTGGTAGCCTGCGATGCCGGTGTAGATAAAGCTCTTTGGCAAAAGCTTTTTGTGGATGCTGTTAATGTGACTTTTAACCGCGTGACGGTAGATGGCGATACTTCCACCAATGATACGGTGCTGGGCTTTGCCAACGGTGCTTCCGGTATACATGTAAGTGAAGCAGATAGTGCAGATCTTGCCATATTGCGTGATGCCTTGGTGGAAATTTTAGGTTCTTTGGCTTATATGCTGGTGCAAGATGGTGAAGGTTCCTCTAAGGTTATCCGCATTGAAGTGGAAGGCGCCAAGGATGATGCCGATGCGGAAAAAGTGGCGCGTACTGTGGGGCATTCGCAATTGGTAAAAACTGCCATGTACGGACGTGATGCCAACTGGGGACGTATTATTGCGGCCGTGGGCAGAAGCGGTGCAGAGTTTGCCCCCAATGATGTGCATATGTCCTTATGCGGCGTGGAGCTATTTGTTAATGGACAACCTACAGCTGGTAATCATGACGCGGCATTGGAAGAGCCTTTACGCGGACGC
>CAYJPR010000271.1:0-2300 GCA_964372075.1 uncultured Desulfovibrionaceae bacterium | reverse complement strand
ACGCCATAAGCCACCACATTGCATACAGGAATGCCACGAGCGGCGGCGGCGGCAATATCCACCACATCATAGCCTGTGGCCACCACGCCTATGTATTGTAATTGGGGCAGGGCAGCAATGCTTGCTCCGTCCAGACGTACTTTATTGGTAATGAGAATATCTGCCTGTGCGGCGCGCTCTAAAAGTTCGTCCGCTGTGGTGTCGGCGTATACAGTAAGAGAACCAAGGGCTTCTAAAGGCGCCCAAGAAATATCGCCGGGGTTAAGTATTTCACCGTCTAGCACTACTATATTCATGTTTTTTCCTTTGCTTTACAGATAAAAAAAGGGGGCAAGCCTACGCTTTCCCCCTTGCATACTTTACGCAGCTAACAATTAGTAATTGATAACTTTGAAATCGTCGCGGCGGTTTTGAGCCCAAACGGCTTCACCGGTACCGGAAACGATGGGGTTTTCCTTACCAAAGCTTAACAGCTCCATTTGTGCAGGGTTTACACCCAAAAGCACAAGGTATTCAAAAGCAGCACGGGCGCGGCGCTCACCAAGGGCCAAGTTATATTCTTGGGTGCCTCTTTCGTCGCAGTTGCCTTCAATGCGCACGCGAATGCGAGGATTGGCTTTCATTAGCTCAGCTTTTTGAGCTAATACTTGCTTGCCTTCGGCAGTGATGGTGTATTTGTTAAATTCAAAATGTACGCGACCATCGGTAATTTGTTGGATGGCAGTTTGTTCTGCAGGTGTCCAATGGCTTTCTACAGGTGGGGTTTCACCGGTGTTTGCAGACTTGGAAGAACAACCAAAGCCGGTGCCAAGAGCACATACCAGCACCACTAAAAGAGCTAAACGTTTCATATAATCCTCCTCAAAAGAACTTCAAAATTTTTGGCTTTGTCATAGTCATTATAAAGCCGTTACTTTTTTACGTACAAACCAATATTGCCCGTCACTATCATGATAGTGAAAAAAACTCTAGTGTTTTTTTCGCTATGTAAGGGATTTGACAAGTGAAAAATAAAGTGTCCCTTTGTAAAATGTGTTTAGCTAAAGAGTGTGAAAAATGGAAAAAAGCCAAAAAGTAGTTTTCTACCCAAGAAGCAAGTCTAGGCATTGACATGGCTATAGTGTGTGTTATATTATATAAATATACGTACTTATCAACTGTACATGCTCTCATGCATACCTTAAGTTTTTCTTTGCGCCCTAAAGAATTATCCCAAAAAAGACGATAGAGTAGAAAACAACTTTTATCTGAGGAGACCCCATGAACGTCGCCACGAAGATTCTGCTGCCCATGTGTAGTATCATTTTGTCAGGCATGATTTTCATAGCTTATATCACCTATGATATGAGCTCTGAAAATATGAATACCGCACAGCAAGATTTAAACGTTATGGCTGTAAATAACACCATATCAGAGCTTAGCGGCATTCATGAATTTAACGTGCTTAATGCCATTTCTCTTTCTCAAACGGGTCTGTTACAGCCTTATCTTACAGGTACCCCAGAAGAAGTTCAGGCCAATACACAAGGCGCCATCGATCGTATTGTTAACATGCGTAAAACCTATAGCTATGCCATGCTCGGTATTATCGATACCAAGGGTATCACTTTACGCCATACAGAACCCAATTTGGTGGGCAAAGATTTTTCAAAAGATTATATGTTCACCAACGCCATGCAAGGGCATGTGACGGCAGGCGCGCCCTTCCTTTTTAATGGTCGCGTGGTGTATGCGGTGTCCTCTCCGGTATTTAAAACAGGCACCAAGAATATTATCGGCGTTGTTTTTAACGTGACGTATTTAGATGATACCTTTAGCAAACGTATACCCTTAGGCGAAAAGGGCTCTTTCATGGTGGCAGATAGAAATGGATCTGTCTTTTTAAGCAGTGACTCTGCCAATGTGCTAAGACAAAAACTCAGCGACAGCCCTTGGGGTAGCGATATTATGCGCACCAAGTCTGGCAGTCTCACCTTTGATATCAATGGCGAAGAGAAATTTGCCTATTATGATGAGCAAAAAGACACAGGCTGGATTGCCATTGCGGCCTTGGATGTCAATGAATCCAACGCTTCCAGTTTAGCCATTGGGCAAAGAATTTTTGGTATTGCCGCCCTTGTAACACTCATTATTGTGTTGGTTACCGGTTTCTGTGTTTTCAACATGCGTCGCTCGCTCATGGTCTCAGTAAAAGTAGCTCAGGATATTGCTAACGGCAAGCTAGACACTAAAATTGATAAAATTAGCAAAGATGAAATGGGCGTGTTGGCCTTATCTTTGCAAAATATTTCTCAGGTATT
>CAYJPR010000270.1:0-2306 GCA_964372075.1 uncultured Desulfovibrionaceae bacterium | reverse complement strand
AACCTTTTTTTCAAAAAAGGTTTTCCCCCAGTAGGTTTCATCAATAATCTTAGTTTTTCTTCAAAGCTTCAGCAACGGTTTTACCAAAGAGGCCCAGCTCTTTCACTACGGTGATGCCGGCTTCTTCCATGGCTTTAATTTTGTCCTCGCCGCGTCCTTTAGATCCGGAAATGATGGCGCCGGCGTGGCCCATGCGTTTTCCAGGAGGGGCTGTGAGGCCGGCAATGAAGCCAAAGACAGGCTTGGGGTAGTTGGTTTCTTTAATGTAGGCGGCGGCTTTTTCTTCATTGTCACCACCGATTTCACCAAGCATGCATACGGCATGGGTTTCGGGGTCATCGCGGAAAAGCTTTAAGAGGTCAATGAACTTAAGGCCGGGAACGGGGTCACCGCCCATGCCGATAACAGTACTTTGACCAAGACCTTCGCTGGACAGCTGATGTACGGCTTCATAGGTAAGGGTACCGGAGCGGCTGATGAGGCCGATGTTACCTTGCTTGTGAATATAGCCGGGTTGAATACCAATTTTGCATTTACCGGGGCTAATGATGCCGGGGCAGTTGGGGCCGATGAGCTTTACGTTTTTGGCGTTGAGGTGAGCTTTGGCGCGAACCATGTCTAGCACGGGCACATGCTCGGTAATGATAACTACCAATTCTATGCCAGCGTCGGCGGCTTCGCAAGCGCCATCGGCGCAACCGGCGGCGGGAACGAAGATAACGGAGGTATTGGCGCCGGTTTTTTCAACGGCTTCTTTTACGGTGTTGAAGATGGGCACGCCCAGCACTTCTTGACCGCCCTTACCGGGGGTAACGCCTGCCACAATATTGGTGCCGTAGTCTAGCATTTGTTGCCCGTGGAATTGGCCTTCGCGGCCGGTGAGGCCTTGTACCACCACACGGGTGTTTTCATCAATAAGAATACTCATGTGGTCTCCCTTATGCTTGTTTTGTCAGTTCAGCAATTTTTTGTGCGGCATCGGCCATGGAGTTGGCTGTGGTGATGTTCACACCGCTTTCTGCAATGATTTTACGGGCCAATTCTACGTTGGTGCCTTCCATACGAACCACAAGAGGTAGTTGTAAGTTGATTTCTTTAACAGCTTGCACCACGCCTTCGGCTACGATATCGCAACGCAAAATACCACCAAAGATATTGATGAGAATACCGCGTACATTGCTGTCGGAAAGCATAACTTCAAAGCCTTTTTTCACCATTTCCACATTGGCACCGCCGCCGGCGTCAAGGAAGTTGGCTGGCTCTGCACCGGCTTGCTTGATGGCGTCCATGGTGGCCATGGCAAGACCTGCGCCGTTGACCATGGTACCTACGTAGCCATTTAAGCGCACATAGTTTACGCCAAGCTGAGCAGCTTTGAGCTCAAGGGGATCGGCTTCGTCGGGATCTTCGAGGGCTTGGATATCAGGATGGCGCTTCAGGGCGCTTTCGTCAAAATTCATTTTGCAATCAAGGGCCACAATATTGCCATCGGTGTTGATGGCAAGGGGGTTAATTTCCACTTGGGTGGCGTCTTTTTCTACACAAAGCTTTACGAGGTTGGTGATGAGCGTCACACCTTGACCCACTTGGGCTGGGGTTAAGCCGCAACCAAAAAGCAATTCACGAGCTTGGAAAGGCCAAATTTGATGAGCACCGTCAAGACGGGTGGTGAAGATGCGCTCGGGATTTTTTTCCGCCACTTCTTCAATGTCCATACCGCCATCGGGGGAAGCCATAATGGTAAGGCATTCAGCGCCACGGTCAAGAACTACAGCTAAGTAGAGCTCTCTTTCAATGGCAGTGCCTTGCTCAATCCAAATTTTCTTAACTAATTGACCTTCAGGACCAGTTTGATGGGTTATCAGCTGCATGCCAAGGATTGCACTTGCTGCGGCTTCCACTTCTTCCATGCTTTTGCACACTTTAACGCCGCCGCCTTTACCGCGACCGCCGGCATGAATTTGTGCTTTTACTACGCGAATGGGGCCGGGCAATGCTTTGGCAATTTCTAAAGAACTGGCTACATTGTCTGCCACGCCGCCTTGGGGCACGGGTACGCCATAGCTTGCGAGGAGTTCTTTGGCCTGATACTCATGAATGTTCATAATACCATCCTACAATATGCTTTTAGGGTTAACAGCGTAGGGCGAAGACACTTTTTCGCCCCACATGATTTATAAATGTAAAAAAGATTAGTAGGGCTACTAATCTTTTTTATTTTATAGAACTAATCCACTAGGGGCTTAGCTAATTCCACACCTAGGTGCAGAGCTTTTTTGTTATTTTCGTGGAAAGCGGCGGGGAAG
>CAYJPR010000269.1:0-2311 GCA_964372075.1 uncultured Desulfovibrionaceae bacterium | reverse complement strand
GGGATGGTCTAGCACTTCGCCGGAAAATTCCGACTGCATCTGCTCTTTTTCTTGCCCATCCTTATCTTCTGGCTTGGTGTTTTGCCCTTCTTGCTCTTGTTTATCTTCGTTATTTTGCGGCTCATTAGGCGAATTGTCTTCTTGCGAAGTGGCTTTGCTTTGCTCCTCTTCTAGGGTATCCCCTTCTTTTCCTTGAGCGGCGCCACTGGCATTGTCCACATCTTCTTCTCTTTCTTCTGTGAAATTAGCCTGCTGACCGCCGCCATGAAATTCTTCATTCCAAGCTAAAATAAGCTCTGCATAAATGGCATCCACACTCACATCTTGATACTTTCTGTCTACCTTAAAGGAAGAAGGTAGGCGAAAACCTGCATCTTCTAAATAGCCGTTGATGGCTAAATCACAGGCTTTATTCCAAAGATTTTTATCTCGCCCTTTGCGGCGCAGATGATGCCCGCAGGCTAAGTGTAAAATTTCATGGGCCTGCACAGCCACCACTTGCTCAGGGCTAAGCACAGAAATAAAAAGAGGATTATAGCCTAGGGTTTTGCCATCGGTCCACACATCCTGACATTTCTTATCTTCTTGCAAGCGCAATTTCAAAGCCAAAGAGCCAAAAAAAGGATGCGCCAAAAGCAGCTCCGAACGCGCTTTTTGCATTACTTCCTGAGCTGTAGGCCCTGTGCTGGCAGGCTCTTTTGGTATGGATTCTGCGTTAGCTATAGAATCGTTTTTTTGTGACGCATGTTGCATATGTTTTCATCCACCCATTACATGAGTACATGGGCATTTTTTTGTGCCCACTGGGTAAAGGCTGGACTATGCACAATATTTTCATCTTGGCATACGGCGGTGCGCATGAAAAGAACGCCAAATTCCACAGGCAAGCGATAGGCATACGCGGTCAATTGTGAAATATTACCCATGTTCACCTTGGAACCCAAAGATTCGCATAAGGCATATAATGTAGCAGGCTCTGTGGGCACAGAACAAACATCAGGCCCCGCCATAATATCTTCCACGGTGGGTAATTCACGCCAAACTTGTAAAAATCCGGTGAATTCTGTAGCGGCGGCCATACCTATAGTACCCTGTAAAAGTTCGTATTCTATGCTTTCGTCCACTTTGGATTGCAAAATTTGCGACACAAAGGCCCAAGAGCGCGGGGACGCAAAGGCTTTGGCAGATTTTTGCGGATCAAAATCATGCAGAAGTTTGGGACGAAAACGTAAAAAAGCTATAATTTCATTAGATATACCTGCTTGTTGCGCCCATAAAATCCAATCTTCCGTACTGGTTTGCATGTCTATATGCACCATGCGGTTAGCCAAGGCTGTGGGCATTCTGTGCGTAACAGCGCGATCTTTTTCACCATTACCTGCCGCTACCACGGTCCAGCCCTCAGGTAATGTATATTCACCAATCTTTCTATCTAAAACCAATTGATAACAGGCAGCCTGCACCAAGGGCGGCGCGGCATTCAGTTCATCTAAGAAAATAATACCTTTATCTGTACTATCCTCTTTAGGTAAAAAAGCCGGTGCACACCAGGCGGCTTGCTTATCTGCGGTAATATGCGGCAAACCGCGCAAATCTACAGGATCAAGAAGTACTGCTCTAATATCGATAAGTTTAAAATCTTTTTCCTTGGCTACTTGGGCCACAATTTGGCTTTTGCCAATGCCGGGAGCGCCCCAAATAAAAACAGGTTGTTTAATATCTATGAGTGTTTGAAGAGCAGTTATAACTTGAGCTGGTTTCATTACTTGTTCCTATTTTAATATTGAATGTGAAAGTCGATTTTATAAAATCACATCTAGACAAATTGTTAACATTTGTCAAGAAGAAGCCCCATGAGCTTTGCCTCATTCTACACACGCAAGGTGTGAACAAAAAAATAATGACAACAATAAGATACTAGGTTGTTAAAAAACGGTATACATACAATCATAAGAACTTAAAATCTAAGCCTTTAAACATGAGGTGCAAATGCATCTTTTACACGGAAGATATGCCATAAGGCTTGTCTTTGTGAAAAAACTGTGGTAAGCCTTTCTCACTTACGCGCTACCTTTACGCAAATTATTTTGTTGCAGGGCTGGCGCAGTCTTTTTGCAAGGGCTTTTAGCCAGAGCAAAAAGCATAAATAAAAGGTCATTTCCACTGCATTTTGCTCTGGAAACCATATGCCGGATACAAACCGGAACTTTTAAAAACACTTGTGGAGGTAAGCCAATGGCTAAACATGCAACCCCTAAGTTAGACCAGCTCGAATCCGGGCCATGGCCTAGCTTTGTGTCTGACATCAAGC
>CAYJPR010000268.1:0-2345 GCA_964372075.1 uncultured Desulfovibrionaceae bacterium | reverse complement strand
GCAAATTTTTTCATAGCGAATTAGCCTATGAGAATAGAGAAAATTGCAATAAAAAATGCTGCAACAATTCTGTTGCAGCATTTTTTTATGCGTTAATTTTAAAAATCAGCGCTTTAAAAATAGTATTAAAAAAATTCCTAAAGGGGTTACAGTTTTTTTGCTAATTAAAGCACAAGCAAATAATTGCTAATTTAAAGCACAAGTAAATTATTAAAGTGCTTTAAATAAAATGTGTTAATAATTTTAGAGCCACAAACAAAAATGCTCTACGGTGCATCATTTTTTGCTAAAAACTTGTGCATTAAAACATACTCTGTTTTGCTTTTCATTTTATCGCCAAAATAAGAGCCTGTTGCCTTTCCGTCTTGAATTAGCGCGCCTATAAATGTTAACTTGCGCTTTGCGTTTTCATTTAAAACTAATTGCGAAATAGCAACACCAAGGCCCTCGTGCCCTTTTTTTACGCCGAGATATAGCATAATAAATTCTTTTGCGTGCCTTTTCACCCATTGCAATTTTAGAAATTTAAGCGGCGTCATGTTTCCGCAAAGTATACTGCCGAAATTCGGTAAAGCTATAAAAAAACCAACAAGCTCGCCATTATAGTAAGCAGTTTTAAGCATTGAAAAATCTGCAATATAGCGCATTTTATAAAACAATTTCACAAATTCGTCTTCGGTAAGCTGTTTGTATGCGGGAAAATCGCTATATAATTCAGATAATAAGTGAAATACTTCGCGCAGCTCTTTGTCAAGATTATTCATATCAGGGCTTTTAATAATATAGCCCTTTGCCAATTTATCATCAAGGCGCTTATTCGCCTTTTTATTCACATAGCCTTGAACTTCCTCGTAAATATTACTTACAAATAATTTATCAACACTGTAGCCGAAATGCTCGAAAATTTCTTTGTAGTAAGGCATATTATATGGCTCGCCCGTATATGGCGTGCCAAAATTACTGCACTTAAAGCGGTAGTTAATCCACACAGAGGCGTCAACCGGGCCAACAACTTCAAGCTTATTATGTGCTAAACAATATTCATGCGCTAACTTAAACAAAGCTGTGCACGCGCTTATATTGTTTTGCGCTTCAAAAAGGCCTATGTATGCTTTGGGGTCATCGGGGTAAATTGTTATTATGCAGCGTGCTATTGGCCTGCAATTATCATCTACAACTAAAAAACCCTGCACATTAAAATAGTGCGATAATACGTGCGTTCCGTTTAATAAATCAAGTTCTTCCTTCCGGCTGTTCACGCGCTCGTTTTCCTTATACAGCAAATAGGGAAGCTTTAAAAAAGCTTTTACATAATTTTCTTGGCCGCTTAGCGTAATTGCATTCATAGTTATTTACCCCGCTTAATAGCTTGAATTTTAAAAATAATACTTATGCATATAAATAAGTATATTATTAATAATTATAACATAAGTATTGGGTTACGGCTAATTTTATTGTAAATTATTATTTGAAATATAATTTTAAAAGTTAGCTTTTTTAAAATATATAAAGTATTTGTTATAAAACTAAACCGAAATAAACGCTATATTTTAATTGTAAAATATTTTTTGCAAATTGCGTAATATTTTTGAAAAAAGTATTGCTTTTTTAGCTTTTGTTTGGTATAATAATTTAGCGTTAAAAAATAAATGCGCTGGTGTAGCTCAGTTGGTAGAGCAGCTGATTTGTAATCAGCAGGTCGGGGGTTCAAGTCCGTCCACCAGCTCCAAAAACAAAAAACCACACTTATGTGTGGTTTTTTTGTTTTTGGAACGAATGTTATAAAAGACGGGCTTGAAAGGCGGCTCTTAGCAAAGTGCCTGTGGCACTTTGCAACCGCCGTGGCTTTTGCGCACAAAAGCAAGTCCGTCCACCAGCTCCAGCCGAGAAGCTCGGCACCAAATTCGCCCTTTAGCTTTGTGCTAGAGGGTATTTTTTATGCCCGAAATTTTACGGTATCTATTTTGTTAAGCCAAGCCTGCCGAGAAGCCCTGCACCAAAATCGCCCTTTAGCTTTGTGCTATAGGGTGTTTTTGTGCCCGAGTTTAATGGCATCTATTTTGCAAAGCTCACACACGTCGTCACTCACTTCATTAAGTGGGTGACGACTTTTTTCTGCAAATTTATTAAAGTCATCACCCTCACCATTTCGTTGTTCCTCCTTTTCCAAAAAAGGCACGCTCGGATTTTCTGTTCGGTTGCGACGTACTGCAGTGCTAGTGTCAGAAGCTAACCGCCGCAAGGTGGCTCTTAAGCTGATGACAAAACACCCTCCGGGCGAAAATCTGTCGCTACCACCTTTTTTCGGTTGTTTGAACAGAGAAAATCTAAAAATACTCGGACTT
>CAYJPR010000267.1:0-2345 GCA_964372075.1 uncultured Desulfovibrionaceae bacterium | reverse complement strand
TACGACGGTTTTTTTGGTCCTGCCACCGGTTCTTTTTTCATTTTAGCCTTGAACTTGACGCTGGGTATGGAATTGGTACGCGCTTCCGGCACCACCAAGGTTTTAAATTTGGCTTCCAATGTGGGTGCGCTGGCCACTTTTGCCTCCGGCGGTGTGGTGCTTTATGCGCTGGCTATTCCTTGCGCCATAGGCAGTATTATAGGTAATCAGCTGGGAGCGCGTCTTGCCATTAAGGTGGGCGTAAAAATGGTGCGACTCTTTTTGTATATGGCCTTGGGGCTACTTTTCACCACGCTCTTATATAAGTATGTGCTGGCAGATTTATTTATGTAACACTATAGTTTCATTTTATAAAACAAAGCCCCTAAGTGATATCGCTTAGGGGCTTTGTTTATGAAAAATAGCTAGTGTTCTTTAGTCTCTTGGCTCAATGGGGCCATAAGATTCACGCACCTCAGCCACTTCTTCTGGGCTTAAGTAGCGTAAAAGCACTTTTTTGGGCGTGTGGGCTAAATCTACCACCAAGAGGGCATCAAGGGTGCCAAAGTCTTTATCTTCGTGAAAGGCCGCTATGCGCCCGCCAAGTTGTAAATAATGCTTAAAGAGAATGGGCAGGCCCTTGCCGTCTTCAATATCTTTCACCACGCGATTGCAGGCTTTGTAATCTAGGCCTTGTACATCGGGGACATTGGGGCTGGCAAAGGTGCGCGGTGTGCGCTTGCCCTTGGTGTAAACACAAAGCTTTTTATCCCAGTGGTCTTTTTCCAGCACTTGGCGCAAGACTTCGGCAGAGGCATCGGCATAGCCTAGGCCCATACTGCATGGCCCAAAGAGGGTGCGTAATTTATAACGCGCAATCATGCGTCCAATACCCTTCCAGAGCAGCATAAGGGGTACGTAATCGCGTTGATATTCTGGTTTTACAAAAGCGCGGCCCAGTTCCATGGAATTTTGGCATTGCTCATAAAAGGGCTTTTCAATGTCAAATAAGGTGGTTAAGTAGAGTTTTTGTGTGCTTTCGGCGGCTTCGTCCGGCATAAAACAACGCACTCTATAGGCGCCGGCAATGGCTTCTTTTTCCACATCCCACAGCACAAGATGCGTATACATGGGGTCGAAAATATCTATATCGCGCTCATGACCGGAGCCTTCACCCACAAGGCGGAAGGTTTCTTCACGCAGGCGACCAATTTCCTGCATAATGAGGGGAGACTCTTCACCGCGTAAGGGGAAAACAGCATAACGCCCTTCGGTGGCCATGGTTTCCCTGTCTAAAAATTTCTTGGCTTCGGCGCGTAATTCTTGCTCAGGGCAGGGCTTAGCCACGGGCACAGGCCAAACTTTAACCTCGGCGCTGTCTTTTGCCATGCCTAGTTGTTCACAGCGTATACGCATATGGGCTGTACGGGCCGCATCGTTGGCAAAAGAGGCTAAAAGGCCGCTATCTATGGTTTTGCCCACCACATAAGAAAGGGTGGTATGTTGTTTTTTCCATAATTCGCGCGGTAAAAGCAGAGTTCGTAACATGGGGTGAATGCAACCCAGCGCATGGAAAGTAAAGCTATTTTGCCCTTTGAAGAATATGGGTATGGCTTTTGTTTCTACTTTGCGTGCCAGACGCCCGCTTAAAGATTGCCATAGGGGCTCGATGATAGCCTTACTGCGCATATCCCAGTGGGCCACCACGCCAGAAGGGAAAATACCCAGCGCGCCGCCTTGGTCTATATGGCGCAGGGCCGCGCGTACAGACTGAACATTTTGCCTTTGCGACTTACCGGACACATCCACAGGAATAATCATGGGCGCCAGTTCAGGAATGCGAGTGAGCATTTCATTGGCAATGAGCTTAAAATCAGGACGTAAAGAGCCGCACAAAGCCGCCAACATAACGCCTTCTATGCCGCCAAAAGGATGATTAGCAAACACCACAGCAGGGCCGGGCTCTGCTAAAATATCGAGGCTTTCCCCTTCTTGCTCTAAGGTAATATTAAGAAGCTTGAGGGTTTCGTGGGCAAAATCCCAAGGGGTGTTGGTGATGGGCATGCGCTCATATCTTTGCAAAATGGGGTGCAGGCCCAAAAGTCGCGTGGCTAAAGAGCCCGTAGCTTTGAGTCTTTCTATGGGCGGCCCATTTTCTTCATGGGCTATGGAGGACTTAGGGCCTCGATGCATACTGCTCTCCCGTAACCATAAGGCAAAGATGGCTTAAAGATGTGCCGCCCCAAAAGGGCTGTTTAGGAAATAAGGCACATGGTGTTATTGGGGAGGTATAGAACAAAATGGTGGTAAAAGCAAGGCTTTGTGAGGGGAGGGATGCGCCAGCTCTGTGTACTTTTTGTGTCAAA
>CAYJPR010000266.1:0-2350 GCA_964372075.1 uncultured Desulfovibrionaceae bacterium | reverse complement strand
CCTGTGAAAAACCCCTTAGAAGGCCTAGCCTCTTTGCCAGCGCAGCATCCTTACAGCTTGCTGGGGCGTAATGCTGTGGAAGACGCTCTTCATGCTATGCAGGCCATCTTTAGCAAACACAATGCCGCCTATGCTTGTAAAGAGCAGGAAAACACTTTAGTGCCTACCATTATCGGCACCTTAAAGCCCACCTATATCTACCCTGCTTCCAGTGACAGCACCCCCATTTTTGCCGCTAAGCGTGTCCTTGTGGTGACAGTAGACGCTCTGCGCGATTGCCACCCCAAGCTCATCATGCAGCAATTACAAAAGTACACAGCCTTAAAACATGTAGACTTTAGCGCTGCCACCTTACCCTCTCATTTTGGCAAGGCTCATAGGGCCGTAAGCGCTTTGGATGTGGCCCGCTATGTGGACTCAGCCGAAGGCTATACATGGTTAAGTAATACCCTCTTGCCCCTGTGTAAAAATGTAGATGCTGTTATTTTGCCCCCCATCTTAGGTACCTGCATGGCCCAAGGGGAAAATTCCGTGTGGCAAAAATTACAAAAAGCCTTACATTGCCCCGTGGTAGAAATGCTTTCCTTACCTCCTGCCGTGGGGGGAAATCGTTTGTACACGCTCCTTATGCAATCTTTGCGTTCTTTAGCCCAGAATCATGGACATAACGGCGAACAGGGCGGCTCCTTACGCATTATAGAAAATGCCACCATAAGCCATGCAGATATGGAAGGAAAACAGTGCAAAGCCCTTATCTCGCAAAGCGAGGGCTTAAGTCAGCGCCATGAAGCTAAAGCTTTTGTGCTGGCTACAGGCGGCATATTAGGCGGAGGTATTCACACAGAGCCCGGTAAAGCCTATGAAAGCATTCTGGGTATTGCCCTTGAAACGCCGGAAGAGCAAGAGCAATGGGCCGGAGATGATGCCTTTGGCAGTCACGCCTTCACTAAGTTAGGTGTGCGTGTTAATGAAAAATTACAAGCTCTTGATGCTCAAGGAAATATCCTTGCGGACAATATTTTCTTCGCCGGACGTAGCCTTGGTATGTATGACTTTGCCGCAGAAAAAAGCGGTAATGGTGTGGCTGTAGCCACTGCCCACGTAGCGGCAAAAAATGCGGTACTACAGGCTAGTACACAAATTAAGCCTGACGCCACGCAAAAGATATGAGGTTATTATGCAATCATTAAATCCTGACGCCTGTATCACCTGTTCTACCTGTGTAGTACAATGCCCCGTGGCGGCGGCTACCACAGAATTTCTAGGGCCACGTATGATTGGTCCGGCTCATGAGCGTTTTCGTCTTATGGGCATGGCAGAAGAAAAATCTTTACATTACTGTTCCAATTGTAAAAATTGCGACATTGCTTGCCCTCACGGTGTGCCTGTCTCTACCTTTACCATGATGGCTCGCGCCGCCTATGCCAAGGAACATGGACGCTCCTTACGCGATTGGATGTTGGGACACGGCGCAGATATAGCTACATATTTAGGTTTTATTCCTGCTGCCTTGCGCAATTTTGGCATGAAAAATCCCCTCACACGCTTGGCCTTGCATGAGCTTGGCGTACACAAAAAAGCACCCTTACCAAGCTTTGCCACTAAGACTTTTAGAGGGCAATTTCGTCGCCATGAGCAAGCGCTACCATCTAGCGCCCCGGCTGTGGTGTTCTTCCCCGGTTGTTATGTAGATATTTACGACCCGCAAACAGGCTTTGATATGGTCTTTGCCCTCAATAAGGCAGGCTATAAGGTCATTGTGCCCGAGGAAGTGAGCTGTTGCGGTCTGCCCATGGTGGCCAATGGCTTTTGGGAAGATGCCCAAAAAGGCGCCCACAAAAATGCGGCGGCCCTTTTACAGTGGCAAAAAGAAGGCATACCCATCATGACGGGTTGTCCTTCTTGCGCGCTCATGTTCAATGGTGATATTCCGCATTATTTCCCAGAAATAAAAGAAAAATATGGTCAAGTAAGTGTACAAGATGCCCAAGCATTTTTACTGCAATGCATGGATGAGGACAAGCTCAAGGTACGGGAAGAAAAGTCTTCCAGTCCCATCATGTATCATGCGCCTTGCCATTTACGTGCGCAAGGTGGCGGCTCCACAGGACTTGAACTTTTGCAACGCGTGTATGGTAACAGCGTACACAGTGCGCACGCCGGCTGTTGTGGAATATCAGGAAGCTATGGATTTAAAAAAGAAAAATATGAATTAGGTATGCAAATAGGTCAGAATCTTTTTGACACCATTAAAGATTCTGGAGCAAATCTGTGTACCACCGAATGCGGCACTTGCCGTATACAAATTCAGCACGGTAGCCAAAAGCCTTGTGTGCATCCTGTTTCTTTA
>CAYJPR010000265.1:0-2353 GCA_964372075.1 uncultured Desulfovibrionaceae bacterium | reverse complement strand
GCCCTTGGCCTGCGCGAAGAAACGGCTCTTGTGGCCCGTAATGGGCAGTTGCTTACCCCAGATGTACGCATTTATGGAGGAGATTCCCTCTTGGTGCGTAAAGTAACCTCTTCAGGCTAGCGAGAATTTTATGGAATATCATATCAGATTTGATAATGACGCAACCGTTTTGCATCTTTTAGACCAGCGTTACTTACCCACGCGTGAAGATTTTTTTGCTTGCACTGATACCCAAAGCACCATTGAAGCCTTACAGGTTATGGTGGTGCGCGGCGCCCCGGCCATTGGCGTTACAGCGGCCTATGGCTGCGTTATAGCCCTGCACGAAGCCTTAGCGCAAAATACCCATAACTGGCAAGAAAAGCTGGAAAACTTACTTACTCTTTTAGCCGATGCTCGCCCTACCGCGGTGAATTTAGCTTGGGCTGTGGCACGTATGCGTAACCTTTGGAAAAAAGAGCACAGCGCTACAGAACTAGACTCCCTTTGGCGCCAAGAAGCCCAGCGTATTCATGAAGAAGATATAGCGTGCTGTAAAGCCATAGGCGTACACGGCGCCACTTGTATAGATGATGGTGCCACCGTCATGACTCATTGCAATGCCGGAGCACTGGCCACAGCCGGCTATGGCACGGCCCTTGGCGTTATTCGCGGCGCGCGTGATGCCGGTAAAAAAGTGCGTGTTATTGCCAATGAAACCAGACCCTTTTTGCAAGGGGCACGTTTAACAGCCTATGAGCTGGCTCAAGATGACTTTGACGTGACGGTAGCTTGTGACAATGCCTGTGCGCTGCTTATGCAAAAGGGCCTTGTGGATTGCGTGGTAGTAGGCGCTGACCGCATTGCCGCCAATGGCGATGCCGCCAATAAAATTGGCACCTATGGCGTAGCCTTACTGGCAAAAGCTTTCAACATTCCCTTTTATGTGGCGGCCCCCCTTTCTACCATTGATAGAAACATGGAAAATGGCGGCGGTATTCCCATTGAAGAGCGCCCCGCACGCGAAGTGACCCATGTGGGGGATACACAAATTGTGCCTGACGGTGTAGCTGTGTATAACTTTGCCTTTGACGTAACTCCTGCCGAACTTATTGCCGGTATTATTACAGAAAAAGGCGTTTTACGTGCCCCTTATGGCCCTTCCATAGCTGAGGCCTTTACCAAATAACACCATGTGCACGGTACACCTTTGCTCTGCACAGCCTAGAACAAAAAATACGACAGCGCAGGCTTTGGCTCATGCGCTGTCTTCTTTTTATAATCAATACTCTGATTCAGACGTGCTTTTTTGGTGGGATGGCCCTACCCAAAAACAACACTCTGGCCACTGTCTCAGTACATGGTGCCATGAGCATAGCGAGCTTTTAGGGCAAGAACTAGCCACACTTATGCAAGGCCTTGCGCGGCAAAAGGTGGCAGAAAAAGAAGTACAGCACTGGTTACAAATAGATGAAACTCTCTCCCATTGGTATACGTCCCTTCTTTTTGAAAAACATCCGCAAATATTACCGCATCTCTTTGCCGCCTGTAAATTATACGCTTTTAGCCTGCTCCTAGAAGAACACGCCCCGCAATGCCACACCATTGTTGTGCATGTGGATGATTCTCGTGTACATGAAGCGCTACGCCTATATTGTAAACAAAAAGGCCTGCGCCTAATAAGTGCCAGTCCCAAAACTGCGAAGTTACTTTTTAAGCGTCGTTCTACAAAAGTATTGTTTTCTCTCTTACCCCATGGGCTGCAGAAACTTCTTCGCCTAGGGCATTGGCTGTGGCTTTGGCGAAAATTATGGAATTCATGGGGGCTTGGGGTAAAGAGACATGCCAAGCTTAGCACAAGCGCAACAGCGCAACATGTCACCATAGTAAGTTATTTTCCACATATGCATGAAGGCTTAGCGCAAAAAAATGGCTTTCGCTCGCACTATTGGGAAGGTTTACACACCTTGCTTGAGCCTTACATACAAAATCAAAAATTGCACATACATTGGCTTTTTATACGCATTACCTCTCCTCAAGCATCTTTGCAAAAAAGCTTTGCTTTTAAAGAAGCCTTTCAAAAACATGCTGAAAATTCAGGACGCAGTGAAAGCTTTAGCTATGCCGAAGAATTTTTACACTATAAAAGTATCTTACAAGCCTACAAACAATCCAAGCGCATCCAAAAACATGCCGCTCATATACAAAGCGCATTGGAACCCCAATGGAAATTGGGGGAAAGTGCTCTTTCTCTATGGCCTTTTTTTCGAGAAGCATGGCAAGAGTCCTTTTACGGCTGGCGCAGCCTTGAACGCTGTTTGCAACAACAAGCCTTACAAGCCTATGCCCAAAGTTTAAGCCAAGAACTCCCCTC
>CAYJPR010000264.1:0-2362 GCA_964372075.1 uncultured Desulfovibrionaceae bacterium | reverse complement strand
AATAAACAAAGGGAACTTGACAGAACTCGCATAGAAAAACAATTTTCTGTGGAAGAATGTACAGCCTTTGTCCACCAACCTCGTGGGCAAAAGGTCCCCTTACTCATGGTGCGCATTAGAGGCTACAACAAAGGCCCCTTCACCATTCGCAATATGACTTTTGACACCACAGTTAACGTGGAAAATCACGACGCCGAGCTTTCTTTCAAACAACGTATCAACACCCCTGCACGCCTTACTGTGGGCACAAACCTTGAAGATTCCTATACTTTAGAGCTGGAAACAGAAAGTAAAGAGGCCAAAATTCTCTTGGGAGCAGAAAAAGTTACCTGCTCTGCCAAGGTCTTTTTCATGACACTTGATAATGGCGCTATGCTACACTTAGCCGAAGATGAAAAAGTCATCACCAAGCCCTTGCCCAAGAAATAAAGGATTTTTAGCTCTTCCCTAACAGGATTCTTTGTGTTAATTATTGGTGCCTAAAAAATTTCACATTATTGCCACAAAAAGATACTACTAAGAGTATATACATTATATCACCTTATCGATGGAGAATTTATGACCGCCCTTAGCCATTCCACACACATTTCTGTCCATGTTCACAAAAACGAAGCCACCATGGCTGAACGCGCCGCTCACATTTTTGCTGAGCGCTGCGAAGAAGCTATCGCTGAACGCGGCGTTTTTAACGTGGCCCTTTCCGGCGGAAACACCCCCATTCCCTTTTTCCAGCTACTCAGCAGCCCAGACTGGGCCGAGCGTCTACCTTGGGATCATATCAATATTTATTGGGTAGATGAACGCTGCGTAGGCCCCGACCATGCAGATAGCAATTATGGTATGGCTCGCCGCGAGTTGCTTTCACATGTTTCTGCCATGCACTACTACCGTATGCGCGGCGAAAACAACCCAGAGCAAGCCGCCCTACAATATGAAGAGCTTTTGCGCGATCACTTTAAAACACCCACAGAGATTCCGCGTTTTGACTTCATCCTTCTTGGCATGGCCGACGACGGACACACCGGCTCCATCTTCCCCGGCTCTCCAGCCCTTGTAGAAACCAAACGCCTGTGTATTGACCAATACGTGCCCGAGCGCAAAGCCGATCGCATTACCTTAACCTTACCCGTACTCAATAACTCTCGTTGTTGTATGTTCTTGCTCTCCGGCAAAGAAAAGCACCCAGCTCTAAAAAAAGCTTTGGATCTGCTTGAGCCGCCTACCCTTCCAGCACAAAAAGTTCGCCCCACCTTTGGTGATCTTATTTGGATTGTGGATGAAGCCGCAGCATTAGGCTAGCCTTAGATTTGTATTTTATTTTTGAGAGGGGGAAAGTGCCTTTTTGGCGCTAGCCCTCTCACATCCTCCACATCTCACACCCTCATCCCCCAAAACGCGCTTCACGGGACATATATTTTCGCCTGCATAGAACTCTCTTTTTTACAAACCAAACATCAGTCAGATATCATGGCAGACATCGGCTAGACAGCAGCTAGACAGCATAGCGTACCCTGCTTTTCAGCCAATGACATAAAAAAAGGCCACGGAACAAGCCGTGACCTTTCAGGAGGAGTTTATCTTTAGTAGGAAGGATTTTTTTGCTTTATGTTTGTTCCTTAGTAAAGGTTAATATTACTGTTGCCAATGGGCCATATATATCTGCTCCCTATACGGGCGGTAATTTTTCTGCATACCCATGATGGATATGTACGCTATTATTTAATGCTTAAAAATGCGTTCTATCTGAACATATGACCTTGATTATGGCCCCTTTCATAAAAGCCCTGCTGCCCTCTTTGATGCTGGGCGCCATGTCTTTTTTTACCATGCTGAGCCGTAAAGCCCATTTTATCATGCCTACCATGTCCACCTTTTTTCGCTTTAAAGGCGCGTAAAGCATGTGTGCCCGGCTCAAGACCCATGGCCTTATCCAAAGCAAGGCCCAATTGTCTTTTCTCTGCATCTAATGAGGCACGCAAGGCGCTAATTTCTGTAGCTTTACGTGACACTGCAGCCACATCGGGATTTGCCGCATTATGCAAAGCTTGTAGTTCTTGTTGCTTTACAAATAAATCTTGACGTACGGGTTGCATTTTTACCCTAAAAGCCTCCACAGCCTTATGCATATTTGCGCGTTGTTCTGCGCTCAAAGCTGTATCTTGCTTCTTTTCTTGCACCACGGCACTTTTTTCCATGCTTTGAGCTTGTACATCATCTTGCATAAGCAAAGCTGTGGAAAACAAACTCATAGCCAGAACTGGGAGGGCTAAGGTCATTTTTTTCATATATGATCTCCTTAAATATAATCAGCGCTCATACATTTTGTCATGCGCTAATTACCATAAAGCAAAGCCTGTGCCAA
>CAYJPR010000263.1:0-2384 GCA_964372075.1 uncultured Desulfovibrionaceae bacterium | reverse complement strand
TGACGGCCCAGCCCTTGCTTGCGCATGGAGTCATGCACCACAAGAGAGCAAATTTCGGCTAAATTTTCCCACGTGGGCGCCAAAGCGCAACAGCCCAAAACCTGCCCCTCCGCATTTTGCGCCACGTAAAAATCTCGAACATGCCTATATAAATGACTTAAAGCCCGCGGGAGCAAAAGCCCCTGCTTAGCACAGTCCATAAGTAAGCCATGAATTGCTTTCACATCGCCCATATGTGCTCGGCGAATAAGCATTGCTTCACTCATTAAAATACTCCCTACAAGCTATCTATAAAGTCATTTAATTGTTTTTTGGTCACAAAACCACTTTCATTGGCCACGATGTCGCCTTCTTTATTTAACACAACATTATGCGGAATACTATTCACGGCAAAAAGCTGTTGAATATCCGTATGGGCGCGCACCACTTCATAGGTAACGCCATACTGCTCTAAAAACTTAGGCAAGGGTGTTACGGTTTTATCCACAGAAAGACCTATAATAACAACATCTTCTGCGCGTTCTTTAGAAATTTCCACAAGGCCGGGAATTTCTTCTCTGCAAGGCGGGCACCAAGTGGCAAAAAAGTTCACTACCACCACTTTACCGCGATGCTCATTTAAAAGAGTTTCTAAACCAGCTAAATCCAAGGTTTTTATAGAATCTTTTGCCATAGCCACGGTGGCCATGGAACAAAGAAGGCACAAGCTCACACTTAATAGAAATTTACCTACATTTTTCATAATGCTATCCCTTTATAAGTGATTTCGCAAGACGCACCGCTCCTACGGCGTCGGTAGAATAGCCATGGGCGCCAATGCTTTTGGCAAAGGCTTCTGTTACCACAGCTCCACCCACCATAATTTTAAAAGGCAGATTGCGTTCTTGCACAAGTTTTATGGTATCTTCCATGCGCACCATGGTTGTGGTCATAAGCGCAGAAAGACCAATAATATCGGCATTTTTTTCTTCTGCAAAGCGGATAATTTCTTCCGCCTTCACATCTTTGCCTGCATCAAACACATCAAAACCATGATTGCCCAATAGTAAGGCCACAATATTTTTACCAATATCGTGAATATCGCCTTCAACTGTGGCAAGCACTATAACAGGGCGTTTTTCTTCACCACGCAATTTTTCGAGCAAAGGCTTTACATGGCCAAAGGCTTTTTGCATGGTCTCTGCCGAACGAATAAGTTGCGGCAAGAAGTATTCGCGTTTTTCATACTTGGTACCCACCTCAGTGATGGCAGGAATGAGTATATCTTGCACCAAGGCCATGGCATCCACGCCGCCATCCAGCTCTTTTTGTACAAAAGTCAGCACATTTTCTTTGTCACCTAAAATAACGCAATCGCGCAAGGTAGCGGCAAGGTTTACTTGCTGTTTGCCTTGTAAGGCGCCGCCTTCACCGGCGGTCCAGCCTGCATAAGCATGGATGAAATGGGCAGCATTACTATCTTTATTAAGCAAAACATTACTGGCATCACGCACCTCACCAAGACGTGTATTAGCGGGGTTACCAATGCAAGAACTCAGTCCTGCACCTATGCACAGCGCCATATAGGTAGCATTCAGCAATTCACGCGCCGGCAAACCAAAGGACACATTGGACAAGCCAATGGTGGTGGGCAAGCCTTCACGCACACACCAGCGAATGGTTTCCAAACACTGACGCCCTGCTTCACCCTTGGAGGACACTGCCAAGGCAAGTACATCCACCATAATCAAACGACGGGGAATACCTAAGGCATCGGCTTGTTCCAGCAAGTCTTCTAAAATGGCAATGCGCTCTGTAGCGCGTACAGGTAAGCTGCGTCCCTTTAAGGGGAGTAGTACAAAAGGAGCGCCGTAATCGCGGCATAAAGGCCCTAAGATTTCCATACGTCCGGCTTCACCGCTAATGGAATTAACCAGAGCAGAGCCTGGGCAATACGGTAAAGCCTTGGCAATGGCTTCCATATGCGAAGAATCCAAAGACAAAGGCGTATCACAACGCTCTGTGAGGCGCAAAATAAGTTCCGGTAAAAGAACAGTTTCATCCACCATGGGCGCGCCCACATTCACATCCAGCACAGGGGCGCCGCCGGCAATTTGCTCATCGGCAAAGCGCAAGGCAAGGCCATATTCGCCCGCTTGAAATTCTGCGGTAAGTTGTTTTTTTCCTGTGGGGTTAATGCGTTCGCCAATGATAGTAAAGGGGTATTCTTCGCCCACGCGTACAATGTGTGAGCGAGTAGTTAAAGCAATACTTCCGGCACTTACACGCACTGAAGGACGACGCAATTCCATATCCCCCACAGCGCGTTTTAAAGCGGCAATGTGTTCAGGGGTGGTACCGCAACAGCCACCCAAAAGCTGAACCCCAGCGGCGGCAAATTTCAC
>CAYJPR010000262.1:0-2407 GCA_964372075.1 uncultured Desulfovibrionaceae bacterium | reverse complement strand
TGATAGAAAAAAATAGTAAAGCTAAAGAACAGCACAATCCCATGGGCAATCCTTTACAGGAAACTCTGGGTCATGCGGACGAAAAAGACAATATTCTTCCGGATGAGCTAGTCTATGCGGACGTCGTTGAAGCTGCATTGCAGCGTAACCCAACAACACAAGCTCGCCTACTCTCTTTAGCCACAGGTTTATTCATCCTTATTTTTATTGGATGGGCCGCATGGGCAGAAGTGGATGAAGTAACTCGTGCTGAGGGTAAGGTTATTGCTTCTCAAGGTACACAAATAATTCAAAACCTTGAAGGTGGTATTTTGCAAGCCGTACTGGTGCGCGAAGGGCAAATTATTACCCAAGGCACGCCATTGGCTCGTCTAGACAACGAAGTAGCAGCTTCTACCTATAGAGACGCACTTACGAAATCCTTAGAAAGTCGCGCAGCCATCGCTCGTTTAGAAGCAGAGCTTAATGATGCGGAACCTGTTTTTCCGGAAGAAATAAAGGTAACTGCTCCGCAACTGATCACGAACCAAATAAACATTATGCAAGCGCGTATTTTGCAAAGAGAAAGTGAAATTCGTTTGCTTGAATCCCAGTTCGATCAACGTATCAAAGAAGTAGAAGAGCAAGAAACACGTAAAAAATCTGTGGAGCGTAATCTTGAACTAGCCATAGAACAGCGCAACACTGTACTTCCTCTCTTAGAGCGTAAGAACTATTCGCGTATTGAATTTTTAGACTTAGAGCAAAAAGTTGCCAATCTTGAAGGGGAACTGAGCGGACTTGCCGCCTCCATTCCCAAAACACAAGCTGCTGCCAATGAAGCAAAACAACGCATTGCCTTTCGTGAGGCAGAGTTAGATGCAGCCATTACAGAAGAAATAAACAAGTACCGCACTGAATTAAGCTCTTTGAAAGAAACCATTTCTGCAGGGAGCGACCGCGTCACCCGTACTGTTATGCGCTCGCCTGTAAATGGTACAGTGCAACAAATCCATATTAATACCATCGGTGGTGTTGTTAAACCCGGCGAACCCATTATGGAAATTGTACCTCTAGATGACACCTTATTAGTAGAAGTACGTGTACGACCATCTGATGTGGCTTTCTTACACCCTAATCAGAAGGCTATGGTAAAATTTTCTGCCTATGATTTTGGTATCTATGGCGGTCTTGAAGGGGTATTAGAGCAAATAAGTGCGGATACCATTGAAGATAAAAAGGGTGAAGTTTTTTATATTGCTAAATTGCGTACGCAAAAAAACGGCATTATCTATCATGATGAAACCTTGCCCATCATACCTGGTATGACAGCCACGGCTGACATTTTAACAGGTCGTAAAACCATTTTAGATTATATTCTGAAACCCATTTTGAAAGCGCATCAAAACGCTCTGCGCGAAAGGTAGAATCTCATGTCAGACGCTTTATTCTCCTCTGCGCCACGCAACCGTGGCATAGCGCTCATCGTTATTATCTTGCTCATAGTTGTTGGCTCGTCTGCACTATTTGCAACCTATACTTTGCGCCATGCCTCGGACAATATGAAACATAATCTGGCCATTACCTTAGATGCTGACGCGTCCAAAAAAGCAGAGGAAGTGGCTTCTTGGTTTGAAAGTATTGAAACTGAAACCCTACGCTATCTTGATAAAGATATGTTGCGTCTTTACTGCGCAGAATATCTTGTGCATAACCAACAATTAGATAGCGGCGCTCTCCCCTCTTGGGCTAGACAAAGCGGTTCTGGTGAATTAAATCTAGAAGATACCAAGCAAGCTTTACAAGATGAACTTGCACGCTTTATGCGCCTAGAAGACGATGTTGTAGATGCTGGTGTTTGGGATACAGAGTTAAAACCACTTTTCTTAACCTCAGACCACCTTGCAAACTTAAGCCCTGTACAAGATGGCGTCATGCGTAAGGCTTTACAATTACATAAGCCCATCTACTCCCCCATTTATGATAGTCCCAACGGACTTATGATGAATCTGGCATATCCTATTTTTCCGCCAGATTATACCGATCTTGACCCTACAGAATCTGTGGGCGTTGCCTTACTTTTTATTCCTTTGGAAAATAAATTAAGCGCCATTTTACAAAATGA
Source organism: uncultured Desulfovibrionaceae bacterium (assembly GCA_964372075.1). GTDB lineage: Bacteria > Desulfobacterota > Desulfovibrionia > Desulfovibrionales > Desulfovibrionaceae > CAYJAD01. The sequence goes on along the minus strand of CAYJPR010000262.1, from coordinate 303 downwards.
AAAAAATGCCAATGAACCTTACCGCATTTTACAATGGAATGAAGATTCTGAAGAATTATTAGAATATGCTGACCTTAAAGAAGGAAGTTTATACTATTTAGCAGGCTGGTTAGCCGCGCCTAATTCTGTTTTACCTCTAGAAAAACGCCTCGGAACCAATAGAGAAGAAGTCTATTCCATGGGCGTACCCGTGCATAATAAAGACCTTATGGTTAGCCGTGAAATGCCTGCTTTTGTAGCGGAAGAGTTTTATAATAACTTCAAAGTTATTATGTATAGCTTAGTTGCAGGCTGTATTTTCTT
>CAYJPR010000261.1:0-2426 GCA_964372075.1 uncultured Desulfovibrionaceae bacterium | reverse complement strand
GCACAGCCCCCGGCACCCTTGCCGGACAAAATGTGCAAGCAAAAATGTCTGCTCCACCAAGTCTAGCTCCTGAGACGGACATAAAGGCAAATCCCGCTTCGCCTAACTCTTCTGGTGGCGCTTCTGCTGACGCTTCTGGCAACCTTATATCTGCCAACCACACATCTCCCGTATCTGAAATGGATACTATGGCAGCCACCAGTGTCATAGCCCCCTCCCCAAAGAGCATCACTCCCGTGGCCCCCAAGGTGCAACAAGACAGCAAAGTACCTTTAAGCTTTGTGGATGACATGGCCTCTTGGCTGGTTACACGTTACAATCCTAAAGGTGGCATAAGTAGACATCTTTCTGCCGCCAATTTGCGCTATGGGCAAAACTTACGCAACCTGAATCCTCAAGGAGAGGGGAATGTACAAGGAGCCCGCGCCACACTGCTACGCTATGCTTTTAATAGCACCATGATGTCTGCCCTCTATAATCTATATGCCGAGCATTTTGTGCAAAGCATGGCTCAAGCTGCCAGCGCTGAGGCCCCCAAAAATACTTCTGCGCAAAAGGTCTTAGACGGCTACGCCACAGAATTTTCCACCTTGGGCTCTGTTTTACAAGGACTTGGCACCATGGACGATTTTTCAAAGCGCATGCAAGCCATAGAAAATAGCGTCCAAGAAACTTTAACCATACATAATAAACTCACAGAAGCTATCTTTGCCTTTGACGCTGCCGTAGAAGAAAATAAAAGTGACGTGGCTGAAACCTTACAATTGCGCATTGACGGCCTTAACGCACAATATCAACGTTCTTTACATAATAGGACCTTGGCCACAGAATCCCTTTTGGCAGCTGTGCGTCAAAAAGCCCCTGCGGCTAACCGCATGGATGGGGACAGCATTCTCTTTTTGGCCCAATGGTTAGAGCGCCGTGTGGATCAAGGGCAAAAATTTGATGCCATGCAACAAAGCGCCTCCACCGCCGGGGAACTTTTACAAGATTTAGCCACAAAACTGCGTAAGGCTCCCACCGTTTCAGCAGTACAACCCAACGCAGATTCTGCGGGACATTCCAGTTTATAGACCAAGCTTACGAGGATTTATATGAAATACATTTTCCAACTTGCCCTGCTTTGCACCTTAAGCCTTTGGCATATGCCTGCCCTTGCCGGCTCCAGCCCCACCCAAACTCTACATGACATTCAACAAGCTCTTGATACCGGCGACCAAGCATTCTTTGATGCTTCGGTGAATATGGAAAGCCTTGTGGGGCAATGTGTGGATATCTTTATTGAAGATGCTAACAAGGTAGACCAAAAGACCTTAAACCCCGTGCTGGCCCTTATGCTTTCCACGGTTACGCAAAACGAAACAGCACGAAAAGGATTACGCGACACCTTGGTGGGCGAAGCTTCAGCCTTTGTACGCTATGGCGTGCGTTCCGGCGCCTTTAGCGGCAAAGAAATTGCCACAGAAAAACCCGGAGGACTGCTCTCTACCCTCTTTGCCGATGTCTCCATGGGCCGCAAAGAAATTACCAATATTGGGCAAGCTGTGGAAGAAAGCGGCGCCGTATGGGTGCCCTTTACCTTAAAAGACCATGGCAATGGCCGCTCCTACCCTGTGGAAGCGTGGCTACGCCAAGAAAATGGAAGCTGGCGCGTCATAGGGCTACGCAATGTACGCACCCTAGTACGCATCATCAGCGGCGAACAAGCCGACAATGCACAACAAGTTTAACCTCGCAAAAAGTTAAGGAGTTTTCATGCGCCTCGTATCTTTTATTCCTAAAGCGCACCCAGACCATGTTCGTTGGGGGCTTTTACAAGCAGATCATAGTGTTATAGATGTATGCAAAGTAGACACAAGCTTGCCCTCAAGTTTGCGCCTAGCCGTGGAGGAAGGCCCTGCTCTTTTTCCTCGTTTGGAAAAAGTAGCTCAAAGCGCCAGCGCCGAAGCCTCCTTGCCTCAAGAACAATACACCCTACAAGCGCCCTATACCAATCCTCCCCGCAATATCCTTTGCACAGGCATTAACTATGTTGCGCACTTACAAGAATTTACGCGTCCGGATAAAGAACAAAAAATTCCTGAATTTCCTTTTCTGTTCACTAAACCCTGCACTGCCATTGCGCATCCCAATGTAGCCGTGGACGTACATAAAAATGTAACGGAAAAATACGACTACGAAGTGGAACTGGCTGTTATTATAGGCAAAAAAGGAAAAAACATTACACAGAAAGACGCTCTAAGTCACGTTTTTGGCTATTCTATTATTAATGACCTTTCAGCCCGAGACCTACAAAGACGCACCACACAATGGTATGCCGGCAAATCCTTAGATGAATCTGCGCCTTTTGGGCCTTGTATTGTTTGCGCCAGCGCCCTGCCTGATCCGCAAAATCTTACGCTAGAAAGCCGCATCAATGGCGAAGT
>CAYJPR010000260.1:0-2431 GCA_964372075.1 uncultured Desulfovibrionaceae bacterium | reverse complement strand
TCCCCGCCAGAAGCAATTTTATCTAGCGGCTGTGGAGATTGACCGGGGTTGGGCGCCCACAAAAGACGTGCTTTTTCATCGGCTATATCTCCCCAAAGCTTCATGGGCACAAAGTCTACAATAACGCGTACATCTTTGGAAAATCCAAGGCCGGCCAGGGCTTGTTCCAATTTTTTTGCAAAATTTTTAGCGCATTGCTGGCGTAAGGGTTTTAATCTTTCAAGTGTTACTTGAAGCTTTTCTATGAGGCTTTGTTCTTCTTTAGCTAGTAAGGCCATATCTAGAGCGCAAGAATCTAAAAAAGAAATATTTTCATCTACTTCGGCGCGAAGGGTGAGAATTTCTTCTAAAGAACGACGTAATTTACGCTTTAATTGCGCCAAGGCATATAAGCGCGACTCAAGAGCGTCCATGTCTATATTCATGGCTTCAGGAGCTTTACGCAAACGAGATTCTAAATGAGAGAGGTTTTCACGCAAGGCGGTGACTGTTTCTAACTCTGCTTGAAAACTGTCGTTTTGCTGGTTATCGTATTTGGAAATACGCTCAAGGCAATGCTCAAATTGTCCTAAAATATCTCGTAAGCCTGGGCCGTCTTCACCATAAATAAGGCCCAAAGCTTCTGCGTAATCGGCGGCCTTTTGTGAAGCATCTCTGGCCTCAGCGCGCATACTTTCCAGCTTTTCTTCTTCGCCTTCTTGCGGTGCCACCTTATCAATTTCCATTTGCTGCATTTCTAGCAAATCGCGTTTTTCAGAAAGGGTAGCGTACCTTTCTTGCAAGGCTTTACGTTTTTCAGACACTTTATGTAATTCTTGCACCAGCTGATTACGCTCTTGCAAAAGCTGGGTATCCGGTAAAGAATCTTCTATGAGCTGAGCTTGATAGCTGGATTGCAAAAGTTTTTGTTGTGCATGTTGGCTGGTATGCACCAGAAGATTAGGGCGCAATTCTTTCACGCTTTCTTGTGAGCTTAAGCTATCATTAATATACAGGCGAGAACGTCCGCTTTCGGCGAGAAGCTCACGGCGTAAAATAAGCTCTTTGCCTTCATAAAAGAATATGGCTTCCACCTGCGCTTTTTCATGGCCGCTACGTACCATTTCAGCGCCCATTTTTTCTCCAAGTAAAAAGTTTAAGGCTTTAAGAATAAAGCTTTTTCCTGCCCCCGTTTCCCCTGTGAGAACATTCATGCCCTGGCTAAATTCCAGTTCCATGCTATCAATGAGGGCGAGGCCTTGTATACGCAAAAAATCTAACATATGTATCTCTAATTCTTATTTATTACGCAAGCGCGGGTCAAGCATGTCACGCAGGCTTTCTCCCAGTAAATTATAGCCAAGAACAGTAACTAAAATGGCAGTACCGGGATAAAGCGAAAGCCATGGGGCAATTTCTAAGACGTTTTTCCCTTCTAAAAGCATATTTCCCCAAGAAGCCGTGGGAGGTTGCACCCCAAGGCCCAGAAAACTTAAAGAAGATTCTACCAATATGGCACCGGCAATGCCCAGCGTAGCAGAAACCAGCACGGGGCTTAAGGCATTGGGTAAAATATGTACGCGCAAAATACGCGCACTGGAAGCACCGTTCAGCAAAGCTGCCGCCACAAAATCTCTTTGTTTCAGACTTAAGGTTTCTGCACGTACAAGACGCGCCACGCCCATCCAAGAGGTGAGGCCAATGACCACCATAATATTACTAAGACTTGGTTCCAAAAAGGCAATGACCGCCAAAATAAGAAAGAAGGAGGGAAAGCAGAGCATAATATCTACACCGCGCATGATGCCTTCATCCACAAGGCCGCCAAAATAGCCGGAAATGAGCCCGAGAAGCAGGCCAATACTGACAGAAATACTTACCGCCACAAAGCCCACCCAAAGGGATATGCGTCCGCCATAGAGTAAACGTGAAAACACATCGCGTCCCAATTGGTCGGTGCCCAAGGGAAAGGCCTCGCATGGAGGCAGTAAGATGGCATCCAAATGAAGAGCATTGGGATCATAAGGGGCCAGCCATGGGGCCAGTAGGGCGGCTACGGACATAATAAGCACAAAGCTCAGCCCCACAGAAAACATAAAATATTTTTTTATAAAGAAACTTTTAGCAAGGAAGCTGTGAGTAATGGACATTAGCTTGCCTCCTTGGCACTGCGAATACGAGGATCTGCAAGGCCATAACACAGGTCAGCCAGCACATTACCTAGTAAGGTGAGTACAGCGCCTATGACTAAATTTCCCATAATCATGGTATAGTCACGCGCCATAACCGCCGCATAAAAAAGCTGCCCAAGGCCGGGTAAAGCAAAAATGGATTCAATAATAACAGAACCACCAATGAGCCCCGGAATGGAAAGCCCCAATAAGGTTATGAGCGGTAAAAGGGCATTACGAAGCGCATGGTGAAAGATAACACGCCTTGTGGGTAAGCCCTT
>CAYJPR010000259.1:0-2443 GCA_964372075.1 uncultured Desulfovibrionaceae bacterium | reverse complement strand
TGCTTATTCTTTGTCTTTGCAGCAACAAGAGCTGTCTGTTGCTTGTGCATTAACTTGTGCGTTAGCTTGTGTACTGTTAAGAGGTCTTGTGGGGGCTTCGGAACAACCGCAAGAGCCGCCGCATCCGCTGCCGTCTTCTTTCTTTGCGCCGGAAGAACAGCCGCAAGAGCCTTTTTTCATGCCAAGGTAACGCTTTATCACATACAGCGCCGCAATGACCACAAGGCCAATAGCTATGGCATCATCCATATATACTCCTTGAGTAAAATAGTTGTCTTTTATGTTTTGTACACTAATGATAATGACTATGCATGTCAATGTATGCTGTGCTTTTCTGTGCTTTGCCTTACTCTGCTACAAGTAAGGATTTTTCGGACGCATGAGGAGTGGTTTTCAATATACCCCACACACGCCTGTCTGAGAGGCCATATTCTTTGGCTAGGTTGCGCACTACCTGACTAGAACTTGCGCCTGCACGAGTAGCCTTAGTAAAGCCTTGTATAATGCTTGCATTACGCGCTTGTGCTAAATATCGCGCCCCTTTGGGTATGTAAACATCCGTGCCTCCAAAGTGTTGCACTACTGCCTGCATTTGGGCTATGCTGAGAATTTCGCGCAAAGGGTGCTGTGCTTCTTCTGCTTTTTGCCCATAAGGAGGCCAAAGACGCGGAATGCGTACTGTGCATCCTCCCATGTGTCGCATGAGGGCCAATAAGCTTTGTGAACTTTGCAAAACATGCCCTAAAATGGCGGCGTTTTCCGGTAAATGCTCGTACAAAGAAAAGCTTTGTGCTTGGCTAGGGGCATTTTTTACTTGTAGCTTTTTTTGCGAACAAGAACTGTGATGCGCTGAAAGTTTTGGCCGTGCACCAGAACAACCAGTGATATGGGGCGAACTATTGTACATAAAAGCGCTCCTGAGGCTTTTTGGCCTGTTCGTAAATAGGCTGAGGCTGATGTTCAAATAAGCTGAAATCTTGCTTTTCTTTTTTACTATGCGGCGTTGAGTAAAGGCTCTGCGCAGGGTAAAAAGTATTTGCGTCGCATAAAGGCGCCGCTCCGCCAGAAGAGTTGGATGGGGCGCTTAAACGCCAATATCCACCATGAAGCAAATGCAATGCACGTGCTTTTTTTTCTAAGGCCTGAACGTGGCGCCGCGCAGAACAGAGTAAGGCATAGTTTTGAAGGTTACGGGCTGATCCTTTGGAGAGGATGAGCAACAGTTTGTCCAGTCGCCGCAAGTCATCACATATAGAAACCATATTTCCCCCTTGCAACTTATCTTTTCAGAAATAATTGTTATATGATATATGTAAACAAATATACCATTGTGTGCAAGTCTTTTTTATTTATGCACAGATTTCTTTTACAATAAAAGAAATCTTGCCATATATCACGAAAAACTTTTTATAATACATCATAGCCTTTAGCTAGAATGCTCAGAAAAGTTTCAATTTCGCCGATGGTTTGTGTTTATAAAATTTTTTTTCCTAGCTTATTTTATAAACTTTTCTTATAAAAATGCCTACATAAATGAGCTAAAGGATAAATAACTTCCCAAAGCATAAGGATGCTGTATGTCAGAACACCAATCACACTTTGGGCAACGCCTGCGTCAAAGGCGAGAGAGTTTAGGAATGCGCAAGCAAGAACTTGCCACCAGTATAGGGGTTAGTTTGACCACCATTCAACAATATGAAAATGGCCAAATGCCCAAGGGAGAATTTGCCGTACGCTTAGGGCAAGCTCTGAACTGTTCCTTAGATTGGCTCCTAGCAGGGCGCTCTTTAAGCCTTAGCACAGAAGAAAACTCTGCCAGTAATTTGATGCTCATTCCCATGGTGGAAGCCAGACTTTCTGCCGGTGGGGGCAGCTTTGAAACCAGCGCGGAGCATGTGCGTCATTATGCTTTTCGCTTTGACTTTTTACGGCGCAAGGGAACTCCTGCCAGCATGGTGCTTTTACGTGTGGCAGGTGACAGTATGCAACCCCATATTTTGCATAATGATGTGGTGCTCATTGATCAAAGCCAAACCACTCCCAAACCTGGGCATATATACGCCGTCAGTGTAGAAGATATGGTGTACTTAAAAACCGTTGACGCTGTGCCCGGAAAAATTATTCTTTCTAGCATAAACCCCCTTTATAGTCCCATAGAGGTGGTAAGTTGCGAGCATACCCAAGATCTTGTGCGTATTGTTGGGCGGGCTGTTTGGCTTGGGCGCGAACTCATTTAGCAGATTGTTGAAAAAAGGCTGTCTGCTTCGTTAAGCTTGCTTTTTGCTCCAGTCGAGTATTATTTATACACTCCTTACGCAAAAAGCTTCACTTGCCTCGCATCCAACCCTTTTTGAACAATCTGCTTTAATGTAGATGCTTGAAAAGGAGTGTCTGCTACAGGATGTAGTAGAAGCCAAGCGCTATTTAGCTGTAGCCAGTACCA
>CAYJPR010000258.1:0-2459 GCA_964372075.1 uncultured Desulfovibrionaceae bacterium | reverse complement strand
GCTTTGTGCAGCCATTGCGTGAAGTGCTGGAGGCTGTACAGCGGCCTTTACCGCAGGGAATGCAAAGCCCACAACATATGAGTAAAAATGCCGTACCCTATCAAGAAGATTGGCTCAAAGCCTTAGATATTGTCTTGTTGGACTTGCAGACCAGTCAGGAGGCTTTGCAAATGCGCGGGCAATTGGATGAACAGCTTACGGCGCAAGAAGAAGAGCTTAACGAAGCGACTACAGCCCTTGTGGACGCTGAGGCCACCATTAAGCATTTATTACGCCTTGGGCAAACGGAAAATCCCGAAGAATTCATACGCCTTGCCCATGTGCGAGCGCAAGCTGTGGAGCTTTTGCGCCGCCGAGATGATTTGGAAGATGCCTTGCGCCTTGCCGCCGGAGAGAAGGATTTGCAAGAATTTTTAGCTTCTTTTGCTCAACGTGAACAGCATGAATGCGAAGCCTTTTTGCAGGAAAAGGAAGCAGAATTACTGGCGCTGGTGGCAGAAGAACAAGAAAAAATGCATGAATTTGCCGGCGTGAACGCCACCTTGCATGGTTTGGAACATACAGACACCATGGCAAAACTACGCCAAGAAGAGCGCCAAATTCAGGAAAGCTTACAAGACGCCGGTGCAAAATGGGCTCAATATGCCGTGGCAAGGCAAATGCTTTTGCAGGCAAAACAGCGCTTTGAAAAAGAACGCCAGCCCCAAGTTATTCGCATGGCTTCAGATATTTTTGCGCAAATTACCGATCATAAATGGAAAGGGCTTACGGCTTCGCTGGAGGAAAGCTCCTTGCAGGTGATTTCCCCTTATGGAGAGCCCATTACCCCCACCGTGCTGAGCCGCGGTACGCAAGAACAGCTCTATTTGGCTTTGCGTTTGGCCTATATTCGCAATCATGCGGCCCATGCCAGAGCCTTGCCGGTTATTATGGATGATGTGCTAGTGAACTTTGACCCCGAAAGAGCTGAACGCACGGCCTCTGCTTTGCTGGACTTAAGTCAAAGCGGTAAACGCCATCAAATTTTGTTCTTTACTTGCCATCCGCATATGGCGGAGATGCTACAGAAAAATCATGCGCAAAGTAAGCTCTTTATGGTGGAAAATGCGCAAATTTCTCCGGCATAAAGGCCTCATAAGAATATGGCTTTAAGCATAGAAATACGTGGGCACTTAGTGGCCCTAGGTACAGTCTTTGTGTGGGGGCTGACTTTTGTCTCCACCAAGGTGCTGCTCACAGATTATAGCCCCTTGGAAGTGCTTTTTTTTCGCTTTGTGCTGGGGTATTTCACCTTGGTACTTTTTTATCCGCGTATGCTCCCCATACGTTCTTTTAAAGAAGAACGCCTTTTTATGGGGGCCGGTTTTTGCGGCGTAACGCTGTATTTTTTACTGGAAAATATAGCTCTTAACTACACGCTTGCTTCCAATGTGGGCATTATTGTAGCCATAGCGCCCTTTTGCACGGCTCTTTTGGCCCAAGTGATGCTTCGTGGCTTTACTCAAGAACAGCTTTCTTGGACTTTTTTTATGGGCTTTGTGGTGGCCATGAGCGGTATAGGGCTTATTATTTTTAATGGCGCTGTGCATTTAGAGCTGAACCCTGTGGGAGATTTGCTGGCGGCAGGCGCCGCTCTCACGTGGGCCTTTTATTCCATTTTCATGCGCATGATAGGCGAGCTACGTTATAATATGGCCTTGTGTACGCGGCGCGTCTTTTTTTATGGCGTAAGTTTCATGTTGCCTGTGGTGTATTGGCAGGGAGTGCATTTTGATATGGACGTGTTTTTACGCCCCGTCAATGTGTGTAATTTCCTCTTTTTAGCTGTCATTGCCTCCTCTTTATGCTTTGCCACGTGGAGCTGGTCGGTGAAGGTGCTTGGCGCTGTAAAAGCTAGTGCTTATATTTATTTGGTGCCTGTGGTGGCGGTTTTTGCCGCTTCTTTCATTTTGCAAGAAAACATTACCCCTCTTGCCATGTTGGGCACAGCTTTGACCTTAGCCGGTCTTATTATTTCAGAAATTAAAACCAAAAAAGATCTTTCATAACAGCCTTATAAAGGAAGAAATACATGAATAGAGGACAAGGGGGGAAATCCATTTTAACCTCCAATAATACTTTGCTAATATATTATGTGTGCGGACTTATGACCTTGGTGACGGGTTTTACCTTTTTTGTGGCGGCGGTGGGGGCCTTGGTTTCCCGTTCTGTGGCGCATAAAGAGGGCGTTCCCTTGGTTATTCAGCATTGCACATGGATTTTCCGTAGCCTTTGGGTGGGCGCTTTGCTTTTTGGCGGGCTTTTTGTCACGGCTGTGCATTTGATGGGCACGCATTTTGTGCACGTGCCCGATACCTCTCACATAGCTTCTTTTGAACAATTATGGACAGATCCCATTTTGCGCGAAGCTGTACAATATAGCTTACTTTTTCTGGGCCTTGGGGGACTGGTGCTTTTGT
>CAYJPR010000257.1:0-2459 GCA_964372075.1 uncultured Desulfovibrionaceae bacterium | reverse complement strand
GAACATGATGGCACCGTGCGCCATGTGGACTTTTTTGTTTTAGAAGCTGTATGCAAGCTTTTACAAGCACTCATCAAAGAAAATGCTGCCATTACCATTGCAGTGAATTTTTCTCGCATGACCTTACTTTCTCTTGATTTAATTAAAGAAATAGAAAAAATATGCGCCAAATATGATGTACCGCATCAGTATATAAAAATAGAAATTACCGAAAGCATTGAAACCATGGATTTCACCTTCTTTGAAAGCAAGCTGCGCAATTTATATGATGCCGGCTTTGGGGTATCGCTAGACGATTTCGGGGCTAAACAATCTAATTTAGCCATGCTTTCCATTCCTTATTTTTCAGAAGTAAAAATAGACAAAATACTACTGGATAATATGGATGCCGATCATAAAAACCATATTATTGTTAAACATATCATTAACATGATAAAAGACTTAGAAACGTCTTCTTGCATTGTGGAAGGTATTGAAACAGAAGAACAAAGACAAAAGCTCTTGGCGCTGGGTTGCCAATTTGGACAGGGCTACTTCTTTCATAAACCCTTACCCATAGAAGACTTTTTACGAGAGATTTCTTTTACCGGCGCAAAGCAGTTACACAATAACCAAAGAAAGTGCAGTGCGTAAACACCCTCTACCTAAGAACAAGTCAAGAAGTCACTTAGATAGTGCCGCTGCAAGATGATTTTTTGTGTATACCAAGGAAGATGAGTGGGCTTTGAGTGGAGTGTATTCTTCTTATACTCGACCGAAAAAGCCCGCGAAATCTGACGCAGAGATACGCAAAAAGACACTTGCCATATATCTACAATAATTCTTTAATATCCTGCGCTGTGGGCGCCATAAGCATATTATCGGGCAAGGTGGTGGCTGTTTGCTCAAAAATATTGGATAAAATGCTGTTGGAAACCAGCATCCCACTACGGGTTAAGCGCAAATACCCATCACGAATACGAATAAGACCATTTTCATGCAGGGCCTGAATGAGCACCTTATGGTCTTTCATAAAATTACGTCCCGTTAAGGCCTTATAGGCTTTAAAGCGTAAACCTCTGGCAGTGCGCAAGCGCAACATAACCAATTCTAACACACGTTCACGTGGCGTTAGTACGGCGGCTTCATCATCCAAAGAGCCCGACTGCACTTTTTGCGCCCATAGCTCTTGATCGTAAGGATTTGTCCAGCGTCTACCACGTACAGTGGAAGTGGCAGAAGGGCCAAGGCCCAAGTAATCATGCCCTTCCCAATAGCCTAAATTATGACGGCATTGAAAACCCATGCGTGCAAAATTTGATATTTCGTAATGAATATACCCTTGCTCTTCCAAAAGGGCGGCCCCTTCCATAAACATAACCGATTGATCGCGCTCCGGCGGCAACACTATGCGCCTTTCCTGATAATCGCGCTCAAGCTTGGTGCCTTCTTCTAAAGTAAGACCATAGGCAGAAATATGTGTGGGCTTCATGCGCGTCACTTCGCGTAAAGTATTAAGCCAATGTCGCACCCCTTGTCCGGGCAATCCCCACATTAAATCTACGTTAATATTGGCAATGCCAGACTCTCTAGCCTGCATGACAGAATACATGCTATCGCGCAATTTATGCCCACGCCCCAGCATATGCAAATATTCCTCATCTAAGCTTTGCAAGCCAATGGAGAGGCGATTTACACCGGCTCTGGCAAAATCGCGCATACGTTCCTTGGTGCGTAAAGATTCCGGATTGGCCTCTAAGCTAATTTCCACATTTTCTGTGAGTGAAAAAAACTTGCTTATGCGCTCCAGTAATAAATCCACCACACGCACAGGCAAAAGAGAAGGCGTTCCGCCGCCAAAAAACACGGAAGATATTTGTGTATTTTCATAGCGCTGCCCCCATAAGGTCAGCTCTGCCGCCAGGGTATCCACATAGGCTTTGAAGGCGTCATGGTGCAAAACATTAACCCCGCGCCCCAAGGGCAAGGAGTGAAAGGCGCAGTAGTGGCATTTGGTGCGGCAAAATGGAACATGAATATAGAGCAACATGGGCGCAGTGTAGTGTTTTTGCTTATAAACAGCAAGTGCAGAGCTTTCAGAAAATAAATCATACTTTTTTACTAAGTTTACCTAGACAAACTTCCAGCCCGTCTTATCTCTACAGTAGAACACTTTTACAGGAGAAAACTCTTGAAAAAATACTTCTTATTGGCTCTTGTGGCAGTAGTATTAAGCTCCTTAACTCCGCAACTTAACCACGCATTTACTGCCCCCCCTGAATCCGAAAGCTCCATTAAGGGGCTTGGAACCAGTCGTTGAGATGGTGTTGGTGGTACCGGCGGTACCTCTAGCTCCACCAAGGGTGGTAAGTAAAAACCGAACGCGTACTGTTAATTACAGTGCAAATCCTCGTTCTGGGGAGAGGGTATCAAAGTCAGCCCTCTCCCCTTCATTTGCGTACTGCCCAAAAAGCAGCGTC
>CAYJPR010000256.1:0-2462 GCA_964372075.1 uncultured Desulfovibrionaceae bacterium | reverse complement strand
AAATCTTGTATTTTACTGGTGGCGTGACGAGTAACGGCAAGCTCCAGCTCATGCGCTGCAATGCCATGCCCATTATCTTGAATACGAATGCGGCCTTGACCGCCGTTTTCCAAAAGAATATCCACCTGCGTTGCACCCGCATCTAGCGAATTTTCCACAAGTTCTTTCACTACAGAAGCTGGTCTTTCCACCACTTCGCCGGCGGCAATTTGATTGCGCAATGCCGCAGATAATAAGCCTATAGGGCGCCGTTGTTTCATGTGATCACTGTAGCTATTTCTTAAAAAATGAGCAAGAGACTTGCCTATATAAAGATTTAGCCTTATATTGTAAGCGAGACTTGCACAGAGGCAAGTTTGTTACCTTAGGAAGGTTGATACCGTGAAGAAGGATACTATGAGGGAAATGAAAGCCTATCCCACTGCGGGTTCCCGAGGCTTTGACCCTGAAATGCTTTTTGTCGAATGCGGAAAATGCGGAAGTCCCATTGTTTGGGAACAAGGTCGAGCTACAGAAATACTCCACAGCGCTGGCATTGATGCCTTGGAGCTGGACCCACATTGTCTGTTGGTGACTGATGGTTGCCCCCGTTGCAGCAAGGGAAAAATGTACCATGTTCAAATTTATCGTGTAGAGGCGGACCATAACACTTGGGGCCGTACCAAGAAAGCCGGACACGCATAAAATAGTATTGTATTTTTTTGATGGCTAAGCCCTTATTCTTAGGGCTTAGCCTTTTTTTTATGTTGAAAATGAAAAAATTTGACGTAGTAGGCAGCCCTGTTTTAAGCATCTGCGTAAAACAGGCTGTTCAAAAAGTAGTGGATACAAGGAAAACGCTGTTTTTTGCGTAAGGCGCGTATCAAAACATACGTAACTGAAGCAAAAAACAAGTTTTACGTAGTAGACGCTGCTTTTTCAACAGCCTGCTAAGGGCGTATCACTTTTGAGGCAAGCTCCAAGCTAGTAACAATATCAAGCATATTGGAAGTTTCGCCCACCTTTTTATGCTCAAGCAAGCCATAATGTTGTAAACAAGCACCGCAAACAAGCACATCCACACCGGCCTGTTCTAAGGTCTGCAAATGCTTCATGGCATCACTTTTTTCAGCATCCGTACTGGCCGCCAAGGTAACACCGCCATTAAGCAAGACTACACGCCACAGCGCTGTGCCCAGTTCTGGTAAGGTAGCTAAAAAAGAATTCATAAGCTTTGCCCCAAGAACATCGTCACCGCGGCCTAAGGTGTCTGTGGTAATGAAAACTAAAATGGATTCCTTTTCTTTCACATGGGCCAACTCTTCCACGTCCTGCAATAAAGGACCATCGACAAATAAGGGAGGGGTCTGAGCACTAACTTCACTAAAGACATTTTTCTCAGCGGTGAGCAAAAAATTGCCCTCTTGCATATCTTTATGCACATAGAAACCTTGCAGTTCCAAATATCGAGTCACATTTTCCACAGCGGCTTCATTATCCACCAATACTTGCAGCTTTTGCACAATATTTTCTGCTAAAAATTTACGACATTGCACCACGGGCTGCGGGCAAGGCAAGGTTCTAAAATCTAGACATTCCATAACAACATCCTTCATAACTAAATATAATAATCTCTAAAACTAGTAAAAATACAAAATCATTCCACAAGAGCCCAAAAAGGTAAATTTTTCCAAGCTAAAGCCAAATCTTTATCTTTACGTTTACTTTGCGGAGAAACTTTTTCCAGCAAGGCCTTAAAAGCCGGCGAGTGATTCATATGTACCCTATGACAAAGCTCATGCAATATGACATGGTCTATTAAGTATTCGGGTAAAAGCAATAAGCGACAATTTAAACGAATATTTCCTGCTGAAGAGCACGAACCCCAGCGCCCTTTTTGCGCTCCCATGCTTATTTTAGCCACTTCCAAGCCTAAATCCTGCGCTAAAGCTAAGGTTTTTTCTTGCAAAGGGTGAGTGGATTTTTTCAAAAGCCATTTTTGCAAAAGCTTACAACAAGAACGCACTTCATGCTCATGCGCATACAAAATAAGCCCATCGTGCCCTTGCTCTTGTAATTTTGCATAGCCTCCACGCTTAGTTTGCAAGTGCACATCCCTCTGTTCAGCTAACAGGGGAAAATATACCGAGGTAGGCAAAACGTCCGCTTCAAGGCTACCGGTGATTTTTTGTAAGCATTGGGCCGCTTTTTGCGCCTGATGCACACGTGGCACCATAGCATCCAAGGTCTTTTGCAACCAAGGCAATAAAGAATCTAAAAAATTTTGCGCATCATGGGCTGTATAGCGGCTTTTTTGCGGCAGAATCACTTCCACATGCCCTTGCCCATCCACACGAATTTTAGCTCTTTTCACACGAGCAGAAAAACGCACAGCACAAGGCCAGCGAATATTTTCCGCAAGATGGGCCCACAAGACAGAAGAAGCTGAGAGAGTATCCATACAAAAGAAATCCCCCTAAATA
>CAYJPR010000255.1:0-2464 GCA_964372075.1 uncultured Desulfovibrionaceae bacterium | reverse complement strand
TATCCACGCCCACGGTATGGTTTGTGTTTACAGTCACTTCATTGCCGGCGTCATCAGTGGCAGTGACAGACGCAGAGATGTTGGGATTTGCGGCAAGCTCTGAGCCGGGCACGGAAATTTCAAACTTGTTATCTTCGCCCACGGTGCCGGTGTAGGTTTCTTCACCCACAGTCACAGAAACGGTATCACCGGGCTTTACATCGCCGCCCACGGTACCGGTAATAGTAACATTGCCGCCAGCTTCAGTGGCATTGATAACATTGTCATCGGTGACCTTATCAAGCGTAATGGTAGCAGATATTTCTGTATCTACGCCATGTTCTTTGCTGGTCGTGGCTGTACCTGTGTTACCGGCAGCATCGGTGCTGCTTACAGATGCACTGATAGTTGTGTCAGCGGCTAAATCTTTACCAGCAACATCAATCTCATATTTACCATTACCATCTACAGTGCCTTTATACGTATTGCCGTTGACAGTAAGGGTTACGGTATCACCAGGTCTAAATTCACCGCTCACGGTACCTGTTACAGTAATATCCTGCTCAGACTCCACTGCATTGATGACATCGTCTTCTGTAATTTTATCAATGGAAACGGAAAGTACGGGAGGAGTGGTATCTACGTCTACTTTTTCGGTAGCTATAGTTTCATTACCTTCTTTATCGGTAACAGTCACTTCCACTTCTAAAGATGTATCATTGCCGTTTTCATCCTTTGGAGGATCTACCCAAAGTTCAAGGCCTTCTTCCAGCATGTCTTCAGTGACAGGACCTTCAAAGATAATGTTATCATCTTGATCTTTAATGATAATATCTTCACCGGGTTCAATACCTTCTTCTAAGGTAACTTCCACTTGAATTTGGTTGCCATTGGGGCCGCCAAGTTCATTTTTGGAAATGACACCATCATCATTGGCATCTCCGCCAATGGTTATGCTAATCTTAGGTTCAGTGCCATCATAGGAGTTATGCAAATTACTTTCAGAGTTATCTTCTTGTTCTGAGCCATCATTGATAGTCTTCTTTAAAGATGGGTCCACATTTTTAGCGTCATAGCTTTGATCTACACGTCCAAGGCTATCAATACCGCCAAGGATAGAACCTTCGGTAAATTCGCGCGAACGAAAGCCGCCTGCAGTTGTTGCAGTGTTACCAGCCGCCGGCATTAAGTCTTCGCCGAGAAGGGCAAAGAAATCTTCACCACTGATAATCGAATTATCAATGACAAATTCAGGCATGGTTTCTGAAGAATATGCTGTGTAAAAATTGCTTAATTCAATACTAGCGCCATCTTCAAAATGGAAGAGGAGGTGATCTCCATCGCGAGAAAGAGTTGCTTCATCGGCGGCGAAGTCAAAAACAAGGCGATCGTCGGTATTGAGGGACAAAGTGACGGAAGAGCCTGCTTGTGGTCTAACTAAGGTAATGTCAGCCATGGGAAATCCTTTTTTTATTTTAGGCGCAACAAAGAGCGAGCTTTGAGCCTAGGGTAAAAGTGAACGACGTACAAAATGGTGTACAAAAAAAGGGGGTATGTAGAGCGGTGCAAGTCGACATGAAGTGCAACGACGAGACGAAGTCTCAGGTCTTAATGACCCGCAATTCTTTAAGTAAAGAGTTGCCATTAAACAAGGAGCCGCAAAAAGCTCACACACAAACACGTATAGTGGTGTGCCACACAAATAAGTTGTCTTTACGCTCTTGTCAATAAATGGGCTAGTAAATTTTATTTTTTTGGACAGTTTTGGTAGAAAATATCATGAAGAATTTTCCTATTCCTAGGGGATTTATATGAAATCTAGGAATAGGAAAATATTTTTTATACCGCGTGGGTAAGAAGCTCTTCTGTGCTAAGACGTGTGGTATGATCAGGGTCGGTATGGACAAAGTGCACTGTACCATCGGCCTTAACAATATAGACTGACGGCACGGGAAGGTTATGGTGTTTTTGGCCCGAAGCTTTTTCCACATCTATATTATATTGGCTTAAATACAGTTCAATGGTTTCATCAGCCATGTGAAATGCCAGACCAAAAGCAGCGGAAAGCTCCACAGAGCTATCAGAATAGAGAGGGTAGACAAGCTCTTTACTGCTGTGCATTTGCATAAGTCCTTCAGGAAGGTCAGGGCAAATGCCAAGCACTGCATATCCGCGTTCTTGCAAGGTAGAAAAAATGGTGTTTATGCCCGCTAACTGCGAGACGCAAAAACGTCACCATACGCCGCGGTAAAAGATGATGACTGCAGGTTTATTTTCTATAACATCATAGAGTGTTGTTTGGGAGCCGTTCATGGCTTGTAAAGGGCCATTAGGTATTTTTTTACCTATGGCAAGGGGGGTGATTTGCTCCGCAGCTGGTGCAATGTTCATACTTATTCCTCCGTACATAATATAAGAATGTTCTTGATCATGGTCACCATTGGAAAAATAAAAACAAAAGGCTAGGCGTGCTTAGAAGAGCGCG
>CAYJPR010000254.1:0-2466 GCA_964372075.1 uncultured Desulfovibrionaceae bacterium | reverse complement strand
ATGCAACTCATTGCGGCGCATCTTGGTGGCTATAGACAATGGCAACATGCCTATCATGCCTTGGTGGGGCGTGATATCTGGCTAGATACTTCTAGCTGTACGCCCTTTATACAGCCCGAGCTTTTGCAAGATATTTTAGCAAAGCACGATGATGAACGTATCCTCTTTGGCTCGGACTATCCACTGTACTCCCCTGCGCAAGAAATACGCCGCCTACAGGAAATGGCAGGACTTACTGACGTGCAATTGGAAAAAGTGCTTACCAATGCTCATAAGATTTTTAAAGAATAAAACAATGCATAAGCAAGACTTAGCTTTTATCTTTGCTCAAAACAAGTCTGACAAAGCAGATTGCCTATTTTCAGCAAGCTACAAACTGCAACTAGCGTGTTACTGAGAACACATAAGCCTCATACCAATACAACTGTGCCTTTTCATGCTGCCAAGACCCCACAGGCAAACCCGCCTTATGGCATAAATTTTCCAAATAGGCCGCTAAATCCCAGCCTTGTTCCACGGGAACTTTAGGCAAAAACACCCCGCTTTTATGGCCTAAGGTCAGCAAGAGCCCATGCCTCCCTATCTCCACACTTTCTACACTAGGACAAAGAGTTAAGGGTCCGAGCACAGAAATTTCCACACTGACAGGCTGCTCCTTACTGAACCACTCTTCTTGCGTTAAAGCAGGAAAACGCGGGTCTTCGAAGGCCGCCGCTTTAGCCATGCGCACCACATTGGCATAGAGAGGCTCTCGCCCCACCATGGAGCCAATGCAACCACGCAAACGTCCGCCTTGAGTAAGTGTCACAAAACAGCCTAACTCTTGCTGTAAAACACCACGCGCCATGGCTGGAATGGACACATTTTCTGTGCTAAAACTTTGAGCAATGGCTAAACATGCAAGGCTACCAAGGGCATTTTTCTCTTTACTGCTTAAGCTAAACTTTATGGACATGGGCCCTCCCATACGGCTTATAAAAAAAGGGCCCCACGTCACCGTAGAGCCCCATATACCTAAGATATTGGCAATTAGCCCTTTACCACTTCCATGGCAGTTTCGGCAATTTGCAATTCTTCATTGGTGGGAATAATAAGCACAGGAATTTTGGATTCTGGCTTAGAGATATAACGAGCAATACCACGACGGATGTCGTTTTCTGCTTCATCAAGTACGATACCAAGAGGCTCTAAGCCCTTGATAACGCCGGCGCGTACAAATTCATCATTTTCACCAATACCGGCAGTGAAAACAATGGCGTCTACACGACCAAGCAAGAAGAAGTAAGCACCAAGTTGCTTTTTAATGCTACGGCAGAGCATATCAAAAGCAAGCTGAGCTTTCACGTCACCAGCATCGCGCATATCATGCACGTCGCGCATATCGCTATTGCCGCAAATGCCTACAAGGCCAGACTTCTTATTCATGAGGGTATCTACCTCAGAAGTGGAAAGGCCAAGCTTATCTTGTAAGAAAGGAACAATGGCAGGGTCGATGGTACCGCAACGTGTACCCATCATAAGACCTTCTAAGGGGGTTAAGCCCATGGAAGTATCTTCGCA
This sequence comes from uncultured Desulfovibrionaceae bacterium, assembly GCA_964372075.1. Lineage (GTDB taxonomy): Bacteria > Desulfobacterota > Desulfovibrionia > Desulfovibrionales > Desulfovibrionaceae > CAYJAD01. Next base: position 906 of record CAYJPR010000254.1, on the reverse strand, counting down.
CACGCCATTTTTCACAGCAGAAGCGGAAGAACCGTTACCAAGGTGTAAGGTAATGGAGTTCAGCTCAGACTGAGGCTTGCCAAGGAACTCTGCAGTCTTTTTGGCAATATATTTATGAGAAGTGCCGTGGAAACCGTAACGACGCACATTGTGCTCTTCGTAAATTTCATAAGGCAAAGGATAGATGTACGCTTCTGGAGCCATGCTGGAACCAAATTCCGTATCAAAAACGCCCACATTGGGAATACCTGGCAACAATTTTTCTGCCACTTCAATGCCCATAAGGTTGGCAGGGTTGTGCAAAGGACCAAGAGGGATGTACTTACGGATAATTTCTTTGGCTTTTTCATCAATAAGCACAGGTTGCTTAATGTCTTCGCCGCCGTGCAGAACACGGTGACCAATGACGGAAATCTCAGAAACGTCTTTGATTACACCCTTTTCTGCATCTGTAAGTAAGCTGATAACAGCTTCCATGCCTTCCACGTGGGTGGGGAAGCCTTTTTCAATGATAATTTTTTCTTCTTTGTCGCTGTCTGGGAAAAGTTTATGGGCAAGCTTACCCATGCTAGCGCCAATACGCTCTACGATACCCGAACATAAAACAGACTTGTCTTCCATTTCAAACAGCTGGTATTTGCAAGAAGAAGAACCAGCATTGATTACGAGAATTTTCATACGCTCCTCAAAAGGTTAATTAGATTTTTCCGCGGCAGCCTGTATGGCCGTGATTGCGACAGTATTCACAATGTCCGCCACAGTGCATCCGCGAGATAAATCATTAACAGGTTTATTTAGTCCTTGCAAGACCGGACCAATAGCAACAGCGTCTGCTGCGCGTTGCACAGCTTTATAGGTATTATTACCCGTATTTAAATCGGGGAAAATAAAGACTGTGGCACGCCC
>CAYJPR010000253.1:0-2468 GCA_964372075.1 uncultured Desulfovibrionaceae bacterium | reverse complement strand
GCCCTCGAAGATGCGCTGGATAACTTTGCCGGTTGCGTCTTGGTTATCAGCCACGATCGCTGGTTCCTTGACCGCATCGCCACACACATTCTGGCCTTTGAAGGGGACTCCACTGTGACCTTCTTTGATGGCAACTATTCTGAATACGAAGAAGATCGCAAAAAGCGTCTTGGCAAAAGCGCCGATACGCCCACACGCGTAAAATTCCGTAAACTCACACGCTAAAATACTGAGGGGGAAAGCTTTTTAGCTTTCCCCCTCAGAGTGTTGACAAAGTCAGCACATTCGATAAATCAGGAATAGGGCGAGCTTTGCTTGCCCGTTATCTGCTTGGCAGCTTTGCTGACAATAGCGGCGCAAAACCCACGAAGTTGGGTTTGTCATCAAACTAAGGGGAAGGCTTAAAATAAGCTTTCCCCCCTTTTTTTCAAATCATACATATGAAACAGATAACTCTTTTCAGCGAGTTATTACCTATTCTTAGGTATAAAATTCTGTAAGTCGCGCGACACTTCAAAAGTGGCTAGCTCAGTAGTGGCGGCAGCTGCGAAAGGTGAATCCGCGTAGCCGCTGGCAATGAGTTCCAGCAATTGCTTAGACTTTTCTGCATTACCAAGCTTACGGTATAAGCGAGCTTCGCGAAAACGCAATCCGGGATACTCTGGAGATTTGGCATCCACAAATTGATTATAGCGCTCTACCCATTCTAAAGCTTCGGGTATTCTATTGGCCACTTCGGTAATATCCATAAGAGCGCCCATGGCTTCTTTTCTGCGCCCTTCATCGGCTCTATCGGAGCGCTCTTGCTTAAGCTCATCAAAAATCTGTAAGGTTTTTAAATTATAAGCATAAGCATCTTTAATATCTTTACGTTCTTCTGCATCTTTAGCCAAGAAATAGGTAGCATACGCACGTTGATATTTAGGAATTTCCATATCTGCGGCCAGCTGCTTCCACAGCTTTAAGGAGCGTTCACGCAAGCCTAAGTTCTCTGCAGAAAGCGCCATGGCATAATCCAATTGCCCGCGCATGGCATCGGTCATTTCCCAATCTTTAACCAGTTCACCAAGATCAAGCATGGCATTCCAATTGCCCGTTTCTAGGTATTTATTAAAATACAAGGCAAAGGTAGGATCGCTGTATTTAGGATGTTTAGGCGTTTGTAAAAACTGCGCAAAAAGCTCCATGGCCTTAGCATCATCGCCGCGCTCTAAATATCCGCGAGCCAAAGCATTGCGTAAATCTGGATCCACTTCACCATAGCGCTCGCGTACAATGGGGAATCCATTCCATAAGGTTAAAATTCGGCCATAATTTTCTTCAAGCAAGGAATTTTTCAAATCCGCCATGAAGCCACGCATAATAACATCCCGAGCTAATTCCGCATCCACATTTTCAGGATACAAATCTATAAAATCAGCCGCAGTGCCCATACTTTCAGCATATTGCTTATCCCACAATTGCCATAAAGCGTATTTCAGCAAAGAGGTAATGGAACGAGCATCGGCAGGGCGCTCTTTGTAGAGGTCTTGATAGGTTACTTGCGGTAAAGGCATACCGGGATTTTCAAAAACACCAAACATGGTAGCCATATTTAAAGGACTATCATATAAGCCTTTTTCAGAAAGGCGCAAAAGAGCCAAAGCACCGGCATCGGTTTCAGGGAAGCGCACCAGCACATCTCCAAAAACTTCTAAAGCAGGCTCTACTTGCTGCAATTCAAAATATAAGTCCCCTATGCGAGTCAAAATATTGGGGCTATCTTCATGCGTAGGACGTAAATTATATAAGAGCCAATACTTTTGCAAGGCTGCTTCTTTCTTACCAAGGTGATAATCTATATCGGCAAGAGTCAGTAAATATTCCGGCTCATCAATATAGTAACGCGCCCAGCGTTTATCGGCAAAGTCTGCATAAACCAAAGCTTCATCAAACTTTTTTTGCCCCACAAGAGCTTGCACTAAGGCTATGGTACCGTCTTTTACAGCCGGAGAATCAGGATATTCTTGTAAAACTTCTCGGAAAATCTTTTCAGCCTCTTTAAAAAGCCCCTTTTCCATCTTGGCTTTACCAAGCAAGTGAAAATCTACAGGCACGTGCATATCATAAGGATAACGGCGACGTAAGGCTTTAAAATACCCTTCTGCTTCATCCAAATTGCCCACATTAAGATTAGTCATACCAAGGCGGTGAAGAGCATCAGGAACACGTGAGGAACGCAAATTGGCGTTCATGGCCTCATTGGTTGCCTGTATAATATCTTCATAACCTTCAAAAGGCTTACCCGTATAAATGGCTTCCACAGCATCACTGCGATAATACAGCACCTGCTCACGTTGGTCAGGTGTAAGTTTTGGCATGGTAAGCAACAGTTCTAAGAGAGGTAAAGCATCTTTGTACTTAGCCTCTTGAATAAGCTTCATGGCCTCGGCAAAAACATCTTCCAGCACAGGCGGCGGGGGAACTTC
>CAYJPR010000252.1:0-2476 GCA_964372075.1 uncultured Desulfovibrionaceae bacterium | reverse complement strand
CACAGACCAATTTTTTACATTTTTGACCTCTTTATCAAGTAGCTCAAGAACGCTTATCTCTGTAGATGGAAGTTCTGGAGTGCTGTCCCCCCACTCAATGTCAAATCCAATAGAGATAGGTATGAATATGAAATTGAAGCTTGCGCTACCTGCAGCGCGCCAAGGGGCCGGACCGCTAAGTTCAAGGGCAAGATGTATAGCTAGTAACTCCCAACCTCCGCAGGTTACAGCTACACCTGCGCGTATGTCAAACATAAATAGGAAAGGATCAAACTGGAACAGAGTGTCGAATCCGGCATATCCGTGAATCCCGAAGCTTTCCCAACCAATATTTAAGGTAAGATCTGCTCCTATCTGGAATGAGTTTGAAGTAACAGCTAAATATGTTTCGAGTTTGATCTTAACTATTTCGTAGTCTAAACCCATAGATAATCTCTTCATATCTGAGACCATCATCCCCTCTTCTGGCTTGTATGCAGGGTGGAAACCTCCAATTGAAAGTAAGAATCCTTTACTTGCACCTCCCCAGAATAGACGGAAGGCCATATCTCCTTCAAGACTGATTCCTACTATTCTAGAATCTACAATGGATGCATCGAACCAAAGTCCCTCCTCAAAGTTAAGTCCTCCGGCGAAGTATACATTTATAGAAATAATATCGTCTAGGCTATCTCCAGCAGATACTTTAAGAGCTCCTACTATTATTATCTCTACAGGGTTCGGTAGTTGAAGTATTAGGCCAAAATCACAGGTTAATATAGGTTCAAAGTTAATTCTACCTAAAACTCCAAAATAGAATTGTTTTTGTCTTACAGGGAAGAGTCCTTCAGTTGTAGAACGGATTACAGATAGATTCTTTTGAAGATCCTTAACAAAGAAAGCGGTAGCAAGTGTCCCTTGTCGAACTGCTTTTATTAAGTTTTCTCTGTCTATACCTCGGTTTAACCCTAAGCAGCCACCTATTGCTGTCAGCGAGAATCCCATGCCAAGAGGAATCCCCGGAGAGAAGGATGTGGATAGCATCGCTATCAAACTGAAGATTTGCCCCTCCTTAGCCCCGGTATTGCATATAAAATATGCTGAAACTCCAAATTTATCAATAACGCTAAGTTCAAAGAAGCCAGAGAATTCTCCTTTTTCTGTGTCGATTGAAATAAGTCCTCCTCCAGTTACTCCTGGGGCCTCTACACTAATACCAATAGAGGTAGGGAAGTTAAAGTCCGCATCAAAATTTGGACTGGCGAAGGTGTAGTCAGGATTTAAAATTCTAGTATTAAATCCTACACCTAGATTTTCAAAGGCTAGCTGAACGGCTTCAAAGTTTATTTGGAATGTAGTATTAAGATTTAGAATAAGTGAACCAAAGTCATTTTCTTTAGATCCAAGTTCTACATTTGCCGAGTTAAATGTTAGGTTGCCTATTTTTAGGTTATTTAGATCGAAATCAAGTTGAACCTTGCAGCCTCCTCCTATCATTAAGCCATCTTTTAGGTCATATCCAAGGTGGGTGCTCAAAAGAACTGCTAAGTCGTCTTTTAAAATCTGCTTAAATAGAGGATTTTCTCTGAGTTTGACTATAAGTTCTAAGTCGTTAAGTGCTCCTAGGTATCCTAGCTGGAAGCCTTCAGTATTCTCCTTTTTTATTAGATCTTTAACCTCTTCAGGGAGAGTATCAAGTCCAGGGTTATATCCAAGATAGAATATTTGTGGATAGTCCTTAATGTTAATATCTATATATTTCGTGGAGAGGATATTACTTTGCTCAGCAGTAGAAGTTCTGTTGAAGTAGGCATATAATAGTGCACTAATATTCTCAGGCTTAAATAAACCGTGGAAGTAACCTCCATTCTCAAGTTTTTTAGTGAGACAGAATCCTAGTGCTTGTCCTTCGTTAGGGCTCTCTTCGTTAGTTTTTCCGAGATTGCAGGAAGCACCTAATTTGAGAACATGCTTGTCTCCTATTTCAAACGGATGCGCTATGGAGCTGTTTAGTGTTAAGTAGAAGTAAACACCAGGAGTTGTGATATTATTCTGCTCATCAATCTTTTCGACAATATAATCTTCTATATCAATAGTTAGTCCTAGTTTTACGGAGGCATCAAGTTTCGACTCACTAGAGCTGCCTTTTAGAAGTTTGCTCAAGTCGAAGAGTGTAATATTTACGAATAGATTATTTAAGTCACTCTCGTACTCTAGATCTTTGCAGTAATTAGTGATCTCATCAGGTAGAGGAGGAATTATATCACTAATAGTGTCTTTGAAATCTGAAGGGATTCTCCTGTAAATAGAAACTGCGAGATTCATCGTGTCTGTGAAACTCATTTCAGATGTAAGGTAGGTTCCTATTGATTTAAGAGTGTCAACTGTGAAGTCTATTTCTTCTTTGTATTCTTCCTTAGCTGCATTAATAGCCCCCTTAATGAAATCATTATTTTTAGCTATCTCATCAACGATCTTAGTTATAGCGATGCGAAAT
>CAYJPR010000251.1:0-2476 GCA_964372075.1 uncultured Desulfovibrionaceae bacterium | reverse complement strand
CCTGCCACCACCAGAGGGTGATCATAAGGGGGCACATAGAGCATACCCATTTCAAGGGCGGCGGTGCCGGCGGCGCGGCGAGCATCGTCAAAGGTGTCGCCTGTGATGATAATGTCCACATTATCTCCGCCAAGGCGGCGCACTTCATGGGCTTTCATGCGGGCCACAGTGGTGGGCATGGTAATGCGGGCTTTAATGTTCAGGCGCGCGGCAGAAAGAGCTACCCCTTGGGCGTGATTGCCGGCTGAGGCGGTAACAACGCCTTTAGCCAGGGTTTCCGGCTTTTGAGAGGCAATAAAATTATAAGCCCCGCGCCATTTATAGGAGTGCACGGGGGAGAGGTCTTCGCGCTTTAAGAGTAAGGTGCCGCCGCCTTCTTGGGGATAGTGTTCCAAGGGGGTAGCGGGGTTGAATTGGTATACATTACTACGGGCACGTGTGATAAGATTCAGCAATTTGGTGTCGTTCATGGCTTCACTTCGTATAAAAATTTGTTGCCAGCCATACTAGGGCAAAGCGTGGCAATGGTAAAGCCTTCAGAGAGAGTATTTTTGTTATACGCCTTGAAAGTCAGAAAGGGCGAGGGTGAGAGGGGTCTTTACTCTTGACTTTTACGCCAAAAACGGTGACTTAGAGAGAACTACTTCCTGCATATAGCTTATGCAGACTTTGAACTTATCCCCACAGGAGATATTTTATGAAAAACGCTTTTATTGATGCCGTCGGCATTTGTAAAACTATATTACGTAACGGTTATGATGCCCATGTTATCAATGCTCCGCTTCAAGAAAAGCTTATGGACCCTAAAGGGCCCATACAAATTGACATTGCTTGCGAACCTGACTTAGCCACTTTGCAAAAGCTTTTCCCTTCCATGGAAGAGCCCAAAGTTGCTGGCTATGTGGGCTTTATGCAATGCGAAGAAGTTGCTTTTCATTTTTATCCTTTGCCTGTGGAAGATGCTTCTCATCCTGAGCGCGCTTTACTACGCATTGCCCCGCGCATGGTGCAAAATGTAGATTTTTCTCAGCGCATTGATTCTTATCTTTCTCGTTTTCGCTCTGTGGAAGAAGAAGATGCTCATGCCGGTTTTGAAGATATGAAGTGCGGCTCCATTGCCTTTGTAGGTCTGCCAGACGAAATGTTGCGTAGCAATTATCTTATGGGTATCCGTGCTTTACGCTTTGCGGCAAATTATGATTTACCCATTATGCCTAATACTTGGGTGGCCATTGTTCGTGCCAGTTCACGTATTTTAGACTATGTGCCCACCGAAGAAATTATGAATGAATGGCGCAAAGTGCCTGCGGAATCCATGTGGAAATTTGTGAAACTTTTGTATGATGCCCATATCTTACAAGGTCTTGTGCCGGAAGTGGCCTCCCTTACTTGCATTAAGCAAACCAAGGATGATGGCGGCGAAGAAACGGTATTTTCCCATACCTTAGAGTGTATGCGCCGCTACCCAGAAGAAGAATTCCACCACGATTGGCTGGGTACCCTTGCCATGTTCTTCCATGATGTGGGTAAGCTCTATGCCGCGCAATTCCATGACGGGCAATGGTCTTTCTACCAACATCACCGTGTGGGCGCCAAGGTAACGCGTAAAATTTTGCGTCGCTTGCACTTCTTCCCCGAAGATATTGACCTTATTTGCCACTTAGTGCGCTATCACATGCGTTTCCATTTCATGCTTACAGACCGTGGTATCCGTCGCTTTAAGGCGCTAGATGAATATCCACGTCTTATGGAAATGACCCGCGCAGATATTAAGTCTCGCGGTGGTAGTTATACCTATTATAACCACAATATTAAATATTTAGAGCGCGCGGAAACACCGGAGCAAATGCTGGAGCCATTACTTAATGGTAATGAAATTATGCAGCATACCGCACTTCCTCCCGGACCTATCATTGGTGTATTACGCGATGCGCTTTTGCAAGCACAAGTGGCCGGCGAAGTGGAAGACACCGATGGTGCCATTGCCTTTGTGCGTAGCCATGCACGTAGAGAAGTGGGCTAGGCTTTAGTGAACCTTATTACCTCAAGGCGCATAGGTGTTCCGCCTATGCGCCTTTTTACTTAGTATGATTGATATTTTAAATTTGACCTTGCCAGAGCTACAAGCTTTTATGGCAGAACTTGGTGAGCCTAAATTTCGTGCGCAGCAAGTGTGGCAATGGCTGTGGCAAAAATTAGCTCGTGATTTTGACAGCATGAGCAATGTTTCCAAATCTACCCGTGCCAAATTGGCTGAGGTGGCTCGTATTACATGGCCCACCGTCACCACCGTGGAAAAAAGTAAGGACGGCACCATAAAATTTTTATTGGAGCTCGCCGACGGCGCGCAGGTGGAGACGGTGCTTATTCCTTCCAAATCGCGCCTAGGGGTGGGCCGCTTAACGCAATGTTTATCTTCGCAAGTGGGCTGTGCCATGGGCTGTACTTTTTGTAGTACGGGCACCATGGGCTTTGA
>CAYJPR010000250.1:0-2484 GCA_964372075.1 uncultured Desulfovibrionaceae bacterium | reverse complement strand
AAAACAGACTGCTTTCACTCAGCACAAGTAATAATCCACCTGCTTAGCGGAGGCTTCTCCACAAAAAAAGGGCATGATGCGTACACCATGCCCTTATCATTTTATGATAAAATTTTACTTCCCAAAGGCCTTATTATAGGCAAAACCTTTAACGCCAAAGCCGGCTTTAGGCGCTGTAGGAGTCGCTGCAGTTGCCGCCGCTGGCGCCGCATTACTTGCAGGTGCTGTGGGAGCTGTAGGAGCTGCCGCAGCTACTGGTGCAGTAGATGTTGCTGGCGCGGTAGGAGCCACTGCAGGAGCAACAGGCGTTACTGGCGCTGCAGAGGAGCTCTGGGGCGATGTGAAAGCGACCTGCTGGGCAACGGGCTGAGAACCTGGAGTCGAAACATCTCCTGGCGCTTGTGAAGCCACAGGAGCCGCAGGAGCTGCCATGCCAGCCGCAATGCCAGATTTTGGAGCAGTAGGCTGCGCAGGAACTGCCGCAGAAGGCGTCGCCGGAGCAGGAACCGAACGCTGCATGGTAGCATAGGCATTTCGCGCTTGCATTTGCCCCATGGCCGAAGGCATACCCACAGGCTGATGATGAGTTTGAATGGCCGCACGCTGTCCCACAGAAGCATCCACATTGAGCTTAGAGGCAATTTGCGCCGAAGCTCTTCTGGCTTCTGGAGTTTCAATGATTTCTGCATAAGCAGAACGTAAACCTGACAAAATATCAGCTACATTATCCAATTGCTCCACATTCATTTTTAAATTGGCTTGCAAAAGACGTGTGGTGCACAGAAAATACAAATTATTCAAATTTTCTGCCAACGAGCCGCCTTTTTCCAAATTAAGCGTATTGGTGAGCTCATTAATAATATCAATAACTTTAGAAATAAGAATACCCTTGGCGGCATAATCTTTTTCTATCATTTTTTCGCGAGCTTGTTGCAAAAATTTAAGCGCACCATCATAGAGCAAGAGTAAAAGTTGCCCTTGATCTGTGGTATTTACCTTGGTTTGAAAATAGGCTTGTGCTGCCTTATTCATGCGAACCTCTATTGTTAATGTCTTTTCGTACTTTTATGTATCAAGTATTATATGTGGCGTCTAGGTTTATTAGCCTAACTGTGCCAATTGCTGATTCAGCATTTCCATCTGTCCATTATAGGTACCAAGCAAGGTATCTAAACGGGCAAACTTCAGTCTTTGTGTATTTTCCCAGCGATCAAGGCGGGTTTGCTCTTCGGCTATTTGCGTATCCAATTGCTCAATAAGGTTCCAAGCACCGCGTTCACCAATTTTTAGACCACCATTATCATCGCCAAGGCCTGGGTCTGATTCTTTGGGCTCAGAATACTTAAGCTCTGCGGCTAAGAAGTCTTCTATCTGGCTTACTTTACCCTTTTGAATGGAAACAGTGCCGGAATAATTTGTACCGGGGGTTAAGTTGTCAATGGTAATGGCCATACCACCGGCGTCGCCAGCATTAGTACCTGCTGTGAAGGTATTAGGATCATTTTCACTGGGAGCGGCCAACACGCCGTTAATATAAACATTAATTGGCACACCGCTAGCATTTACATCATAGCTAACATCATAGGTTCCGGGCTCTGTTATGCCATCAACATGGTTACTGTAACGGAAGTTAGGCGAAGAAGAGCGCCCTTCATTGTCATTGGCAAAGAAAGCAATAACTTCTTCTAGGTGATTGGCTATGGCATCATCAAAAGCGGCTTGATCAAGGGCCTGCATGGACTCTGTGGTTCCGTGTGGAGCAATGGTGAAAAGACCAAAGTCTTCACTTTCCACATCAGATGACACCTTAATACCCATTTGCGCCAAACCAGAGATAAGATCTCCCGAGAAAATATCATCTGCGGTCATGGGCTGGAACCCAGGAGGGGCCGAAGTAATTTCAGACTTAAAGCGGCTTGTAAAAAGCTGTACGCTATAGTCGCCCGTCAGCGCCGCACCGGAAGTATTAGCAAGACTTTGCCCATCTTCGGTATAACTAGCCACATCTTCGGTGATGGCTGTTAAGTCCTGCACTTTTTTCAAAACAGAGTTAAAGGCGTCTAAAACTGTTTGAATATTGGCTTTTACAGAGTCCGTATCGGCGGCAACAGTAATTTGCGCTTTACCTTCGTCGCGGAAAGAAAGGGTGATACCTTCTAAAACGCCTGTCACTTCATTGGAAGAAGAAGTCAATTCTTGAGGCCAGTTATCCACTTTAAAAATGGCATCTTGCGAAGCTTGCACTTCCCAAGCATCAGAGCCCGTTAAAGAACCGCTTAAGCCCAAAGATGCAGGAGCACCTTGCACAGACGTAATGCCATTCAATACCAGCTTACCTGTAGTGGCATCTATGCTACCAGAAAGCCCCGCAGTGGCCATTTTATCTAGCATATCCTGCACTGTATCGGTATTAGTCATGGCTATATCTACCACAGTGCCATCTTCCTTGGTGAAGGAAAAAGTCATTTCTTCCGGCACCACACC
>CAYJPR010000249.1:0-2485 GCA_964372075.1 uncultured Desulfovibrionaceae bacterium | reverse complement strand
TACACCCATAAGCACAGTAAAGCACTTGTGGTGCGCTTCGACGTGCACTTTCCTTTAGGGTATCCAGCTACAGCTGATAACTACCGCATCTCAGAAGCTTTGGCATATTTAATGAAAAAATATAAAAGGCAAGGCTTAGACCCAAAGTACTTTTGGGTACGTGAGCAGGACAGTAGCTACCACCATCACTACCATGTGGTTCTCTTTCTTGATGGACAGAAAGTATGCTCATACAAACATGTTTTTCAGAATATGGAAGAAATATGGGGAAGAACTTTAGATTACGACGTTAATGGCTGTATCCACCATTGCAATAAAAACCATGACGGTAGTACGGATATGGGCAGAAATGGCTTACAAATCCGTAGATGCGATGGTCAGGAAATTATGCACCAGCAAATGCAAACGGTATACAATCAAATTTCTTATTTAGCTAAGATGGATACAAAGGTCTTTAATAACAATGGCATCAGGAATTTTGCTATGAGTAGGATTGCGAGATAAAGCGTATTATGCAGTACATGACAAGTACATATCAAGCTGCTCTTCCACAGCCTCTGCCACAAGCGTAAGCATAGGGTTTATATTAGCATCACCATAATAAGCATCAAAGGCTTCGTAGTATTTTTTTCTATCAGTGAATTTTATATTCACAGGTGGATAGCCATTTTGCATAAGGTCAAGATTTATAAGCAAGCGACCGGTTCTGCCATTACCGTCAATAAATGGATGTATACCCTCAAATTTTACATGAAAAAGAGCGATTCTATGCACCATGTGGGTCATACTACTGGTATCACTTTGCATGGCCATATTTTCTGCTAAAAGAGTCGACATTTTTTCTGCAATAAAAAGAGGAGCAGTAGGTTCAACATAAGCACCGGATATGTGTACAGGTATTTTTCTATACACGCCTTTATCTTGCGGCCTATCCATAAGTACCAAAGTGTGAATGTCTTTTATGACGGATTCTGTAAGCTCAATCTTATTTTGCGCTATATCTTGCACATAAGCAAAAGCATCTCTATGCCCTACTGCCTCAAGATGGTCTTTAAGTGGCTTTTGATCAATGGTAAGCCCTTGTAAAACCAACGCTGTTTCACGCAATGTCAGCGTATTTCCTTCAATGGCATTTGAATTATAGGTAAAATCCACAAGAAAATCCTCACGTAAACGTTCCAACTCCCCTTGCGTAAGCGGACGACAAGTATCAAGCTGCGCCTTTTTATTCGTTATGCGCTCAAGAAGCTCTTTATTGTGCTGTGAAAGTTCTTGTGTTGCCATGATCGTATTTCCTCATTGATATGCATAGAGTTTACTTTTTTTAACTTGCTTCAGCAATGAGAAATATTTTTTTACTTTAACTACTTATTATATGTAAATATCCCAAAGCAGCTCTATTACTCCCAAAGCCTGTGTGAAGGGATAAATCTTATTAAAAATTGGAGAATTATATGAGTAAACAAGAAACGTATTTGAAAACAGAAATTATAGAACGCCCTTGTAAAGAAAATGAGCTTACCGCCATTGTCAAAGCTGAGTATCAATCAGAGCGAAGTAAAATTATAGATTTTGGTTCTGCTGATGCAGAAAGTACAAAGAGTAAAAGTCCTAAAAAAATCATGGATATTGCCCGCGATGAAGCTCTAGAAAGGGTGAAAAAAGAGGCCATGAGGGGTACTACCCACGGCAATGAAATTGTAGCAAATAGTGATACCCAAATAAGGGGAACTGTTCCACAACCGATGACGCAGCAGATGCAAACCCAGGCATCAAATACGGCACAAAATCCTGCCCCTGTAATTCCTAAATACAAGCACAGTACAACAAGGCCTGCCTCACCCAAACAATTCCATCGGCTTAAAAGTAACGCCTACATGGATACATTGGAAGCGCTAGCTGAAAATATGTGTGGTAAAAGCTTTTATCAAATAAGCAGTGCCGACGCCGATACACTTATAAAGTATTTAGAACGTAATCCACAATAAAAATAGGAGTTTTCCATGCACAACTACATCAACCACCCACCACAGCAATGTACAAATAACTTTAGACAAAGTAATCATATACAGCGCCATTCTGAACATTATGTACCAGAAAATCCCCTACTCACCAATCCTATAGGCTCAGGGGATTTCTTCACCGCCATAGAACAAGCTCTACCACCTGTTTTCAGCAGAAAAAAAGCTGCAGAAGTACTTGGGGGGCTCATATCTGCCAAAACATTGTCTAACCTTGACGCCCTGAGAACTGGCCCACCCCGTGTATGGCTCGGTTCAAAGGTTTGCTATAAGAGAGAGGAATTTATGCTTTGGCTTAGAGGCAGAATCAAGAGACATAGATAGTATTTCAACTGTAAAATCAATATTAAAGGAAATTATTATGCAATCAAAAATAGATTATGAAGCAAAATTACACGAGCTACAATTGCGAGAAGAAGAACTAAACCTTCGTGAGGCCGCCCTTGATGAAGAGCGCTTACTTT
>CAYJPR010000248.1:0-2486 GCA_964372075.1 uncultured Desulfovibrionaceae bacterium | reverse complement strand
CATGCACCATATAATCTGTGGTACCCTTAATGATGAGATTTTGTGCCACATTGCCGTGAGTCTTGGCCCGCTCCAGCAATTCTTCTATGGACTCTGGTCTATCTAGCAAAAAGCCACGTGTATAAAAGGGGTGAGGTGCTAATTCATCGGCTAGAAAGGCCATTTCACCGGCGTCTGGTGTAAAAAGGTCGTAGGCATCGGCATAGCCGCTCATTTTTGCCACGTACATAAATCCGGCATCAGCTACTAAGATAGGTCTTTTGCCAAGTGCTTCTTCGTAGGCATCCACCGCCATAAGCACTTTATTATGCCAATCCACATCGGGAAAAAGATAGTGAAAGGTAATGCCCTTCACTTCATTACCCAGCCCCATGGCCGGTAATTTTTCCGCCAAGTGTGCATAAACAGCGCGGCTACCATCCCCTTTGCCTTTATCGCCACCGCATAAAATGGTAGGAGCTTCTTGCCCTAAGTGCTGACAGACCAAGGCCGCCGCTGTGGCAAGCGTTTCTATGCCGCGTTCCAAACGTAAAGGGGCGCCGTCTGGGCCCAGCACAAAAGAGCCTTCTAAGCTATATGCACCATAAATAATTTCACCTTCTGGAACTTGAGGTGAGGTTCCCATGATTAACCACATAAAAGCCTCCTGGCTTCAGTAAAAGCTTTTTGCAAAGAATAGCAGCACAGAGTTTGCCCCATATGGCGAGGCTCTTCAGCTTGTGCCAAAGTAAGACCCACAAGTTTATGCGCCAAATAAGGCACATCAGGGCAGCCTCCACCGGAAATATTCACGATGATGCTACTATCTTTTTCCACGGTGATTTTCATATTGGCGGCGCGCACCATGAGCCATTGCCCATAATCATGTACATGGTACAAGGACACAGGCTCAAGCATGTTGTGAGCTAGTGGTAAAACCTGTAAAGGGGCGGCCTTATGCTTATGCAATTCACTTAAAATAGCCACTTCGTACATGAGCTCAATGACTAAAATCATATCACAGCCCGAATGCAAATCTGGTGGTGGGCCTTGTACTTCCACCGCAAAACCGGCATCGCGTAAAATATTTTCAGCGGCTATGACTTCACCCGTATGGGCAAAGACTAGCATGCCGCGGTCAGAGATAGTTGCGGTTGAAGCGGATTTTTTTTCTGTAGCAAGAAAAAACTTTTTTATTTTTGAAAGAAATGTCATGGAGAACCTAGTAGTATAAGTTTATTGGGTGCGGCATGGCCTTGGTATATATAAAAGCCGCTTGCATCAATTCCGCCAGCGCTTCGCGCAAAGCTACATCGATACAAATTGCGCTTTTATATATACCAAGGCCACGCCGCCATCATAAATAGATATCTGCACACCTTTTTTCTTTTTACTCACAAATAATAGCTTTAAAGACTGTAAAAATGACATATTATATACTAGCGCGTTTTGAGGGGGGAGGGGGAGGGGGTACTTTTTGGCGCTAGCAAACCCACCCAAAGGGCGCCGAAGGCGTAGCCGTTGCCGAGTTTACTCGGCTTACGGATATGGTGCGCCTAGGCGTTACCCCTCTCCCCCACAAAACACAACAAAGCAAAACTATTTCTTACTTAAATTCAAAACAACCTTGTCACCGTCTTTTATTTCTTGCACGTCATAGCCATTATTCTGCGCGGCGCGGGTAACATTTTCAAGACTGGCTTCATTGTCTACAATAACACCTAGGCTTTGCGGGGCTTCAGCCTTGAGGCATTGTAATACCAAAAGAACAGGTTGGGGGCAAGACAGCCCAGAGGTATCAATAGTTTTCATTAGGCACTCCTTTTACTTTGCACAAAGCCGATAAGTAAACAAATAACTAAGCCCATAACGGTAGCGGCAATGCTGTTGGGGCCAATGCCGGCAGGGGATGCGGCTACGCCTAGATTATGTGCTAAAGCTGCCCCTACGAGCATACCTATAACAAATACAGCGGCGTCATTGTCACCTTCGCCGGACATGAAAAGCTGACGCCCTGGGCAGCCGCCAGCTAGTGCAGAGGCAAGACCCACCACCAGCATGGTCATAAAGTTCCATAAGGAATCATCGTGGGCCACGGGCTGATTGGCAAAACCGGGATTGAAGGAACCAAAGATGAAATTTAAGACCAGTGCAGTGGCCAGCATGGCCATAAGACCCAGCAGTAAATGCATATGACGGAAGAGGATGAAGTCACGTAAGGCGCCCATGGTGCAAAAACGGCTGCGCTGTGCAAGTACACCCACCACAAGACCAATGGCAAGGGCTATGAACACAGGGGCATGTTGCGCGCCGGGGCCTTTGACAGAGTAGTTAATAATGCCGGACTTTGCTTCACCTATGATTTGCGGGAAGAAATACAGTAAGGATAAAATAGCCAACATGAGCGCAGGAAAAATCATGCCTGAAACAGGTGTAGTGGCTTGATTGCGGCCCAAGGAAAATCCGCGCTTAAAGAAAAGCGTCCCTATGGCAATGCCCACAAAGAT
>CAYJPR010000247.1:0-2524 GCA_964372075.1 uncultured Desulfovibrionaceae bacterium | reverse complement strand
ATGATGGCACTATAGGTGACCATATGTACAGCCTTGGCTTTAGCTATGGCGCTTTAGAGGAAATTTTGAACAAGTCTGATGACACCAATAGATATCAAACTTACACCATTGATTTCCAAGACAATTGGCAAATCAATGATCAGCATTTACTCACTTTTGGTGCAGAATTTAAGCATGAAATGGCCTATGTAAAGTCCGCCGGCATTGACCGCGGCGAAAGTTCCTTTGCCATTTATGTGCAAGATGAAATGCGCTTCTTTGATGAAACTCTTATTCTTACCCCTGCCCTGCGCTTTGACCATTTTGAAACATGGGGTGGCAATTGGTCACCTAAATTTGGCGCCGTATGGAAGTTTGTAGAAGACCATCGCCTCAAAGCTAACTTTGGTCTTGGCTTTAGAGCACCACAAGTAGATGAACTCTATAGAGCCACCATTTATAATGGTGACAAAGTGAAAGGACAGAACACCCAAGGTTACTTTGGTAATGAAGACCTTAAGCCAGAAGAAAGCGTAAGCTGGGATATTGGCTATGAAGGTGGTTACAAAAACGCCACTTGGGGTGTGACCTATTTCTGGAATGACATCACCAACCTCATTGGCGGCTGGGACTGGGTTGCAGATACCAGCAAATATCCCTATGCAGGTAACGGCTACCACACCTTCTTACAAACGGATAGAGCTCGTACTCAAGGTATTGAAGCTAAGTTTGGTATTGATTTCTTAGACTATTTCACTTTCCGCGCCAATTATACATGGTTGGATGCTCGTGACCTTGAAACCAATCTTTTCTTAGACAATATGGCCGTTCACACCCTTCGCTTAGCCTTGGATTTCACCCAAGAAGATTGGGGCACCACCGCTTCCGTTTGGACAGAAACTGCCGATCATTTCTATACGAACTCTGCTAGCAATGAGTACACAGCTTTCACCACCTTTAATGCCAGTGTACGTCAACAAGTTATGGAAAACTTCTCTGTATTTGCCTCTGCTACCAACATATTTAATGTGCTTGGTAATGACGACTCCTACTTAGATGTTGATCCCATGGAATGGAAAGTTGGAGTTGAAATAACCTTCTAAAACCCACTTCCTAGGTGCATGCCCTCTTTATCCGTCCGTAGGGCATGCACCTAACCTTCATCATATAGGTTCCCCCCATGAGAAAACTATTTAAAAATCTCCACTATATTCCGGCCCTTATTTTGGGTCTGCCTATAGCTCTTATCTGTTTTACCGGTGGTATTCTTGTTTTTGAAAAAGACTTCTACCAATGGCAAGCACCCGAGCTGTATCACATTGAAAACCCAGCTAAGAATGTCATTCCCCTGCCAGAGCTTTTGGATATGGCCACAGTGAAATTAGCCAGCCAATTTGCTATAGATAAGCCCATTGCCGCTGTTACAGTGGGTAATGCCGACACCCCCTATCTGGTCAGCGTTAAAGGGGTGAAGAAAAGATGGTCTGTAAATCAATATACCGGTGAAGTCATAGGCGAGCACAAGCGCAGCGCTTTCTTCACTACCGTTATTTACTTACACCGCTTTTTATTAGACGCTCCGGAGAAAAAAGGCCAAATGACTGCGGGAAGGATGTTCATCGGCATATCTACCCTTTTCATGATAGTTATCTTACTTTCTAGCATTAAGCTATGGTGGCCTAAAACTCTAAAAGGCTTGAAAAATCGCCTTTCCATTTGCTGTACCAAGGGGTGGAAAAGATTTCAATATGATGTGCACGTGGCAGGTGGTTTTTATATGAATATACTCTTACTGCTCATGTGCGTCACAGGTCTTGTGTGGTCTTTTGATTGGTGGCGTAACATCATGTATGCCCTTGTTACCTCCCCAGAGCATGAAGCCATGGTAAAGCAAACAGCTCAGGCCGCGCAAAATCAGCTTACCATTGTAGGCTATGAAGGCTTGCGCATTATACATACCAACGTGGACTTACCTTGGAGCGTAGGCAAACTTATGCATGAGCTTCACTACGGTACATGGGCAGGCATTTTCTCCAAAATACTGTACTTCATAGCCATGATTGTAGGCACAGCCCTACCTATTACCGGCTATTGGATGTGGTATAAGAAAAAACGCAGTCAGCATAAAAAAGCTGCAAAGCTTAACGCATCTGCCTCCACGCATGAAGTGCGTGCACAAACACTTCATGCTTAATATAAAATTTACTTGGAGAATTATTATGAAAAAACTTACTCTTTGTTTCGCTTTATGCTTCTTATTCATAAGCAGCGTCAACGCATTGGCCCATCAAGGCATAAAGCTTCAAGGCATTGCTTTGGAAGAAAATGGTTTGAAATTTGACGCCATCAGCATTGCCATGGAACCCAAAAATCGCGTAGGCAGTCTCTTTTTCAGCCCATCACGTCCCGTGGTGAAACCAACAGGCGAAAAAGGGGCTCTGGCTCCGGCTAACAATGTGGGCACCTTAAAAGAGCAAATTGTAAAAGCTATTAATGCTAAGATAGATCGTCAACCGCTCGATAATTACAAGCCCATTACCGTGCA
>CAYJPR010000246.1:0-2534 GCA_964372075.1 uncultured Desulfovibrionaceae bacterium | reverse complement strand
CCGGCAAAGCATCATCGGTGGCATCTAAAATAATAAGCTTATCAAAATGCAATAAACGCGTTTCCAACATACCCAGCACTTGCAAGCCTTCCATGGGCGCCGCCTCAAAAGGTACGCGCTCTGCCGCGATAAGTTGACGGCACAAGGTAAAGAGCGCCGAATGGGGCAAAGGCTCCTCAGCCATACGCGCCATTTTAAGGCTTGGAATCACATGCTGCATAAGCCTGTATAAACTTTCTGCATCTAGGGGATGGCTTTTCCATATGGCGGCGCCGTGAGTAAGCATGAGCTGACAAAGCTCGCTCATGGCCTTGCCAAGGCTTGCCGTGGAATGCACAGCGGCAAAAGCATCTAAAAGACAGGGCAGAACCTTATGCAAAAGCGCTCTACTTTCTGGGGAGGCCTCCGGATGTAAATCTGCCACGTGTAAAACCTCTTGCGTGGTCACAAAGGCATTGCCGGTGCGTAGGCCTTTTTCTACATGACCTAGCAAAGAATAAAGACTTTGCCCTGCTTGCTTTATTTGGCCTGCGCGTAAAGATGCACCCTCTTCTTGCGTAGCCGTGCTCAGCATTTGCACAAAGGGATGGCGCAAAGCATGAAGCAAAGCGCGCCAATGGTAACGCCTAGGCTCTTCGCCAGCAGCTTCATTTTCTCTACGTTCTTTATGACCACAGCCGCCCCGCGCTCCTTCTTGTAAGCGCAACAGCGACTCCAAAAGAGAAAAGAGCGAAGAATTACTTAAGGGATAGCCCATGGAAATATTAAAAGGAATTTCCGGCAAATGGTGCAATGTGGGCATGAGCAAGGCCGAAGAAGAGAGCACCACAGCGGTGGATGTGGACGCGGGTGCGGACGTGGATGACATAGAGCTTTGCCCCTCAGCCTCTCGCGCTTCATTGGCAAAGTGGGCCGCCGCCACAGGTTTTAGCACATCTTGCATGTGTAGGAGTTGCGAATGCACATCATAAGCGGCAAAAAAATGCATTTGCGGACTATGCTCAGCTGGAGGCGCGTACAAAGTACACGTAGCTTTCCAGCGTCTGAGCCACGTTACATGGTCCTCACAAGCGTAATGCACAGACGCATTTTTTTGGGTCGCATTTTTCTGGGCCAAGGCCGCGTCAGAATGCAAGCAAATATGAGCGCCTTTATGCCATAAAGCCTTCAAAAGTACATGTTCACATTCTGTAATGGTAGAAAAACCTGCCACAAACACATGGCTATTCTTCTCGACATTAGGATTTAATAAAGAAGGTAATATATGAGGATTTTGCTGCACAGCCATGGCGGCGGCATAGGCATCCAGACCCGTGGTTGTCCAGCCTTCGGCCTGCATTTGCTCCATATAAGCCGCATGAATACGCCCAAGTCCGCCCAGAAGCGCCGAAGCCATGGGGGCCACTTCCCCCTCGGTATATAAAATATCTCGCACGGGCAAAAGTTGATTCATATATTCTTCAAACAAAGCTATCAGGCGCATACCCCAAGGCAAAAAGGCCGCTAAATCCTTTTGAGCAAATTGCTGGGCAAGCACTTCATCACCTTGTTCTACTTGAGCCGCGCTTACTTTTTGTACTGCCTCATACAGCACATGAATGCAATCCAACAAAGCCGCCTTGCGTCCCATGGTAGAACTTCTTTCGCCACCATTTTGCGTAGATAGTGTCGCGGCATGGGTGCGAAAAAGCCCCGTCATCTCCCCAATGGTCAGCATACGCGGTAACAGGGCTGGCCTTGGTAAGAGAGTATTTTTGCGTAAAAGCTCAGTTAAATAACGCCTTGGCCTATTGTGCGGCACAATAATAACGGAAGAGCCCAAATCATACTGACAGCTTTGGCAAATATATTCTTGTAAATGCTCCAAAAAGGGCTTGTCCCAAGAAAAAAGCATAAAGGGGGCATGCATATTAGGCTCCTTCCTTTGCATAAGACCAGCACGGCACGTCTAACAGTTCGGAAACGCCTTGCGCTGAAACCATACGGCATTTTTGTAAATCCAAATACACAAGCACGCCTTCGCTGGGCGCTAAATCCGCCGCACGTTTTGGCATAGCATCTAGCATACGCACATAATTACCTATTTGGTTCACATGAGCTTGTTGGGCTTGCCCCGTTTTAAACTCCACCACGCGCCAGCCATGACCCTCTTGCGGCGAAAGCACCAAATCTGCTCTGTACAACGCCCCTTCTTCATTGAGCATGCCTTGTTCCGGTGCGGCATGTTGCGCCCAGTCTTTCACACCGGGCAAGGAGGCATACCATACCAAGGCCGCCGTGATTTCTTCTTGCAATTGCGGTAAGGCCAAAAGTGGCAAGGCAAAGGACTGCACACCCCACAAAGCGGCCATTTGGGCTGTACTGTGAATATCTTCGCCGCCGCCCATGCTTTGCCATACTTCTAGGCAATGGTGCATAAGCAAACCACGCCGCGCCGGAGAAAGTATGTGTGTAGCGCTCTTGGTAGGCTCTTGGTCAAGAATGTGGTCAGAACTTTCTGCATCTTTTGGCATTTCTAAAAAGCATTCTTGTAA
>CAYJPR010000245.1:0-2536 GCA_964372075.1 uncultured Desulfovibrionaceae bacterium | reverse complement strand
TACCACGTCTAAAGCTTGACGATCAAGGGCGTCCATATCTTTGGGAGCCAGCACATCAGCGGCGCTGAGGTCCTTAATATTACCTAAGAGATAGCGGCAGGTATTGCGTATACGACGATAGGCATCCACCAAGCGGTTTAAAATTTCATCGGAAATACGAATGTCTTCGCGGTATTCCACAGAAGATACCCATAAACGGATGATTTCAGCGCCAAACTTATCAATAAGTTCTTGAGGTGCAATAACATTGCCTATGGATTTGGACATCTTAAGGCCCTTACCATCTACCACATAGCCGTGGGTGAGTACGGCTTTATAAGGCGGTACTTCGCGCGTAGCCACAGAAGCCAAGAGGGAAGAGTGGAACCAACCGCGATGCTGGTCAGAGCCTTCAAGGTAGAGGTCTGTGGGGAAGCCCAATTCCTTACGCTTTTCAGCCACAGCGGCAAAGCTGGTGCCGGAATCAAACCACACGTCTAAAATATCTGTTTCACGCTTCCAATGCTTGCCACCGCACTTGGCGCAAGTGAGGTCTGCAGGCACAATATCTGCCAATTCTGCTTCATACCAATAGTCGCAACCGGTGCTGTGTTTGGCAAAGCGGTTTGCCATTTCGTGCATCCAATCACTGTCTTGCCAAGCATCGCCGCAAGACTCGCAAAGCAGGGCCATAATGGGCACGCCCCATTGACGCTGGCGAGAAATACACCAGTCAGGGCGCGCTTCAATCATATTGTAGATACGCTCTTCACCCCAAGCAGGAATCCACTGTACTTTTTGACGGATGGCTTCCAAGGAACGTTTGCGTAAGTCATTCTTTTCCATGCCGATGAACCACTGGGTGGTGGCGCGGAAAATAACAGGCTTTTTACAGCGCCAGCAATGGGGGTAGGAGTGGGAAAGTTTAGAACCTTGCAAAAGGTTGCCCACTTCTTCTAGCTTTTCCATAACCTTAGGATTAGCTTCAAAAACAGTAAGACCGGCGAAGAATTCTACGCTGTCTAAAAATCTTCCTGCATCATCCAAGGGAGAGTATATTTCTAAGCCGTATTTTAAGCCCACTTCATAGTCTTCGCGACCATGCCCGGGAGCGGTGTGTACACAGCCTGTACCGGCATCAAGGGTAACGTGATGGCCTAGCACGATGGGGGAGGGGCGATCGTAAAAAGGATGTGTGGCTTGCAGACCCACGAGGGCTTCGCCTTGGCACTCAGCCACAATGCTATACTTTTCCCAGCCAAAGGTAGTGGCGCAACCTTCTACCAATTCTTGAGCCAAAATATAATATTCGCCGTCTTTTTCCACCAAGGCATAGGTGAAGTCAGGGTGCAAGCATACACCCATATTGTCTGGCAAGGTCCAAGGGGTGGTGGTCCAAATAACCACAAAGGCGGGCTTGCCTGCCACTTGGGGAAATACTTTTTCAAGGCCAGCGTCCTTAAAGGGGAAACGCACAAAGATGGAAGGGGAGGTATGGTTTTCATATTCCACTTCTGCTTCGGCTAAAGCTGTGTGACAAGAACAGCACCAGTAAATGGGCTTTTTGCTACGGGTTAAATTGCCCGTGGCGGCCACGTCGGCAAGGGTATGGGCCGTGGCGGCTTCATACTCTGGGTGCATACTCATGTAAGGCTGTTCCCATGTGCCAAATACGCCAAGGCGCTTAAATTCTTTGCGCTGGGTATTAATCCATTTTTCAGCATACTTACGGCAGGCTTTGCGCACCACATGGGCAGGCAATTCTTTTTTCTTTTCGCCAAGCTCGTGTTCTACCTTAAGCTCAATGGGCAGACCGTGACAGTCCCATCCGGGGACATATTCAGCGGAAAAACCCTGCATATTTTTGGATTTTATAATAATATCTTTAAGAATTTTATTCAGCGCTGTGCCCATATGAATATGCCCATTGGCATAAGGAGGGCCGTCATGCAGCACATAGCGCCCTTGGGAGCCGGAGCTTTGTACCATGGTTGTATAGGCATCTATCTTTTCCCAACGCTTTAACATTTCGGGTTCGCGTTGGACCAAATTAGCCTTCATGGGAAAACGGGTATCAGGAAGGTTTAGGGTTTTTTTATAATCGCTCATGCACTTCTCCAAGGGCTCAAGAATTTATTTGATATATCAAATAGAATTGCCATTTATGGCACAGCTAGCCCTTGGCGTCAAGGAAAGTAAGAGCACACTTTAGGCTAAGTTTATTGTGTTTATAACTAGTTATAAATTTTTAGAAAATTCAGTTCATGATTGCGCTTTTTGAATATAATTCATATTTTTTTACTAAGAATTGTATGGCATTAAAAAAATAGCAGCACAAACTATTTCTCCATAGGCTGTTATAGGTTAAGTGCTGAGCAAATGTTCTGCACCGCCTCCATCTCCATTTGCGCTCTGGCCTCTCTGGCATAAGAAGCACTGTGCGGGCTCAGGAGCACGTTATCTAATTCTATCAATGCACCCGTATACGGCTCTTCGGTATACACATCAAGCGCCGCGCCGCCTAAATGCTTATTTTCTAAGGTTTCAAAAAGCGCGC
>CAYJPR010000244.1:0-2543 GCA_964372075.1 uncultured Desulfovibrionaceae bacterium | reverse complement strand
TATAACGCTTTGCCCTATGCTCTAGACCATGTGGAATTCATTCCCTGCGCCATGCCAGCCCATAAAGCCGTGCAAGACCTCCTGCCCTTTGAATTGCGCTATGCCATGCTCACAGCGGCCTGCGCCCCCATACAAGGTCTCTCAGTCAGCGCCGTAGAAGCCGAATTACAAGGCACTTCGTATACATGGCATACTTTAAGCCAATATGCGCAAAGCTTCCCCCACCAACGTCACCTTTTCATGGAAGGCATAGAAAATTTACAAGACCTGCCCCAATGGTACAGAGGCTTAGAACTGCCCTCCTTGGCAGATATAGGCGTGGTTCCGCGCGGCGATGGAGACAAAGACCTTTTTATACGCACCGTAAAAGAACTTTGGCCACAAGCCATACTAAGCCACGGCCCTTGCCTTACCGCGCATATTCCCACGCCAGAGCGAGAAGCGCATATATTTTATTTACCCATACCGCGTTTAGATATAAGCTCTTCGTATTTACGAGAACGTTGGTTAGCCGGCGGCTCCCTGCATGGGCTCATGCCCGAAGCGGCGCAAGAAATTTTAGAAAAAGTACGTCATCAAGCCAACACCATTTGGAAATAAAGGACTTTTCCATGAGCATACCCAAGGATATTCGCTACGACATAGCCCGAGCCGAAGGATATTTGCAAAAAAACGACTTGCCCATGGCATTAGAAAGCGTAGCCACGGCCTTACGTCATATGAGCTCGCAGCATGTGGCTAGCGTGGGCACCGTAGAAAGGCATATCAATACCATGCTGGCCCGCATTACAGCGCAACCAGCCTTACAAACCTTGTTAGATCCGCATCAAAGCGGTCAAGCGCCTGCCATTATATATCAATATGGCAAGGAAGGCGCCCTTACCACAGTATTGCGTGAATTTGCCAAAATCCTGCGTGAACGCCAGCAAAAAACAGAAGAATTCTACGAAAAAAGAGATAGATTGCAAGAACTCCTGCAAAAGGGCTTAAGCCTCATTGAAGAAGGACAAAAGGGCACGGGTGCGTCTTTTTTACAAAGGGCCGCCAAAGAATATGCTCATGAAGCTCACACCATTGTATCCATAGGACAAGCCTTGGTACATTATGAACAGTACGCCACCGCCGCTAAAGTCTATCATGATGGCATCAAGCATCATCCCAAGAACAAAGATTTTTACTCTCAGGCCATCAAAGCCTATACCCTCACCGAAGATTATGCCGGCGCTATACATGTCTTTCACCGCGCCTTGCAACAATTTGGCAGACACCCTCGTAGCGTGGCTAAATTGGCTGAATTGTACTTGCTTTGGGACAAGGAAGAAGAGGCCCAGCTCCTAGCTCAAGAAGCGCTGGAAATGGACGCCACAGAGAGTTTAGCTTTGGATATTGAGGCCCGTATAGAAGCGCGGGAAGAAGAGCGTGAAATGCAAGCCCTGGCCCTTGAAGAAGAACGTCTGCGCCAAAAACGTGCGCAAGAACGTGCACAACAAAAGGCCTTAGAAGAAAGCTCTGAGGAAAATATACCCAGTGAAAACCAAGAACAATATGAATCCGGCCTTGACCTTAACCTTCATCCTGTAAGAGAAGTTTCTATCGCTCAACTTTCAGCTCATGCACTCACAAGCCAAGAGCCTAGCCCAAAAAAATCTCAAAGCCTTACACAAACGCCTACCTTGGCAGAGTTGTTAGACTTGGCAAATCCTCTTGCCAGAGCCCAAGAAGAAGACATGGGGAATGGGCCTCTTGAGAATAGCCCCGATGAAAGCGCCGAAGCAGATGAGGTCCGTGAACCTGATACCCTAGATGCCCCGCTCGACCCACAAGAACTTCTCATAAAAAAAGCCCTCAAGCCCATTACCGACGGTGACATGGTACAAGGCTTAGCCCAAGATGTGCTCTTATCCTTTCAAGACGTAGCCACAAAAAAGCGCTCATAAAAATATCCGCCTAAAGCACCTGTGCATGACAGGGCTTTAGGCGGATTTTATATAATAAGCTTGTCAGTTTTTACTGCTTAAGCCTTAAGTGTATTAAGCGTTGCGCTCCACGAGAGCCACCGTATTGGCCACTTGGCGCCCAGCAGAGTTTTGGCTATGCAATTGTCTTTCAATGGCAGAAATACCTTTCACCACGGTGGAATGACGACGGTTCAAACGTGAGCCAATTTCTTCAAGGGTGGCAGAGGTATGCTTGCGAGCTAAATAATAGATGGTATCACGCGCCAGCACGTATTCTTTACGGCGACTTTTAGAAGACACTTGTTTCTCGCTCACAGAAAAAGACGCGCATACAAGAGCAATAATACGCTCCATATCTAAAAGAGATGCCATGGGCATAAACTGCCCCAGCACATCCATGGCTAGCTCAAGGCTGAGCTCACAGTTTAAATGCTGTGCCTTAAAAATCATATTGCGCAAACAGCTTTCCAATTGACGTACATCTTCGTGCAAATGATCCACTAAAAGATCTTCTACCGTTCCCGGTAAAGCCACATTTTGCCCATGGGCTTTGTGCTGTAAAATAGAGCGGCACATATCACGTGT
>CAYJPR010000243.1:0-2551 GCA_964372075.1 uncultured Desulfovibrionaceae bacterium | reverse complement strand
GCCGGTTTTTGGGTACAAGATTGCTCTGCCGCCATTGAAAACATGCTCCTTGCCGCCAGAGCCCTTGATATTGGTACCGTATGGACAGGCATCACCCCCGATGCTGAGCGTACGGCGGCTTTTAATGCCTATTTTGGCCTGCCAGAACACGCCCAAGTGCTGGGCATTGTGGTGTGCGGCTATACAGAGCAAGAGTTTAAGCGCCGTGAGACCTTTGATACAGCAAAGATTTTTACAGAGAAATGGGGGCAATAAAGGCAGTTTTCCCTTGACAGGAAAAATATTTTATATAAACTTTGCTTCCCAAAAAGAAATTTTACGCCTATGGCGTACCGGAGGTCTATAATGGCTACTTTAGAAAATGCCGTAAAAACTGCTGAAGGTGTTGTACTTAACGGTTTCACACTTTCCACCGTTGTTGAGCAATGTGAAGGTTGCGGACGCATTCGCGAATTTGAAGGCGAAAGCTTCTGTTCTACCTACCCAACCCCTGCTCGTAAGTGGGTTGGCGGGAAATGTAATTTCTCTACCCACGTAAAAGTTGCTGCTGCTAAAGCTGCTAAGGTTAACCCCCTTAAAGCTTCTAAGCGCGCTGCTAAGGGTCGCAAGTAAGATTTACGCCCCAAACTTTTTAGGGCGGTCAGCTGGTTTTGTTCATGACAAGGCCAGCTCTCCGCCCTTTTGTCGTAAGCTTTTTTTGCTGATTTAAAAAGGATTTGAAGATTATGGATGCTCAATTTGATGTCATAGTGGTAGGCGCAGGACATGCCGGCTGTGAGGCCGCTCATGCATTGGCACGCCTTGGACATTCTACCTTACTCATTACGGGAAATATTGACCGCATTGGGCATTTATCTTGTAATCCTGCCATCGGTGGCCTTGCCAAAGGCCATATGGTGCGCGAAATTGACGCCCTTGGCGGCATGATGGGCCAATGGGCCGATGCCGGCGGCATTCAATTTCGCATCTTAAATACCAGCAAAGGCCCTGCTGTGCGAGCCACCCGCGCTCAAATGGACAGAGATGCCTACATGAGCGTGGTCAAGCAAAGCATTTTTTCGCTTAAGAACCTTAAGGTCTGGCAAGACAGCGTAGAAAGTCTGTGCCATTCTGACGCGCGCATCACCGGAGTACGCACGGCCCTAGGCTTAGAATTTACTGCCAAACACGTGCTGTTAACTACAGGAACCTTTTTGTGCGGACGCATCCATATAGGCATGACATCCATACAAGGTGGACGCCTAGGAGATGCCCCCACGGCCAATTTAACCAAATCCCTGCAAGATCTTGGTCTTGAAACAGGCCGACTCAAAACCGGCACCACACCGCGCCTTTTGCGTTCCTCCATTGATTTTTCCGTCATGGAAGAACAAAAAAGTGAAGAATTTATTGAAGGCTTTAGCTTTCATGGCCCCAAGCCACCGCTGGAGCAAGTGTCCTGTTATATTACATGGACCAATGACAAAACCCATGATGTTATTCGTACTGGCTTTGATCGCTCTCCGCTCTTTACCGGCGTTATTCAAGGCACAGGCGCGCGCTATTGCCCCAGTATTGAAGATAAAATTGCGCGCTTCCCAGAGCGCCCACGCCATCAAGTTTTTATAGAACCAGAAGGAGTGCACAGCGCCGAATGCTATGTGAACGGCGTTTCCACATCCTTACCTTTAGATGTGCAACTTGCCCTCATAGCCACCATTCCAGGCCTAGAAAATGCGCACATGTTGCGCCCCGGCTACGCCATTGAGTACGATTATGTAAACCCAGTGCAATTGCAACCCACCTTGGAAACACGCAAAGTAGAAGGCCTTTGGCATGCTGGTCAAATTAATGGCACCTCCGGTTATGAAGAAGCCGCCGCGCAAGGCCTGTGGGCAGCCATAAATATTTCTCAAAAGATTCAAGGATTGCCTCCCTTTATATTGGGCCGCGAAGAAGCCTATATGGCTGTGCTCATAGATGACCTTGTCACCCTTGGCACCCTTGAGCCTTACCGCATGTTTACCTCTCGCGCCGAGCATCGCTTATTGCTACGCGAAAACAATGCCGATGCCCGCCTCACCCCCAAGGGGCGTGAATTGGGATTGGTGCACGATGCCCAATGGCAGACCTATCAAGAAAAGTATGCTAAAGTGGCAGAACTTAATGCCTACCTTGAAAGCACGCGCATAAGCCCTTCTCCGGCTTTGCACAGCGCTTTACAAGCCCTTGGGGAAAATAGCCCCCATGGCGGTGCCAGCCTTGCAGAACTTTTACGCCGTCCGGCAGTGACGCTGGAAACCTTAAGCCCCCTATGCCCACATATTCAAGACTATGCTTATGAAGTACGCGCAGAAAGCCAAACACAAGTAAAGTACGCAGGCTATTTGCAAAGACAAGAACAGCTGGTGCAAAGGGCATCACGTTTAGAAAACACTCCCTTACCGCAAGATTTGGACTATGCCCATGTGGCCGGCCTTTCGGCTGAAGTGCAAGAAAAGCTCTTGAAGCTGAAGCCGCACACTCTGGGGCAAGCGGGACGTATTTCCGGCGTGACCCCAGCGGCCATTGC
>CAYJPR010000242.1:0-2561 GCA_964372075.1 uncultured Desulfovibrionaceae bacterium | reverse complement strand
TATTTACGCGGAATTTTTCTACAATGCTCCAATATCTATCAGGCTTAGGATAGTTGGGTACACTTTCAAACATCACAGTGGTAGCACCTAAGGATAAAGGACCGTACACCATATAGGTGTGACCAGTAATCCAGCCGCAGTCGGCAGTGCACCAATACACATCATCATCACGCAGGTCAAAAACCCATTGCGTGGTGTGAGCAGCATAGGTCAGATAGCCACCTGTGGCATGCATAACACCTGTGGGCTTACCGGTGCTTCCGCTGGTATGGAGAAGGAAGAGTGTATCATTGGCATCCATGGATTCGCAGGGAAAGTCTGCATCCAAGGTAAAGTCGTCTAACAAATCATGCCACCAA
The DNA here is from genome assembly GCA_964372075.1 of uncultured Desulfovibrionaceae bacterium. Taxonomy (GTDB): domain Bacteria; phylum Desulfobacterota; class Desulfovibrionia; order Desulfovibrionales; family Desulfovibrionaceae; genus CAYJAD01. The sequence goes on along the minus strand of CAYJPR010000242.1, from coordinate 2,202 downwards.
ATATCGCGATTACGCTTCATATTCACTTCTTGATTGGCGCGATTTACCACCACCACGTGAGCTACGGAAGGGCATTTTTCGATGATGGGATCAAGATTAGCCTTAAGGGGTTTTATCTTACCGGCGCGTACAGTACCGTCGGCGGTGATAACAACTTTTGCCTTACAGTCTTGAATACGTCCAAGAACGCCGCCCTCAGCATAGCCGGAGAAGATAACAGTATGAATAGCACCAATGCGTGCACAAGCCAGCATAGCGATAACTAATTCCGGAATCATGGGCATATACAAAGCTACTCTATCGCCCTTACGCACACGTAAAGAACTCAAAGCGTGGGCAATGCGACACACTTCGGTGTACATCATTTGATAGGTATAGCAACGAACTTCATGCTCATTTTCCCCTTGCCAAATGAGAGCAGCCTTATTGCGCTTGCCATTAATGAGATGCCTATCAATGCAGTTATAAGAGGCATTTAACTTGCCACCTTTGAACCATTTATAGGAGTGTTCTTCATAATTAGCATCAAGGACACAATCCCAAGGCTTAAACCAATGGAGTAATTGCTTTGCGCGCTCACCCCAAAAACCATCGGGGTCTTCTAACGCCTTACGACAAATAGCCTCATATTCCTCTTCACTTCGCACCCACGCCGTATCTTTATTGTGCATGGGGGGAATATAAGTACGCTCCTCATTCAGTAAGGTGATGAAACTATCTTGTGCCATATGCTCCTCTTCTCCTTTAGTGAAAAATAAGTATGGGAAGCGAGCTCCCCATTGTTGCAACCTACACAGAGCGTGTATAAGCGTCAAGGGCTTAAAATTGATTGTAAAAACAATCAACAGCCATTTTTGCGCCTCGCTAAATCATTGAGTACACACTTTTTTTTGTAATACTCTGAAAGACAAACTAAATATTTTATTCACAATATACCATTGAAAGAAAAAATTTTTCAAAAAAAAAGGAATGTTAAAAAACATTCCTCATTCAAAAAGCTAAAATCTACCAAAAAAGCTATTTTTTTGCTGTTGCCAACCACGACTGCCCTTGTTCTAAGAGCTCCATAACTTTCTCTTTGCTCAGCTTACTGGCATTGTAGCTCACCTCTAAGGTACCTGTGGCGGCATCGAGTTTAGTCCCTTTTACGCCTGGGTAAAACTTTAAAAGCATGGTGGCTTTTTTGGCTATGGCAGCATCGGTAAAGGCTTCATGCTGTACCGTAATCTGCCCCTCTTCAAAAGAAATAATGTGATCTTGCAACATATATATCCTTCTTTTAGCTATTATAAGCTTCTATACAAGCAAAAGCTTCGTGATTGTGAATAGATTCCATACTTTGCACTTCTACCCTATACCAAGCTACTTGCTCATGCTTGGAAAGGCAAATGGCTGCCGCACGTACCACATCTTCCACAAAAGCAGGATTAGCAAAAGCCGCTTCCGTAACAAATTTTTCATCTTCGCGTTTTAACAAACTATAAACAGGTGAAGAGCCGGCCTGTTCTGCCATTTCTACCAATTCTTCAATCCAAAAAAATTTACGCATCCGTACTGCCATGCGCACCAAGGTACGCTGACTATGGGCCCCTTCCTTACTAATGGCTTTGGAACAAGGACACACGGACATGACCGGCACTTCCACTTCCAATAAAAATTCCGGTTTCTCTTCGTCTTGACCTATTTCGCCCGTAAGGGTGCATTGATAATTCATAAGCCCAAGGGCGCCTGTGGCAGGGGCTTTTTTACGTATAAAATAGGGAAAAGAAAAAGAAATTGTAGCTTTTTGCGCTTGTAATCTGCGTTTTACATCTTGTAATAAACGCTTCATGGAAGCATAGTTAAGTTCCTCGCCCCACCCTTCTAAAGCTTCCACAAAGCGGCTCATATGTGTGCCTTTAAAAGCAGAAGGAAGCTCTACGCCAAGGGAAACTTGTGCTACAGTGTGTTGATGGCCTGCGGCTCGGTCTAATACCACCATGGGTACAGAAAAATTTTTAATGCCTACGCGATCTATATCTAAGGGCACCAAGGCTGGGCCCATTTGTACGTCTTCCATTATACCAAATCCTGACCTGTTGTAGTGGATGAAAAAGCACCGTGCTTCACACCGCGAATGGATATGAGAGCATGGGCTAGATTTTTAATACGGTCGGCCTCACCTTTTAGCACCAAGACCTCTAAACAATTATGATGATCTAA
>CAYJPR010000241.1:0-2566 GCA_964372075.1 uncultured Desulfovibrionaceae bacterium | reverse complement strand
GGCGTACCCGTGAAAGCTCCTGTGGCTGGTGTTGCCATGGGTCTTATCCGCGAAGAAGGCGAATTCATCGTACTTACCGACATTCTCGGTGATGAAGATGCCCTTGGCGATATGGATTTCAAAATTGCCGGTACCGCTGAAGGCGTAACCGCCGTGCAAATGGATATCAAAATTACCGGTATCACCACTGAAGTTATGGGCAAAGCCATGGAACAAGCTCGTGAAGCCCGCGTGCATATCCTTGATGAAATGGGTAAAGCCATTGCCGCCCCACGTGAAGAGCTTTCCCGCTATGCCCCTCAGCATGCTGAAATCTTCGTAAACCCAGACATCATCCGTCTTATCATTGGACCTGGTGGCAAAAATATTAAAGCCATCACCGCCGCCACCGGCGCTTCCATTGACATTGACGACAGCGGTCGCATTTCCGTATTTGCTCCCACTGCAGACGCCATGGCCATTGCCAAAGAAATGGTACAATACTATGACCAACGCGCTGAACTTGGTAAGAACTACACCGGTAAAGTGCGCAAAGTATTGGAAATTGGCGCCATTGTGGAAATCCTCCCCAATGTGGAAGCCCTCGTGCACGTATCCCAGCTTGATACAGCACGCGTAGAACAGCCCGGTGACGTGGCTCGCCTTGGCGAAGACATGGTGGTAAAAGTTATTGAAATCAATGGCGACCGTATTCGCGCCAGCCGTAAGGCCGTTCTCTTAGAAGAACAAGGCGAAGTATGGACCCCTGAAAGCACCGCGCGTCCTGCCCGTTCTGACCGTGGCGACCGCGGTGATAGAGGCGACCGCGGCGGCTATCGTGGCGATCGTGGTGACCGTGGTGATAGAGGCGGACGCCGTGATGATCGTGGTGGCCGTGGTGGCGATCGCGGTGGTGACCGTGGCGGACGTCGTCGCGACTAAGTTTCCTTTCTAGTTTTTTCTGGGGGGAACACGCCCAGGCGCACGATATCCGTAAGCCGAGCAAGCTCGGCAACGGCTACACCTTCGGTGCCCTTTGGGTCGGTTTGCTAACGCCAAAAAGTTCCCCCCAGACCCCCCTCAAAACGCGTTTTATAGGGGCTAACACCATATGCAAAACCCCGAAAAATACTTTTTCGGGGTTTTGCATATTTAAGCCTCAGGCGCGTAAGAATTTTTCTCAAAGATTATGTTCAATCGCCATGAAAAGTTTTTGGAAGGGGGTTTGGGGGAGAACCTTTTTTCAAAAATGTTTCCCCCAAGAAATAAAAATACATCACCCCCCTTTACTCACATAAGGCCGAGGAACAGCCCTCACCACATCCTTCATAAAATCCTGTACAGGCTCAATGGGCGGATTTTTCACAGGCTTAGTACCCGGCGCATACACATGGGAACCAATGGCCACACGGGGAATATGAAAAGCATCCATCATAAGCTTTCCATCATAAAGGCATTGCGGCACCGTTTTATGATGCGCCTCCCCTTCTCCAGGATAGGTCAAGGTACCACCAAGAAAATGCATATCGCGTAGAGCCATAAGGCCACCATCATTGGGCCTAGCACTATAGGGATAAGCCATAATGCGCTGCACACGCTCAAACATGCCTTCCTTATACAGCTCTTCCATTTGAAATTCCACAATCTTACGCATGGTGGGACCATCCACACCGCCAAGGGCCGTGTAGAATTTTGTTTGATAGCCAAATTCCAAATGCGGCATCACCTGCAAGGCATCGGCAATATCTTTAAGCGGCATGACGGACCCAAAATAGCCGCTGGTCTTTTTTCCCTTGGGTATGCTGAGAAAAAAAGTAGCCCTGGGCACGGCTATATTTTGCAAGGAATTGGCAAAAACTTCCACAAAGGATTGCGCATTGACTAAAGGCCCTTTATCACTGCCCTTGGGCGCCGTGCTGGTGGAAAAAATCATACTGGCATGGGCTCCGTCAGAAGTAATACCTAGGGGCTTAAAGCCTTTGGGCACCACTTCATCCACGCGATGCAAAAGAATATCGCTCATATTTACGGGCCTATAGCCCATTTCCCAAGCCTTGGCTAAGACTGCGGCCAATTGCTGCGAGCTTATATCTTCCGGAAAGCGCGGTGTATCATGCACGCGATAAAAAGCCATAATGGGAATAGCTGAAATATGATCCACATAACGGTCATACTTTTTTTCTGGCTCTAGCTCGGCACCGTAGGCATAGGAAGAGAGGGAGAAAAGAGGAGTCCCGTAAACGCTACACGCACCCGTTAATCCTACGGCCCCCACAAGGCGTAAAAATTGCCTTCTCTGCATAAGGGCTTACCCTTTCCAATATTTACTTTCGTCTATGGGCGCGTCAGCAGAGCTTGCTGTGGAATTTTGAGAAGAAGTCTCTGCTTCTTCAGTTATGGGTGCGGCGCTTTTATAAGCTAGTTGTAAGAGCCAAGGTACCACAGGCGCACACAGAACAACCATGGCAAACAAAGGCCAGCGATAACCGGTATTTTTACCTATATACCAAGATGTTCCCAATAAAAACATGACGAGAATCACCACACCCACTTGGCGTAGACGGCTTTTTTCCACAGCGCTTTTTAC
>CAYJPR010000240.1:0-2569 GCA_964372075.1 uncultured Desulfovibrionaceae bacterium | reverse complement strand
ACTCTTTACGGGCACATTGAGCATGGCGCGCCATGAGGCCGCAGAAAAAGCTGAAGCCGCCGGCGCCGATGTGGTGGGTAGCGTAAGCAAGAAATTAGATTATTTGGTGGCCGGAGAAAATGCAGGTTCTAAATTAGATAAGGCACAAAAATTAGGCATTGCCGTACTTACAGAAGAAGAGTTTTTAGAACTTTGTATTACTCAAGAGAGAAAAGAAAACCTTGAAACCCAAAATACTCCAGAAACTTCCACAGCTGAAGCTGTAGGAAAAAGAGAAGAAGCAAAAAAAGCTAAAAAGCCAGCACAAGAAACCAGCAACACACAAGGGACACTTTTTTAAACTCTCCTCTCCATTGCCTCGAAAATACTTTACAAAGATGCTATAACGTGGCCATGAAAAGTTTTTGGAAGGGGGGTTTGGAGGGAGAACCTTTTTTCAAAAAGGTTTCCCCCCAATAAAACTCAAAAAGTAAAAATAAAATCCCAAAGGATACAAAAAAATGACAACACCTATTATTATTACAGGCGCCTGCGGACGCATGGGTAAAACCTTGGTGGAATTGGTACAAAATGACCCTCAATGCCAATTGGTGGGCCTTTTGGAACATAAAGATTATGCACACCTTGGCACCAATATGCCCTGTGAAGTGAGCAGCGATGCGGATGCTTTGCTTAGTAAGCACCCCACGGCCGCCATTATTGACTTTACGGCCCCGGAGGCCACTTTGGCCTTGGTAGAAGTTGCGGCAAAATACGGCAATGCAGTGATTGTCGGCACCACAGGCCTTAACGAGGCGCAAAAAAAGACCATGGAAGAGCTGGCCCAAAAGACCAAGATTTTCTGGGCTCCTAATATGAGTATTGGGGTTAATGTGCTTTTAAAGGTTTTACCTCAGCTGGTGCAAATGCTGGGTGAAGATTATGATATGGAAATGGTGGAATTGCACCATAATAAGAAAAAAGACTCTCCTAGCGGCACGGCCTTAAAGCTGGCGGAATGCCTTGCTGAAGCTCGGGAGTGGGCCCTTGATGAAGTGGCTTGTTATCATCGTGAAGGCATCATAGGCGAACGTCCCAAGAAGGAAATGGGCATACAAACCATACGCGGCGGCGATGTGGTGGGCGTGCATACCATGTATTTTATGGGCCCCGGCGAACGCATTGAAGTGACCCATCAGGCGCATTCGCGTGAGACATTTGCCCAAGGTGCGGTACGCGCGGCTAAGTGGCTCAGCAATCAGCAGGCCGGTAAGCTGTATACTATGCAAGATATTTTCTAGAATTTTTCTTGAAAAAGTTTTTTGCATTGTATAAGATACATAAAGAACAGTGTTTTTTTAGCCATGACATTTTTGTAAATGGCTTATTTTTCCGCCTCTTTATGGCGGAGGAAGTCTTATTTTGTGAACCATGTCGCGAGACATATTTTTAATGAGGTAGACTATGCCGCAAGTAGCAGCTCGCATCAGCAACGATCAAGAGCGTTGGCTTAAAGATTATTTTCGTACCAAGAGTGCCGGTGCAGAATTTATTTTGCCTTGGGCTGTGGATACTTTCTTTAGAGCTATTTCCAGCATAAAAACTACCTTCACTCCTGCAGAATTGAAGACCATAGTCGAATCCCATAAGGATATGAAGCTCTTACCTGACCACACCCGTTTATCCTATTTACACTTACGTGTGATGGATGCTTGCGATGTGGGCAGTGCACACTTAAAGCACGGCGCGGCTAAGGCTCCTTTGGAGGCTAAGATTAAGCGCCTTGATGACACACAGGCCACAGCCCTTATGGTTTGGGCATCGGCTTTTTGGGTAAGCAAAAACTGTTCTGTAGAATGCCTAGATGAATACATTAAAACGTATTAAAATCAAATAAATAGACATATAAAAACGGGGCTATAACAGTCCCGTTTTTTTGTTATACAGAGGAATTTATGAGCTCTGCCCATGCCAGTACCGATATGCTCCACGCTCCCGTGGTAAGTATGTTTTTTCGCTACAGCCTCCCCTGGACACTATCTTTCTTACTTATTTCTTCCGCCGGTGTGGTGGACGGTATTTTTGTGGGTCAATATGTGGGAGAATTGGCGCTTGCCTCGCTCAATATCATTTGGCCGGTATTTTCTGTGGTGGTGGGTATTACCATTGCACTAGCTTCCGGTGGCGGCGTGCGCTGCGCGGCCTATTTAGGAAAAGGGCAATTAGATGAAGCTCGCGGAGTGTATACCAAATGCATGTGCACAGGACTCTTTTTTGCTATACTCATATCTTTAGCCTGCTATTTCTTTGCTACAGATATTGCCCAGCTCTTGGGGGCCGACACAACCCTTATGGGCAATGCTGTGCTGTATTTGCAAAACATCGCCATTTTCTTCCCAGCCATGATTATGGCTTATGTGAGTTCATATTTTTTGCGCGTAGATGAAAGACCCAATCTAGCTTCCGGCGGATTTGTGCTAGGGGCTGTGCTCAATATCTTTTTAGATTATCTCTTGGTGGCTCACTTGGCGCTGGGCATAGAAGGTGCGGCGCTGGCCACAGGCTTGAGCAATTGTGCGGTAATGCTCTT
>CAYJPR010000239.1:0-2569 GCA_964372075.1 uncultured Desulfovibrionaceae bacterium | reverse complement strand
TTTATTGATCTCTTTGACAATTTTGATTCCATTGGCGCTGACGGCAAAAAAACCGCTGTTTTTGGCACCGGTGATAGCTCTTATACTTATTTTTGCGGCGCCGTGGACGCCATTGAAGAAAAACTCAATGGCCTTGGCGCATCGGTATTAGACACCTTAAAAATTGACGGTGATCCACAATCTGAAAAGGGCTCCATAGAAGAGTTTGTACAAACTGTGCTTAAAAACTGCTAATAAACTCCCCCTCTCAATCTGCAGGGCCTTAATTGCTATATTCTATCCTTCCTTCTAGCAATTAAGGCTCTACTTGTAGAATTTTCTTTTCACTACCTTCACGCTATGCGCTTCACTTCTGCCATGTAAGTGCCACTCTTAACAGCATTTTTTACGCTTGAATGTGTAAAAAACACCGACAGTTTTGTCGGAAAATCTTACACATTTACAGCACTCTCAAAATAAAAACCTTATAAAACAAAGCCCTCAGCTATGGCATGTTAATTGCTTACGTTCACAGATGTTTGCTAGAAAAATCCGTGTTTGAAGGAGTGTTTTATGAGAAAGAGTTTTATGGCACTTTATACCATGGCCTTATTGAGTTTTGCTTCTTTTGCCGAGGCCGCCCCCATTGGCTATGATTTCGAGATTGAAACAAAGTTAAATATCAATTGCGAATTGTTTGACAAGAATACCATCCAATATGAAAAGTCTGGTTTTTTAACTGCAGAAACAGGCTATAAAGAAAGCTTTGATGTAAGTCATGACATAAGTGACTACTATGAATATACATTATTGAAAAACGGAACGTACGACGTAGCCCTCACTGTGGAAAATCCCGTACCAGGCGGAGCCCCCATAGACCTTGGTTTATCTTTTATCATTAGCTCAGGACGATTTATATTTTCCATGGACCCCACACTGCCAATTTATGTAGAAAACCAAGATTTTTACCTAGCTGCAGACATGACTGACTGGAAAATTCACGAAGAGGGATATTATTACGCCCCCCTTCTCTCTCTAAATGGCTTTAGAGACATAGGCTTTGAATTTGGCTATATAGGCAGTACGGATGCTCCCATTCCTAACCCTGAGCCAGCAACGCTTTTACTCTCCGGCCTTGGCCTTGCCGGTATTGGCTATATGAAGCGTCGCCGCAATAAGCAGCAATAACAGTCAGCTAACAACAAAAAGCAAAGCCCTCTGTAGCAATGCAGAGGGCTTTTTTTAGCTATCTTCGAACTATTACTCTAAAAAACTCATGCTAACGCGTACATAAAGCGCCATAAGGACAATAGGAACAATGATTCCCTTCACGCGGGGCAAAGCTTTGTGCCGTATACATATGGTCCAGCAAAAAGGTCATAAGCTGAGGTACGCGCTCTTCCACTATATGAGCGCGGCTTTCCATATCCATCTTTTCCCCCAGTAAATATACTTCCTTACCGCTATTGCCTAAATCCACAAGGGCGGCATCCAGCACCAGTTCATTATACTCTTCTTGGCACATATAGATGTAGCAAGGCAATTGCACCGAAGCAAAAGCCTCAGCCACTTGATCCAGCACCTCAGCAGAATTTTGGGCCGTAGGCTCCCACAAGGTTATAGCTGTCCATAAATCCATATCTGTCCAAACCTTACTACTCACGCGCGGCAAACGTCCCGTTTTATAATCCAGCACCACAAGGCCTTCTTCTCTATCGTCCTTATACTGCTTAAGGCGCATATCCACCCTATCCATGGTGCCTTTAAGCTGATGAGGCTGCTCATCAAAGCGCCCTGTAACCGGCACCAAAAGATCGTCTTCTAAGGCCACAATTTCCGTTTCCGGAGCTTGTTCTTCTTGTTCTTGTAAAAAGCGAGCAAAGCGCACCGGCGCTGCCATGCGTAATAAAATACGGCTTTGTTGCGGCAAAGCTTGTACGTCTGCATCCTCCTCATAGCAGGTTTCAAAAATATCTTGCAAGCCTTGCAGGGTAATGGCTCCCTGAGGAACTTCTTTTCCTTTCCATGGCTCATAGGCTTTGTGCAAGACTTTATGCAAAAGCGTACCCACCACAGCAGGATCATCCCCTTCATTCACCTCATCTAAAGGGCGTAATTTATAAATATTTTCCCATACAAAGCGTTGCGGACAGCGCAAATAGGCATCCACTTTGGTAGGTGAAATGCCTTTTTGTAATAATTCACGTATTTTTTGTCGCACTGCCGGCAGAGCCACCAGCTCCTGAGCTTCGCTATTCATGGGCGCCACCACACAAGGGGCGGCTTGCAAAGGTGGCATACCATTTTCTAAAATATAACCGCGCTCTTGCTCTTCTTTCCATAAATACGCATCCACAAAGCGGCTACGACTTTTTTTGGCGTCAAAAAGTACGGAGCGTTGCATACCTTCTTGCCAGCAAAAATGTACTTCCTTGGCAGAAGCCACCAAACGATGTAAAGTATGGGCCACCACGCGCTCACGTTCTTGTAAGGCCGGCAAACCAATAACCTCGCGCAAGGCATCGGGCAAAAGAGGATCTGCCGATGTAAAGCCCGGCAAAGCATCATCGGTGGCATCTAAAATAATAAG
>CAYJPR010000238.1:0-2575 GCA_964372075.1 uncultured Desulfovibrionaceae bacterium | reverse complement strand
CTCTTTTTCTTTGCTGTTACCTTTTGGGTGGCAGGTTTTGACATTTTTTACTCTTGCCAAGATGCAGACTTTGACCGTAAGCAAGAGTTGCATTCGGTGCCTGCGCACTTTGGCATAGATAAAGCTTTGGTTATTGCGGCCTTTTCTCATGTGTGTACGGCCATCTTCCTTTTGCTGGGCGGTGCCAGCGCCGGCCTTAATACATGGTGGTATGTGCTTTGGGCACTTATGTCTGGCGTACTTTTATGGGAACACACTTTGGTAAAACCCGACGATTTAAGCCGCGTAAACACAGCTTTTTTCACCCTCAACGGACTCATTGCCGTGGCAGTGCTGGTAGCAGTGCTCCTTGGCATTTACGGATAACATCATGGCTAGAAAAAAAAGATACCAATTGGATATAGACGGGCCGGAATTTGAAGAAGCCCCCAAGAGCCGTTCGCAAAAAAAACGCGACAGCCACGCCCTGAAAGATATTGGCGCAGAGCTAGCTAAGCTTACCCCTGGGCAACTCAAAAAACTGCCTCTCAATGAAGATTTACAGGCTGCTCTTAAAGAAATGGCCAGAATTACGGATAAAGAAGGCCGTCGTCGCCAAGGGCAATATATTGGTAAACTCATGCGCGAATGTGACCCAAGCCCCATTTTAGAAGCTTTAAATAAGTTACAACAAGGTCACTCAGAAGATACGGCCCTTTTGCATCATGCAGAGCGCTTGCGTGAAGTTTTACTCACGGCGCCCGAGGCGCATATAAAAGAGCTTACCAGCAAATGGCCTGATGATCAGGTAGAACTCTTAAAGCTTGTGGAGAGGTCCAAATCTGAACTTTCCCCAGAAGCCAAACGAAGCTTATTCAAAAAATTGAAATCCTTACTTGCAGAATAAAGCAATCTTCCCTCGCCACATATCTCGCAACATATCTCGCATTTTTTGCTAAGCCCTACTTTTTGTGGGGCTTAGCATGACACCCTACTCATAACGACGGTACCCTATGCATAGAAAGACTTTTTATACATTTCTCCTACTTTTCTCTTTACTTGTACCTTGTGCTTTGACCGGCCATATACAAAGTGCCCATGCCGAAGATACGGATTTTACTGTTCAGAAAAAAGACGTAGATACCAATAAAGAAAATATCTCACAGATTATTCAATCCGTCTTGGATAGCCAAGAAAAAATTCTTGCAGAAATTGAAGCCAATAAAAAAGAATTAGAAAAAACCTTGGGCGATAAAATAGCCAACGCCATCACCTTACGCCAAAATATCTATAATGATTTTAACAGAATATATCAAGTTTACTTACTTAACAAAAATCATCCCACCGAGCTTAGTTTGGTGGCAGAACAAATAAATAGATTTATTTTTCAGCTTACAGAGCTTTATGAGCCCTTAGTGCAAGCGGACGATCAAGTGGATTTGCGCTTGCAACAATTAGAAAACCTCGTAGACAGTTTAGAAACTCTTACTGCAGCCAGCGCAAAAAACATGCTACAGCGCGCTAAAAATTTAATGGTTTTTTACAAAAACAATGATGCTCGCCTAGAAAAAACCATTAAGCTTACAAAATCAATCCTAGACAAAGTCTCCAAAACCTATGCGGAAGTGGAAAGCAATATGCCGCATTTTTGGCTTAATTATTATGTGCATCAAAAAGCGCATTTTTATACTCATATCTTCACATTACAAAATGAAAACTTTTTCACACAAAGCCTAGCTTCCATGAAGGCTACCTTTGCACACGAACTCCCCCCCACTACGCATGCATGGTTTACCTTGGCACAAAGTTTTCTTTTTACGGCCTTACCTTTCTTTATTTTAGGCCTTTTCATGTATAAATTTATGGGCCGTTTTTTACCCAAGGCCATGGTTCCCACCGCCAAGCATATACTTGTAAACACGCTACCTTGGTTACTCCTTGGTATTTCTTTACAATATGCAGCTTGGTACGGCGGCAATCGCTATCAAATTATCAATGCATTAGGTACATTTTTACAATGCTATGGGCAAATATGCTTAGCATGGCAAATACTACGCCTTGGAAACGAAGATAAAGACAAAAGTACATCTCCTTTCCTTTGGGTACTTCCGCTTTTGGCAGGGGCATTTTTCCTTATCCATTTGACAGATATTAATGTTATTTTTTCTGTATTATGGACAATTTTCTTGCTGGCTATGTTTTATGTTATTGTAAAAACTAAAGACCTTAGTCCCCCTTTAAGCCGTATTTTATCACAATTTTTTCTAGGTGTTATTGTCCTTGCTCTTTTCTTTATCTTTATTACCGGACATGTACACCTCTCTTTCTTTGTAATTCTTACAGCCATGTGCCTTATTATAGGCATACACCAAGCCGAAGCCTGCATACATGCCACTGGATTATTGCACACCATTTTACCACAAAGCGGTCTTCGTGCTTTATTTTATGGCCTGTTACTAGCCATTGCCTTACCCATTGTCTTAACTTTATCCCTCCTAGCACCGTTAAGTTGGCTTTTAGCTTTTCCAGGAGGTGAATATCTTATAAACAGTCTTGGAAACTTTAATTTTAGCATAGGCAAGCTTTCTTTTAATGC
>CAYJPR010000237.1:0-2586 GCA_964372075.1 uncultured Desulfovibrionaceae bacterium | reverse complement strand
CCAAAACCATTTTATTCTTACCCGATACCAGCGGTGGTTTTGTCTTTGATATGGCCCTATTACAGCGTTTACAACGCATGGGGCATAAAATCATTGTAGCCTTAAAAAAGGGCTTTTATTTTTATAGCCCCACCATGCACGATGTTGACAGTGACCCTGTACTAGAAGACCTTTTAGAAGGGGCCACCTTAGTACGTGAAGAGAGCATTAGCAAAAATCGCTTGCTGAATCTTTTGCGTCAATCATCATTGGTTGTTATCCACGACGGCACCAGAGAGCGTCTTAATTTATATCGCACCAATGTAGCCTTTGCCAGAGCCTGGAAAGAAGCCGATGTTATCCTTGCCAAGGGCAGGCGCAATGCGGATATTTTGGTACAATCATCGCAAAAATTTACTCGTGACATTGTATGTTATTGGGAAGATAAAGAAGGAAATTACATCCTTAAAGAAAAGGCTCGCGCCCGTCATATTCGTAAACTGAGCGAAGTTGATATACGTGAAAGAGCAGAGGGCATCATAGCCCATATGCGCCGCGCCCATAAAGAGGGTAAAACGGTTATGTTTTATTCTTGCATTATTGGCAGTATTCCCGGACAAGAAAGTACTGCCATTTCCTTGGTGCGAGCCTTTGTGGATAGCTTACGTAAAAAGCTAGATGATACCTATATAGTTAACCCCGCAGAGCAATCCCCCGACGGTATGGACGGGGATGACCTTATGTATATGTGGGAAAGAGTACAAAGAAGTGGCTATATTCATGTCTGGCGTTTTCAGACAGTTCAGGATATAGAAGACAGCTTCGCCTTGCTTGGAAGAAAAGTGCTTCCGGCTTGGGCTGGAAAAGATGCAACCTTTTCTACCGGCTGCACCAAGGAAATGCGCATTGCCATGGATGTTCAAAGAAGAAATCCTGAAATGCAAATCATTGGGCCCGATAAAGAAAAGTTTTTTCGTCGTGATAATTATGGCGTCGGTAAATATTTTGATGCGCGTATTTAAAGGGAGTTATTCATGGCTACATACGAAGCCGTTATAGGTTTAGAAGTTCACGTTCAATTGGCCACACAGTCCAAACTTTTTTGTTCTTGCTCCACAGCTTTTGGACAAAGTTCCAACGCTCACGTATGCGAAGTGTGCTCAGGTATGCCCGGCGCTTTGCCCGTGCTCAATGCCCGTGCTGTGGAATATGCCGCTAAAGTGGGCCTTGCCACCGAATGCACGGTGAATCTTTCTTCCATCTTTGCCCGTAAAAACTATTTTTATCCAGACCTGCCCATGGGCTATCAAATTTCGCAATTTGATAAACCCATTTGCGAGCATGGTAAAATGGAAATTACCGTGGGCGAAAATAAAAAAGTCATAGGTATCACTCGTATCCATATGGAAAATGATGCCGGTAAAAACATCCACGATGCCCATGAAAATGCCAGCTTTGTGGACTTAAACCGCGCCGGCACTCCCTTGGTGGAAATTGTATCTGAACCAGACATGCGCAGTGCAGAAGAAGCCGTAGCCTACCTAAAAGCCCTACATGCCATTGTCACCACCTTAGGCATTAGTGATGGTAATATGGAAGAAGGCTCCTTTAGATGTGACGCCAACGTCTCCATCCACAAACCCGGCACCCCCTTTGGTACACGTGCAGAGCTAAAGAACTTAAACTCCTTCCGTCACGTACAAAAGGCCATTGAATACGAAATTTCCCGTCAGCACGATTTACTTGAAGATGGCGAAGAAGTTGTTCAAGAAACACGTCTTTATGACAGTACCAAAAACATCACCAAGTCCATGCGCAGTAAGGAAGAAGCCCATGACTACCGCTACTTCCCAGATCCAGACCTTTTGCCCATCGTCATAGCTGAGGCAGATCTTGCCGCCTGGAAAGAATCCTTACCTGAATTACCCAAGGCGCGCATCGCTCGCTTTGTCCAAGAATTTAAGCTAGCTCAAGCCGACGCCGAAACCCTCTGCGCAGAAAAAGCCCTTGCAGACTTTTTTGAAGCAGCCCTTGCCGCATCCCCCAAAACAAAGGTGAGCAGAATAGCCAACCTTGTGCTTGGTGCCTTATTACGCGAGTTACACGCCCAAGAGCACAGCATGCAAGAAATGCCCATGCGCCCAGAAGCCTTGGCAGAGCTGGCCCGCATCATCGATGAAGGGCTCATTTCCGCCAAGATTGCCCATGATATCTTTGCCGATATCTACAGAAATGGCGCCATGCCAGAAGCCTATGTGAAAGAAAAAGGTCTTGTGCAAATTTCTGATAGTTCTGAATTGGAAGCTGCCATCGATCAAGTCCTTGCAGATAACCCCGCAGAAGTAGAAGCCTATCGCGGTGGCAAGACCAAGCTCATCTCCTTCTTTGTGGGCCAAATTATGCGCGCCACCAAGGGTAAGGCTAACCCTGCTTTAGTTAATGAAATTTTAGCTAAGAAATTGTAGTTTTTGGGTTTTAGTTTTAGTTTATTTGGATTTTAGTTGTTTGTTTTTTTGTGGGGAGGGAACTTTTTGAAAAAAGTTCCCTCCCCGCTTGCTTTCAGCAAGCCCCCCTCCCTCAAAAACTTTTTATGGCGACGGAGTGTCA
>CAYJPR010000236.1:0-2633 GCA_964372075.1 uncultured Desulfovibrionaceae bacterium | reverse complement strand
TATGGGTAGAATGTAAAAATGTTACCATGGTGGAAGATGACGTGGCGCTCTTTCCCGATGCCGCCACAGAACGCGGACAAAAGCACCTTATGGAACTTATGGACATTGTGAAAAGCGGAGAACGCGCCGCCATGTTTTACCTTATCCAAAGGGCTGACGGGCATTGCTTTGGCCCGGCTGAGCTCATTGATCCGGCTTATGCTAAGCTTTTTTGGCAGGCGGTGGATGTGGGCGTGGAAGTATACCCCATGCGCGGTATAGTTAGTGCTGAGGGTATCAACCTTGGGGAACAGTTAGACCTTGCAGGTTGTTGAAAAAGCAGTGCCTACTGCGTCAAAATTAAAAAGGCAAACCGCTTATGTATGTTCATATACACGGCGCGCCTTGCCTTTTTATTTTTCCTTGTATTCACTACTTTTTGAACAACCCGTTACCCTGTCAAAGTATAGTTATATTTGCCATACCTCTTAGGTCTTCCTCGCATCTTACTCATTTTGAGCGAACTGTAGATAGCTTGTTTTGATATTTAGATATTTGAAACAGACTGTTCAAAAAGTGTAAAGTGCGAGGCAGGCGAAGCTTTTTACGGAAGGCGCGTATAGGACATACGTAACTGGAGTAAAAAGCAAGCCTAACGACGCAATTTGCACTTTTTCAACAGTCTACTGGATCAAACCTTTTTCGACTACCAACTGCGCAATCTGCACAGCATTAGTAGCGGCGCCTTTGCGAATTTGATCTGCCACCACAAAGAAAGAAAGACCATTGTCAAAAGCCAAGTCCTTACGAATTCTGCCCACATACACTTCATCGGTGTCGGAGGAGAACAGCGGCATGGGATACACTTTTTCTTCAGGAGTATCTTGCAATACCACGCCGGGAGCTTTGGCTAGCACTTCTCTGGCAGCTTCCACAGAAATGGCTTTTTCCGTTTCAATGGTGATGGCTTCAGAGTGACTGCGTAATACAGGCACACGCACGGTGGTGGCGCTTACGCGAATATCTTCATTGTGCAACATTTTCTTAGTTTCCCACACCATCTTCATTTCTTCCTTGGTGTAGCCATTTTCTTGGAAAACATCGATATGCGGGATAACATTGTACATAATTTGATGCTGGAAAGCTTCTACCTTTAAAGCTTCGCCGGCGGCTGTGGCAGCCACTTGGGCTTCCAGCTCATCTAAACCGGGCTTGCCGGCGCCGGAAACAGCTTGATAGGTGGAAACAACCACACGCTTTAAGCCAAAGGCATCGTGCAAGGGCTTTAATGCCACAACCATTTGAATGGTGGAGCAATTGGGGTTAGCAATGATGCCCTTATGCCATTCTACATCTTCGGGGTTTACTTCGGGTACCACTAAGGGCACTTCAGGGTCATAGCGGAAGGTACTGCTATTATCAATACAGATGGCGCCATGCTTTACAGCTTCAGGTGCCAAAGTTTTGCTGATGGAACCACCGGCAAAAAGCGCAATATCAATGCCCTTAAAGGATTCGGGCTTGGCTTCGCTTACGGTATAGTCCTTACCTTCGTAAGAAATAACCATGCCCTCTGAACGTGCAGAGGCAAGCAACACCAAATTTTCTATGGGGAATTTGCGCTCGGCAAGTACTTTTAATAATTCATGGCCTACGGCGCCGGTGGCGCCTACAATGGCAACATTATATTTTTTCATATGTTCTCCAGGTAAATAATATACGTAAAAATCCTTGGTCCAGCAGCCCAAATACCGTATAACGCGCGTAGATACAAGAAAATATATGAGACAAGGGCATAATTTTTTGCGGAGTAAAGACTCACTTTTTTTCGAAACTATTTCCCTTATTGACAGAAGGGCAAATCTAGCAGAAAATACCGCGTTTACACCCTATATACTTTAGCACAAAATGCTGTGCATTTTGGAAGGCACCTCAATGATAGTTGGAATTCGCTTTCGCCCCAGCGGGCAATTGTATTTCTTTTCCGCAAGCATGCCCCTTTCTGAGGGCAATGCTGTTATTGTGGAAACAGAACAGGGCATTGGCCTAGGCCATGTGGCTGTTTTACGAGATACAGTACCGCAAGAAATACAAGATATGCCCATTTCGCCCGTGGTACGCATGGCTTCTGCAGAAGACTGCCAAACGGCGCAAGACAATATACAGCTTTCTCAAGACGCCTTTCGCTATTGCAAAGAGTGCATTGCAGAACGCGGCTTAGATATGAAACTCGTGGATGTGGAGGTCTTTTTTGACCGCAGTAAATTTATTTTTTACTTCACCGCGCCCCTACGCATAGACTTTAGAGAATTGGTTAAAGATTTAGTGCGCGAATACCGCACCCGCATAGAATTACGCCAAATTGGCGTGCGTCATGAAACACAAATGATTGGCGCCGTGGGTTCGTGCGGCATGGTGTGTTGTTGTCGCCGCTATTTGCGTAAATTTGCCCCTGTGACCATTCGCATGGCCAAAGAGCAAAGTCTTTTCTTAAATTCTGCTAAAATTTCCGGCATTTGCGGAAGACTACTCTGTTGCTTAAGTTTTGAGCAAGAAAATTATGACAATTTCCATAATCAATGCCCCAAACTTGGCAAAAAATATCAAACTACCCGCGGCTCCATGAAGGTTCTGCGCTCTAATCTGTTCCGCAA
>CAYJPR010000235.1:0-2661 GCA_964372075.1 uncultured Desulfovibrionaceae bacterium | reverse complement strand
AATCTTCCTTCCCCCCCCCAAGAATATAAAAATTAAAAAATCATCTTAATTAACGTTTTTTCTTGCGCAAGTAAGAAGGGGCTTTCTTTCTTGGGCCACCTTCTTTTCTACTTTCTTGGCTTCTAGCTCCTCGACTTTTGGCACCGGAACGAGAAGACCTTCCTTTGGCGCCGCTAGGCTGTTTGGGCCGAGTAAGGCCGCGTCCTTTTTTGCCTTTGCGTTCAGCTGGGGGGAGATGCTCTGCTTCCACAAGGCTTAGGGTAATTTCAAGGCGCCCAAGGTTAACTTCGGTCAGGCGCACAAGAACCCTTTGTCCAAGGGCAAAACGTTCACCGTTCATGACACCAATGAGCTCTTGTTTATCTGTGTCGTATTCAAAATAATCATCACCCAATTCGGCAATGCGTATCATGCCTTCCACGGGCATGGCGTCCAGTTCTACAAAGAGGCCAAAGTCAGAAACGCCGGCAATGGTGCCTTCATATTTTTGCCCTTCGTGCCCTTGGAGCACCAGCACGGCAAGGCGGCGGCTCATTTCGCGTTCAGCTTCCATGGCGGCGCGTTCGCATTGGTTAATGCCATCGCCTATGGCTTCCAGTTTATGGTCAGGGAAGGCATTTTTTTCAAGTCCCAAGGCTTGTTTTAGGGCGCGATGCACCACCACATCTGCATAGCGGCGGATGGGCGAGGTAAAGTGGCAATAACAGGTGGAGGCTAGGCCAAAGTGCCCGTCATTATAGGGCTGATAGCGTGCTTGAGGCATGGTGCGCAGGGCAAGGCGACCTACTAAGAATTCTTGAGGGCTGTCTTTGGCGGCGGCAAGAATGCCTTGTATATCTTTGGCAGAGGGCTTGGGGGGAAGTTTATCTGCCAAGGCTGTGGAGGCTAAGGTGCGAAACAAGCCTTCAAGGCGTAAATTTTCTGGCTCAGGGTGCACACGGTAGAGCACAGGGGCGTCTTTTTCTTCTAAAAACTCTGCCACAGCCTCGTTGGCGGCAATCATGCACTCTTCAATGAGCTGATGGGCAAAGTGCTGTTCTTTGCGGCTAATGTCCACAATGTGCTGATCATCATCAAAATGATAGTGCGGCTCAGGCATATGGAAATCTAAAGTACCGCGTACTTGCCTTTTGTGGGCCAGCACACGGGCAAAACGCTCGGCTTCTTCCAGCATGGGCAAGAGGATTGGGCCTTGTTCTGTGGCAAGAAATTCTTGGCGGGCCGCTTGGTCTTTGTCTAAGACCAAATCTTTCACTTGCGTATAGGTTAAGCGCGCATGAGAGCAGAGCACCGCTTCACTAAAATGGCTTTTATGCAGGGCGCCGGCCTTATCAAAATGCATTTCAGCCAGCATGATAAGCCTATCCACATGGGGATTAAGCGAGCATAAACCATTGGAGAGAGCCTTGGGTAGCATGGGCTCCACAGAGCGAGGGAAATACCAAGAATTACCGCGCAGGCGAGCTTCTTTATCCAACGCAGATTGGGGACGCACATAATGGGTTACGTCGGCAATGCCCACATAAAGGATCCAGCCGCCATTATCTTGCTTTTGCACATAGATGGCATCGTCAAAATCGCGCGCTGTTTCACCGTCAATGGTCACAAAGGGCAAAGTTCGCACGTCTTGACGCCCTTCATAATCTTCTGGACGTGGCGCTTCGGGCAAACTTTCAGCTTCGGCAAGGGCTAAAGGAGGAAAGTCAGATGGGGCGCCATGATTGAGCTTCACTAAATTTTCTTGCACAGCCACATTGTCTTCGCGTCCGTGTACAGAAAGAGCTTCCCCTTGCCAAAGGTCAGAGGCCAGCTGTTTTACAGGGCGCACCAAGACCAGCGTATTGGGCTTAAGCTCTGGGGCAATATCTTGAGGAATGTCATCCTTGGTGAGGCGCAAGCTAAAGGGAAAGCGCACATCGCAGGGCTTACAAAAGATATAAGGCGTATCGGGGCTGGCATGGGTGCCGAGGCGGCTTTTCTTGCTAGCTCTTCCACTCTGGCCGCGGCGTGCAAGTGGATTATGGGCTTCGCGTTTATCGCTGACGCGCACCATAATATCTGTGGCTTTACGCTCTACCACATCCACAATACGGCCTTCAGGTTTTTCCTTAGAGCCACGACCGGGCAAAAGGATAACGCGCACGGTATCTCCATGCCATGCGTCTCCAGCCTGAGAGGGGTGAATAAATATGGAGAAAGAGCGCTCAGAAGAGGAGCTTTTTTTAGAAGGGGCGGTTTCTCTTGCTTGCGCTTCGTTATTGTGTACTTCGTCATTCTGCTTTTCAGGGTCATCTGCCAAAGTTTTTTTATAGGCCCCTTCTAAACGAGCCATATCCACAAAGCCCACACCGGAGCGTTGTACGCTGTACTGCCCTATATAGGTGCGCAATTGCCCATTGGCTACCCATTGGCCGCCATGCATACGCGTAATGCGCCCTGCATCTGCCAATTGATGGAGCATTTCTTCCACATAACGCTTTTGACGGCGCTGAATATCTAAAAAACGTAAAATTTGATCAAGACGTAAAGGCTTTTGGCCCGACTCCAAAAGGTCCACCAGCATTTGCGATTCTGGGTGCATTTGCGTTTTGCTTTTCTTGGGGGGCTTTACTTCTTTTTCTTTTTTTCGTCTTTGATTTTCTCCAACGCTTTCATGTATTT
>CAYJPR010000234.1:0-2663 GCA_964372075.1 uncultured Desulfovibrionaceae bacterium | reverse complement strand
ATATCTCCCACGCGCACAGCCAAAGACTCCGGACGCAAGCGCGCTCCATTGCAGGCAGGGCAATAGGTAGATTGCCTATAGCGCGAAAGCGTCTCGCGCCAAGCATCGCCGTATTGCATACCTTTTTCTAAGAGAGGCATGACGCCGGTCCAGCGCTTTTCATTGATGGGCACAGAACCTTGGGCCTCTTCCTCTTGGATAAAGCTTTGGCTGTTATAATCACCTTGAGCATCCAAGGCCACATTACCGCCCATCCAGTTACGGCGCAAACCTTGTGAACCTTGAGCCGGTTTGCCCTTGGCATCTTCCCCGTAAAAAAGGGCTGCCAAGGCTTTTTCGCTAAAATCTGATAGAGGCGTATCAAGGGTAAACTTCCATCTTTTGCCAAGGGCGGCTAAGGCCTCGGCATAGCGAACAAACATTTTGGCAGAAGCCCAAGGCAATAAGGCGCCGCCATTTAAGGACAGGCCTTTATTGGGCGCTACTAAAAGAGGCTCAAAATAATCCACGGTGCCCAGTCCCACACAGCGTGGGCAGGCCCCTTGGGGGCTATTAAAGGAAAAGAGTTGCGGACTGGGGGCCGGCAAAGAAAGGCGGCATTGTTTACAGACCGAAGACGTGGCATGTACAATATCTTCTTTGCTGTCAGGAAGGTGCAGGGCCAGACGGCCTTCTCCATAGCGCAGGGCCAATTCTACAGAGTCAGCAAGGCGTCCGCGTAGACCTTCTTTATTGACCAAGCGGTCCACTACCAAGTCAATGCAATGTTTTTTGTTCTTATCCAGCGCCGGCACATCGTCTATGCCTAAAATTTCACCATTGACGCGCACGCGTACAAAACCTTCAGCCTTAAGTTTTTTAAAGCGGTCGGCATGGGTGCCTTTTTGATGTTCTACCAGGGGGGCCATGAGAATGAACTTTGTGCCCAGCGGCATTTGTAAAATATCTTCTATGATTTCATCGGCGGCGCGGGCTTCAATGGGTACATTACATTGCGGACAATACATGCGCCCAAGGCGAGCAAAAAATACGCGTAAAAAGTCGTAAATTTCTGTAACTGTGCCCACGGTGGAGCGAGGGTTACGGGCTGTGGATTGTTGCTCTAGGGAAATGGCAGGGGAGAGGCCTTCAATCTTTTCCACAGCAGGTTTATTCATTTGCGGTAAGAATTGACGTGCATAGGCAGACAGGGATTCCACATAGCGGCGTTGGCCTTCGGCATAGACAATATCAAAGGCTAGCGTGGATTTGCCGGAGCCGGAAGGGCCACAAATAACCACCAAGGCGTCACGGGGAATGTCCAAAGAAATATTTTTTAAATTATGGTGCTTGGCACCTTGAATGGAAATACTGTTTTTCATGGGGGAAAAGTAGTGCTTAAGTGCGCCTTTGGCAAGGTGAGAGGGATAGTTTTTCTGTTTTTTTCTTTCTGTTTTTATAAGTTTAGGATTTGAGTCCAATTTTTGGTACAATAGTGAAGCGCTAAGTATCAAATGAGAGGGTAAAAAAACATAGAAATTTGCTGGCGAATGCGCTAGCATGGCGGCGCATATATGTGCACCATCATGGTTGCAGAAGGAGAACTATTATGCGTGAAATTCAGGCTGAGGCCATAACAAAAACTGTGGCGGAGCTTGCCATTAAAGCTTGCTGTAAACTGCCTTCCGATGTGTACCAAGCCTTTAAAGATGCTAAGGATAACGAACCTTCCCCCGTGGGGCAAAGCATTTTAGAGCAGCTCATTGTCAATGCTGATATTGCCGCCGAAGGCAGTATTCCTATCTGTCAAGATACGGGTTTGGCCGTAGTTTTTGCCGATGTGGGACAAGATGTTCGTATAGTAGGTGGTGACTTTGAAACTGCCATTCATGAAGGTATTCGCCGTGGCTATACCGATGGCTACTTGCGCAAATCTTGTGTAGAAGAGCCTTTATTTGAAAGAAAAAATACCAAGGATAATACCCCAGCCATCATTCATACGCGCATTGTGCCCGGCGATGCCATACGCTTACGTTTGGCACCCAAAGGCGCCGGTTCAGAAAATAAAAGCGTACTAAAAATGCTGGTGCCTGCCGATGGTATTGAAGGTGTACGCCAAGTGGTGCTGGATGCCATTCAATTGGCCGGTCCTAATTCCTGTCCTCCCATGGTGGTGGGTGTGGGCATTGGCGGCAATTTAGAAATGGCCGCCATTTGTGCCAAGCGCGCCGCTGCTCGTGATATTGATACACAAAATCCTGATCCGCGCTATGCGGCTTTTGAAAAAGAGCTCTTAGAAATGGCCAATAAAACCGGCATAGGACCACAAGGTCTTGGCGGTAAAAACACGGCTTTGCGTGTGCATGTGGAATGGTATCCCACGCATATTGCCTCCCTGCCTGTGGCTGTAAATATTAACTGTAATGCGGCGCGTCACGCAGAAGCTACTTTATAAGGAGAAAGGCCATGTCTAACGAAAGTAAACGTATTACTGCGCCCTTTGATGATGCCACCGCCCGCTCTTTACGCGCTGGTGATCGTGTGCTCATTAGTGGTACCATCATTGCTGCTCGTGATGCCGCTCATAAAAAATTGGTAGAAACCCTTGATGCCGGTCAAAGCTTGCCAGTGGATTTAACCAATGCCGTTATTTATTATGTGGGACCTTCTCCTGCTAAACCCGG
>CAYJPR010000233.1:0-2667 GCA_964372075.1 uncultured Desulfovibrionaceae bacterium | reverse complement strand
AGCCCACATACATGTCAAAAGCCATGAGGAATAAAGTATCAATGCGAGACTCGCATTCAAAATACTCTTTAATGGCGCCTGTAGAGAGGCATTCTTCCATGCAAGCTTCGCGGAACAGTTGTTTAAATACAAAGAGAACACCAAGCCCACGCGAAGGGGTAAAATCTTGCACAGAGCGCAATTTCACAAAACGCTCTAAAGCGTCACGCAATTTTAATTCCAGCACATGTTCACCGGCGGCGGCATCAAAAAGATAATGCGCCATGGTGGTGGTAATTTCTCCCACAGGGTTGCAAAAATCATCTTTTTTGGTGCGCAAAAAACCTGTGGTATCTAAAGGGTAGCTGGCATAAACAGACTCCACCCATTTATTATTAACATCTTCTTTTTTTGCGCGAAGCAAAGGCAAAATATCCATACGGTAATCCCTAGGCTGATAATGTGTTCGTAACTTTTGCCGCGAATTGTCTTGCGCGTAAAAGAAAAGAATTATTCTAATATGTTATTGACGCGAAAAGACGCAAGCTCTACTTTTGTAAAGCTTGCCCTTGGCAACTTGTGAAAAAACTTTCCTTTCCATAGGCTATAAAGCGGTATTACGTCAAGGTGTTTGTGTTGTTGTGTGGGCTGGTTAAAGTGGTGCTGTTGGGCAAATGTTAACGAATTTGTATTGCGTCATAAACGTACTGTAATGTACTAGGAAGGTGCTTTTTTATGCATAGCAAAAGCTCCCTTTGTGTGGTAGCGTACTTTCAATCCCCATTACACCACCTTTAACCAAGGATTTTGCCATGCCTGCCATGCTTCCCATGCCAGAAGATTTGCCGCATCCTTCCATTAGCAGTAATACGGAAGTGGTGCTTAAAAAACGTTATTATAAATATGATGAGACCACCGGCCGTACGGAAGATGCCAGAGATCTTTTCTGGCGCGTGGCTTCAGCCATGGCCGCAGAAGAAGCCAAATACGAAAATTCCACCACAACTCCAGAGGCTTTGGCGCGGGAGTTTTACGATTTGATGATACAGTGGAAATTTTTACCAAACTCACCCACCCTTATGAATGCCGGTACAGATTTAGGGCAACTTTCGGCCTGCTTTGTGCTTCCCATAGGCGATTCCATAGAAGAAATTTTTGATGCCGTAAAACATGCCGCCATGATTCATAAATCCGGCGGCGGTACGGGCTTTTCCTTTTCGCGCTTGCGCCCTACCAATAGCCATGTGGGTTCCACCGGCGGTGTAGCTTCCGGTCCCTTGTCTTTTTTGCGCATTTTCAACACGGCCACCGAGCAAATTAAGCAAGGCGGTACCAGACGCGGCGCCAATATGGGCATTTTACGCGTAGATCACCCCGATATTTTAGCCTTCATTGAAGCCAAAGCCGTGGAGGGAGAGTTTAATAACTTCAATCTCTCCGTGGGCCTTACCGAAGCTTTCATGGAAGCGGTGGAACAAGACGCCGACTATGCCCTTATGTGCCCTTATCAAGGCAAGGAGCATAGCCGTTTACCGGCGCGTGAAGTCTTTGACCTGCTTGTGCGCAAAGCTTGGGAATCGGGCGATCCTGGTATTGTCTTTTTAGATCGCATCAATAGAGATAATCCTACCCCCGATCAAGGGGAGATAGAGTCCACCAATCCTTGTGGTGAACAGCCTCTTTTACCCTATGAAGCTTGTAATCTTGGCTCCATAAATTTAGCCCAATTTGTTACCGGCACAGGACCGTATAATAATCCGGAAAAGCATATTGATTGGAAAGAACTTGCCAGAGTGATACATCTTTCCGTGCGCTTTTTGGATAATGTTATTGATGCCTCACGTTTTCCCTTGGAAAGCATTTCTGAAAGGGTGCGCTTAAATCGTAAAATTGGCCTAGGCGTCATGGGCTTTGCCGACATGCTCTTTCAGCTGGGTGTGGCTTATGACAGTGCCGAAGGGCTTGCTTTAGGCGAGCGCGTCATGGGCTTTGTGGATGATGAAGGACATGCGGCCTCCATGCAATTAGCCAAGGAGCGCGGCGCCTTTCCTGCCTACGCCACGTCTACCTTTGCCCAAAATGGGCGTGGGCCTTTCCGTAATGCCACAGTGACCACCATTGCCCCCACGGGAACGCTGTCCATCATTGCCGGTTGTTCTTCCGGCGTGGAGCCGCTTTTTGCTTTGTGCTTTACGCGTAATATTTTAGATGGGGAAAAGCTGGTGGAAGTGAATCCTTATTTTGAAAAGGCACTGGCTGGCATGGGCGGGCAAAGCCCAGAGCTTATGGAAAGCGTCTTACGAAAGGGCTCTATCAGGCATATGGAATTTCTGCCCGAGGCCATGCGCAAGACCTTTGTGACCGCCATGGATATTGGGGCAGAGTGGCATTTAAAAATGCAAGCGGCTTTTCAACGACATACAGATAATGCCGTTTCCAAAACCGTAAATCTGCCGCATTCTGCCACGCAGGAAGATATTTATAATATTTACTGGCTGGCTTTTACAGAAGGTTGTAAGGGCGTTACCGTCTACCGCGATGGTTGCAAATCTGTGCAAGTGCTGGATACGGGCGAAAGTGCCAAAAAGCAGGAAAGCGCCGCTTCAGTCACAGATGACGCCATCACAGCCACCGACCTTGGGCAAGTGCGCCGTCGCCCTGATGTGGTGCAAGGCTTCACCCATAAGG
>CAYJPR010000232.1:0-2687 GCA_964372075.1 uncultured Desulfovibrionaceae bacterium | reverse complement strand
ACCAGCGCCGTGAAAAAGCCTGTCATATCTCTGGCTACGTCGGGGTCGGCCCCTTCATTAATAGTAAGGCCGCATGTGGTATGGGGCGAGTAGAGCACTATGGCGCCCTTGGTCCATGAGCTTTGCCCTTGAACAAGTTCTTGCACTTTATGGGTAATATCCACCATTTCACTGCGTTTATGTGTGCTTACAGAAAGAGTTTCCATAGGTATCCTTGTGTGAATGTTGCCTTATGGGCGGGGCAAAAAAATTGTTTCATACATTGACTTATGCGGCTTTCCTTGCCACATTGCCCTTTATATATACCGAGCGCTAACGCGACGCAAGGAGTGACTTTTATGCCATTGGTTCTTGGCTCAGCAGGACATATTGACCACGGGAAAACTTCCCTTGTACGTGCTCTTACGGGCATTGATTGCGACCGTCTAGAAGAAGAAAAAAGACGCGGCATCACCATAGAATTGGGCTTTGCCCACTTTACGCTCCCCAATGGTGAGCGCTTAGGCATAGTGGATGTGCCTGGGCATGAGCGTTTTGTAAAAAATATGGTGGCCGGCGCCGCAGGTATTGATTTTGTCATGCTTATTATTGCCGCCGATGAAGGCGTCATGCCGCAAACGCGCGAGCATGTGGAAATTTGTTCCTTGCTGGGTATTAAACATGGTTTTGTGGCTTTAACCAAAATAGATATGGTGGATGAAGAGTGGCTGGGCCTTGTGCAAGAAGATGTGAAAACCTTTTTGCAAGGCACATTTTTAGAAGACGCACCTATTTTTCCCGTGTCCTCCCTGACTAAGCAAGGCTTAGATGCTTTGCGTGACCATGTGGTGAGTATGGCCGCAAGCATGCAACCTGCAAGGGAAAGCACTCTCTTTCGCTTGCCCGTAGATAGAATTTTTTCCATGAAAGGCCACGGTACCGTAGTTACAGGCACTTTACTTGCCGGCGAAGTGAGCCTTGGCGATGAGGCTGTATTTATGCCGGATGAGGTGGAAACGCGCATTCGCGGCATTCAATGGCATGGGCATGCGGCGGAAGATGCCGGCGCCGGACAGCGCTGCGCCCTTAATGTGCTCAATGTGGAAGTGGGCGAAGTACAGCGCGGCTCTGTACTGGCGCATCCTAAGACGCTTTTTCCTGCCACGCGCTGGTTGGTGCAATTGCAATGCCTCTCTTCGGCTCCCAGGGCTTTGCGCGCCAGAACGGAAATTCACTTTCACCACGGCGCTCGCGAAGTGGCGGCGCGGTTGTATTTCTTTGATAGAGATCGCCTAGAGCCGGGGCAAAGTGCTCTTACGGAAATTCGCTTCAATGAGCCCATGGTGGGCCTTTATGGCGACCGTTGCGTGGTTCGGGCTTATTCGCCCTTGCGTACTGTGGCCGGTGGGGTGCTTGTACATGCCTTGCCAGAGCCTTTACGCCGTAAAGATAGCGCCTTTGAAAGAAAACTTTCCTTACTGTCCTCCCTAGCCGGCCTTGAAGGGGCGGAGCATTTGGAGCAGCGCCTGCTTACGCAATTGGAGTTAGCCGGCGTGGAGGGCTTAAGTTTTGCCGAGCTTATGGTGCTGACCAATGGCAGTGCTAAAAAGCTGGAAAAACTTTTGCAAAGCCTCGGCGCTAAGCTCACTTGCTTTGATAAAGATGAAAAGCGCTATATTTTTGGGGAGGCCCTCCATACCCTTATGGAGCAATGTCTTGAACAGGCGGCGGCTTTCCACAAGCGCGATCCTTTAAAAACAGGCATGGCGCGCGGGGTGCTATGCCAAAAGCAAAGGCCCAAGCTGGCGCACCTTGTTATTGAGCGTTGCTTGCGCAATGGCTCCTTGGTGGCGGAAGGCGATGTGCTGCGCCTGGCTTCACATACGGTGGAACTGGACAGTGACGAGAGTTCCTTAAAAGAAAAACTTTATGAGGCCCATGCCGGTGCCGGTTTGACGCCGCCGAACCTTAAAGATGTTTTGGAAGAGCTGAAAGTGGATGCCAAAAAAGCGGCCCCCGTGCTCAAAATGCTGTGCGATGAAAAGCAGCTGGTGCGCGTGAAGGAAGGCTTATATTATGCTGAGCCTATCATGGCAGACATTAAAGAGCGAGTGAAGTTGTGGTTTGAAAGTCATGATGACCTTGATCCTGCAGGGCTGAAAGAAATTTTGGATGGTATTTCGCGTAAGTATCTTATTGCTCTTTTGGAGTATATGGATAGGGAGAGGGTTACTATTCGCGTGGGCGATAGGCGCCAATGGCGCGGCGCAATTCGCTAAAAAAAGGCTGTCTGCTTTGTTAGGCTTGCTTTTTGCTCCAGTCGAGTACCATAAGAGTACACTCCTTACGCAAAAAGCTGCGCCTGCCTCGCATCCAACCCTTTTTTAACGAATTGCCAACTATGAAAATAGGCAATCTGCTTCGTCGGGCTCATTTTTTACTTCGGTTACGTATGTTTTGATACGCGCCCTGCGTAAAAAACTCGCCCTCCTTGCATCTTGCCTATTTTGAACGCACTGTTAACTCGTAAAAGAGTAAAATACTTTGTAGCATTTGTATTTTTGAGGGTTCTGTTGCGAAGTATACTTCTTACGAAGATATATTTTTGTCGCCATAAAAAGTTTTTGGAAAAGGGAGGGGGTCTGGGGGAGGAAAAGAACCTTTTCTCAAAAAGGTTTTTCCTTCCCCCAGAAAAAATGAACGTATAA
>CAYJPR010000231.1:0-2699 GCA_964372075.1 uncultured Desulfovibrionaceae bacterium | reverse complement strand
ATTTTGCACGCCCGGACTCCAATATTTTTGACGAAAATGTGTATTTAGTGCGTAAGCGCATGGGCTGGCAATTGGCGCATGAATCCACACCTGAAGTAGATTTTGTCATGCCATTCCCCGATTCCGGTGTGTATTCTGCCGTAGGTTTTGCGCAATGCGCTGAGCTTCCCTATGAACATGCCATGATTCGTAACCACTATGTGGGCCGTACATTTATTCAACCTTCGCAAAATATGCGTAATTTTGGGGTGCGTATTAAAATTAACCCCGTGCGCGAAATGATTGAAGGCAAGAAAATTTGTATTGTGGATGATTCCATTGTACGCGGCACCACCATGACCACAAGGGTAAAGAAATTACGCGAACTTGGGGCCAAAGAAGTGCATATTCGCATATCTTGCCCGCCGGTAAAGTTCCCTTGTTTTTACGGTATTGACTTTGCCGACCCCAAGCATTTGGTGGCGGCTACGCATACCTTGGAAGAGATTAAAAATCTCTTAAATGTTGACTCCATACACTATTTGACTATAGAAGGGCTTTTACGCTCGGTAAATAATGAAGATCATTATTGCACGGCATGTTTTACCGGAGAATATCCCGTTCCTTGCGCCGGTTCTGAAGCGGCGTGCAAGTCGGGCTGTATGAAGCGGTAAAAAGGTATTTTTTGCACTTTTACGTGTTGAGCCTGTGGTTAAAACAGGTTCAACACCTTTTTATTTTTTATAAGGGTACACTATGAGCACACAAAGCATTAAGGGTTTTGCAGATTTATTTGCGCCGCAAAGCGATATTTTTAGCTTTATAGAAGATACAGCGCGCAGTGTTTTTACTTGCTATGGCTATGAAGAATTACGTACGCCTATTATGGAATTCACCGAGCTTTTTTGCCGCGGCATTGGTACAGAAACCGACGTGGTGCAAAAGGAAATGTACACTTTTCCTGACCGCAAAGATCGTTCTTTAACCTTGCGCCCCGAAGCTACAGCCGGTGTTATGCGTGCTTATATTCAAGCCAAAAAGCATAATCAAGAGCCTGTATCTAAGCTTTTCACCTATGGGCCCATGTTTCGCTATGAGCGTCCTCAAAAAGGGCGTATGCGTCAATTCCATCAAATAAATTGTGAATGCCTTGGTGCGGCGCATCCTAGAACCGATGCTGAAGTTATCATAATGCTGAGCGACTTTTTGCAAATGCTGGGTATTCATGATTTTCAGGTGCAAATAAACACCCTTGGTTGTGCTGAGTGCCGTCCGCAATATAAAGCTCTTTTAACCAAGTATTTACGCGAGCTGGATCAAGACGCTTTATGTGAAGATTGTCGCCGCAGAGTAGAAACCAATCCTTTACGTGTGCTGGATTGTAAAGTACCAAGTTGTAAGGAACATACTGCCGCGGCGCCGCAATTGCCAGACCATGTATGCCCTGAGTGCACCAATGCTTTTGAATATGTTTTGAAATTTTTAGAATTCCAAGACATGGTAAAATTTGAAGTAAATCCTCGCTTGGTGCGCGGTTTAGATTATTATTGCCGTACCACCTTTGAAGTGGTTTCTAATGGTGTGGGAGCGCAAACTTCCATTGCCGGTGGCGGTCGTTATGATGGTCTTGTGAAACAGCTGGGTGGACCGGAAGTACCGGGTATTGGCTTTGCTTGCGGCATGGAGCGTTTAGCCATGCTTATACCGGAGCTGCCAAAACATCGTCCAGATTTTACTATAATTTTCTGTGATGATATTGCGGCTTCACATATGACCTTTTTATTGGCAACCGTTTTGCGCCGCTCCGGTTTAGTGGGTGATTATGCGCATAATGGCGGCTCTTTCAAAAGCCAAATGCGTCAGGCTGGCAAGTCCAATGCTCGCTATGCCTTGATTATTGGTGAAGATGAAATGAATTCCGAAAGTGTTACCGTAAAACACATGGATAGTGGCGAACAAACAACCATGAAGGTTACTGAAGTAGAAGAGTACCTTTTTGTAAAATTGCAAGAAGATTTCGATGGGGAAGCAAATGAGTCAGAGTAATGAGCAAAATCTTAATGTCCAAGCAGAACACCAACAATTTATTCAAGAACTTGGTGATTGGAAGCGCAGCCACACTTGTGCAGAATTAACCCTTGCCAATGATGGTGAGCAGGTATGCCTTATGGGCTGGGCCCAATATCGTCGTGACCACGGCGGCCTTATTTTTGTGGATATGCGCGACCGTAAGGGCTTAACCCAAGTGGTATTTAGCCCAGAATTTGCCCCCAAGGCCCATGAAACAGCCTATATTTTACGTTCTGAGTACGTTTTTGCCATTAAGGGTAAAGTACGTCCTCGTCCTGAAGGCATGACCAATGCCAATATGGTGACCGGTGAAGTGGAAGTGGTTGTGGAAGAATGGAAGCTGTTAAATACTTCTAAAACTCCTGCCTTCCCCATTGAAGATCGCTGCGAAGCTGGCGAAAACTTGCGCTTACAATGGCGCTATTTAGATTTGCGCCGTCCTAAAATGGCTCAAATTTTCCAATTACGCCATAAGGTAGCCCAAGCTGTACGCCGTTATTTAGATGACAATGCTTTCCTTGAAGTGGAAACGCCTGTACTTACCAAATCCACACCTGAAGGCGCTCGTGACTTCTTGGTGCCCAGCCGTGTAAACGAAGGTCAATTCTTTGCCTTGCCACAATCTCCGCAAATTTTTAAGCAATTGCTTA
>CAYJPR010000230.1:0-2704 GCA_964372075.1 uncultured Desulfovibrionaceae bacterium | reverse complement strand
GCTACGCCAAGCTTATGACAAGCCCGTGTGATACGCATGGCAATTTCACCGCGGTTTGCCACTAATACTTTTTCATTGTTTAGATCCATTCTATTCCCTTTGGGTGATATCGATATTCTTTACACAACACGCAAAAATACACGGACTATACTTTTAGAGCATAAACCATGTATTTTGTGTTATATTTTTTGAGATTCAATGAGTCGTTTTTGTATTTCCAAGACGAGTTTATCTAGGGCATACTCTTGACGCTCATTCATATTTATAAAATTACATGCCACAACGCCGCTAGGGGTAACACGGATAACCTTTACCCTAAGCGCTGTCAAAATGGAGCGTCCGCGCACTTCTAGTTGTACATTAAAAGTGGCGCCTTCGGCTAAATTTATGTTGGCAGGCAACTTAATGGCACAGCCAGAAACGCTAATGTCCACCACTTCGTAAGTGGATTTAGCATTGTTTATACGGGCTTCAATGCCTTGTACCATGGCACGATAGGCATTTCTGGGCCCTTGTGCATCCTCATCTAAAGAGAATTCATATTTTAATTCTGACATTACGGACTCTTTGTTACATCACGTTGTAAGACAAATTCCACACGGCGATTTCGTGCCCTATTTTCCTCTGTGGTATTGGGCATGAGGGGATTTAGCGAGCCATACCCCGTGGCCGTCAGTCTGTCTGCCTCAATGCCTTGCGTTAATAAATAACGAAGCACTGTTACTGCGCGTAAGGCAGACAAATCCCAACTATCCTTAAAGCGTGGATTATCCACCACAGGCGTATCATCAGAATAGCCTCGAATATCCACACGCTGTTCACGTCTTTTGACAAAAATGTCTTTTAATACGTCTAAAATCTTCAAGCTTTCCGGTGTGAGCTCTGTACTGTTGGGGGCAAAGAGCACCTTGCCTGGCAGGCGTAAGGTAATGGTGCCTTCATCAAGCACTGCACCCACTTGGCCTTCCACGCCATTTTGCACCAAAAAGCTGCGTATATCGTTAAATGTTTGCTTTTGCGCTTCAATAAGTTCTTTACGTCTTTTTACTTCTTCATGCAAGGAGCCCGCCGTTTGGGTAGGATCATTATGCGCTAAAGAGCTAGCATCTCCGCCCAAAGCCCCTTTAATGGAACCCACTGTGGCGAGGAACTTACTTTGCTCTACTGAAGAAAGTGAGAAGAGCAAGATAAAGAACACCAGCAAAAGCATGGAGATATCTGCAAAGGTGGCAAGCCAGCCTTCCCCTTCATCGACATCATCGTCGCCGCCTTGTAAAGGATCGTCACTCATAGATTGTTCCTATACGTTTGCTGTTACTTAAGAACATTATTTACTCTTTACCGCCTTTATCCGGTCCTTTACGCTGTTTAGGCGGTAAGAACGAAGACAGTTTTTCATACACAAGGTTAGGGTTGTTATTTTCTAAAATGGACTTGGCGCCTTCAAAAATAATCAGTAAGAGCAGCTCTTCCTGCATACTTCTGGCTTTCATTTTACCGGCAAGAGGAATAAATATAAGGTTTGCAATGAGCGCGCCGTAAAATGTGGTCAAAATAGCAACAGCCATGGCCGGACCAATGGCGGCAGGGTCAGAAAGGTTTGCAAGCATCTGCACAAGACCAATGAGCGTACCCACCATACCCATGGCAGGAGCCAAAGAAGCAAGACGCGTGAACACGCTAATGCCAATATTATGGCGCTTTTTCATGGACATAATTTCAATGGCCACGGTGGCGTGAATGAGCGATGGATCGGCGCTGTCGGCAATGAGCTGAGTGGCCTTTTTTAAAATAGGATTGTCCGTCTGTACTTTTTCCAAAGCAATAATACCTTGGCGACGGCTAATTTCTGCAATTTTCACCATGGTGGAGACCACATCACTGGCGGAGGAATCTTTAGCCGTAAAGGCCTTCATGCCGGCCCCAAAGGCTTGCTTCACCTCACTGGCAGGGAAACACACCATAATGGACGACATCGTACCCCCCACAACAATCATGATACTGGGGATGTCGATAAAGTTACCGGGCTGCGGGCCGATAAAAATGGAGCCAAGTACAAGACCAAGGCCACCAAGCATGCCACCTAGGGTTGCTATATCCATACGATTCGTCCTTATGAAAAGTGCTTTTGTTTTGCTAAAAAAGTGGAGAGGCTGTTCACGAAAAAAACAAAAGCTGAATTTGTTTGCTACATTCTAGACAGTTTTCCAGTAAATGTCAAAGCTAAGGCCAGAGAAAATCTTAAGCCCTAAGCTAGCTTGTATACCGTAGAAAAGGAGGAGTATCACTTGCAAAAAGCCTATTTTGGGGGCTTTTTTTACTCTTGTTAAAAATATGTATCGGCGCTAAGCGAAATAAATCAAGGGTAGGGGCATAAAAAATCTTGTGACTTATGGCAACGCAGGATATAAGACCTGCATCTTTTCGTATGTGCGGCCTTTAGCGTGTGAAGAAAATAGTTGTGCTTGAGGGTTAAAAATAGAGGTCGCGCCTTGTGTAGTAAATGAAAAATTCACAAAAAAATAACCTTTTACACAAAGAATCTTATGCAAAACAATCAATTTTTACGTAACGTGGCCATCATTGCCCACGTTGACCATGGCAAAACCACCCTTGTGGATGCACTTTTTCGTCAAAGCGGCGTTTTTCGCGCTGACCAACAAGTGGATGACCGTATTATGGATAGCATGGATCTTGAGCGCGA
>CAYJPR010000229.1:0-2738 GCA_964372075.1 uncultured Desulfovibrionaceae bacterium | reverse complement strand
TGTTCAAAGCCAAAATCATTGGCTATGGCTGTAAGCACAGATGTATCTGTAGTTAAAGCCAGTGCAGGTAGCGGAGGCCTTTCTAATAAAAAACGATTCACCAATTCTGCGGCAATATGCTGTGCATCGGCGGCGCTGCCTCCATTACCACAAAGTAAGACTTTTCCCCCACGGGCTAGAGCTGTGGCCATAAGACGAGCTGCCTCTTCTAGGGCTTCACTGCAAGTGGCAAAAAAGCTTTGTCGCACATGTAAACCTTGTTCAGCATATTCACTAAGAATATCTTGCGCACTGGGCAAGGTTTTGCCCATATCTTCTTGCAATGTCCAAGATAAGGTTTTTTTCACACCATACTCCTAGGTCTGTTCTGTGCAAAACAAGGTAAAACAAGGCCAAGCAAAGCAAAAAACACATGCGTGTTCTGAGAGTGCTGACAAAGTGGCATTCTATTTGTTCAAACCATTTTTTACGATGATTTTTTTTAATTATAACATCCTACATCCAACGTCATTGCGAGGAGGCTTCGACGAAGCAGCTGCCCGAAGGGTGCCACGCAGTGGTATAGCCGTTGGCGCTTTAGCGCCTTACGGATACAGACAGCAAAGCATCCATGCTCAAGGAGCGATAAGCTTCGCCTCTCTGTCTATATTCAAAGAACATATAACGCATCAACCATTCTCTGATCGGAAATTATTTACCGCAAGAATCACCCTTTGGTAATGGATCGCCGCGCTTCGCTCGCGATGACTTTGGATGAAATTTTCTTTCAAAACCATAGAGTTCTACTTTGTCATCAAACTGAAAACACATGCGTGTTCTGAGATTCATTCTTGAAAAAATTTCGCTCAAAACAAATTCTTGCGGAAGCTTTGTTCATTTACTTACGACAACACCTACATATACAGTATGTTCTTTACTCTGACAAGATGACACGCTGTACACATTTCAGTTAGATTAAAGAAAGAGCAATCTCTCACCAAGCTTTCTGACTGCATAAGGCAAACTATAACTTGTGAAAATTTCCTCATAAAAACCTTGAATACAGGCTATTTTTTAGCTATTCTTTGTTCATGAGCAATAGCACAAAAAACCTTCATTTTCTCATAATTGTTAAGGTAAACAACAGTACTGCCTCTGAGCTAGCTTTTCGCATTGCCGCTTGGTTAGAGGCTCAAAGTCACGCGTCCACCATAGTGAAAGACGTAAACACCATAGACGAGTTTAGCCAACAACACTTTGACTTTATACTTGTTCTTGGTGGTGATGGTACCATGCTTGGCGTAGCCAGAGCCTTTGCAGAAAATCCCACACCCATGCTTGGAATTAACTTTGGTAAAGTGGGGTTTTTAACAGAACTTACCACAGAAAATTGGGAAATAGGTTTAAACAAAATCTTAGCAGGCCAGCATACGGTGCTCAAACGCATGGCTCTTGGCTGGAAGGTGTATCGTCAAGATGAAGTCCTTCATAGCGGCTATGCCATTAATGATGTAGTACTAAATCGCGGAGCTTTATCTCGCGTTATAACCTTAGATGTGCGCATGGAAACAGAGTCCATTGGCGTTATTCGGGCCGATGGTCTCATTCTTTCTTCTCCTGTAGGCTCTACGGGTTATGCCGTTTCAGCTGGTGGCCCCTTGGTGCACCCAGCCAACAATGTTATTGTTGTTACAGCCATTTGCCCTTATTTATGTAATTTTCCGGCCATGGTTTTACCCCCCACCATGCCTGTGCAAGTGTTGCTACGCCAATCTTCCACTAAAACTTATGCCACCATTGACGGACAAGAAAATTTTGCCTTGCAAACCCATGACCTTGTAGAGGTTTTTTGTGTTCCTGAGGCTGTTCTTTTTGCGCGTATAGGTAATGAACAATATTTTACGCCTTTACGTGAACGCGGTTTTATTCATGGTTTGCAATAAATTATAAGCATAAAGTAGGTAGTTTATGAAAGCCTCCATTCAAATATCTCGCAATGACGAAGTTTTTTTGGGCAAAGATATGTATTTTGATGCATGGCTTTACAACTTTATGATTGAAAATAATTTTGCCTATCACATGAATAAAGAATTGGTGGCCTCACCTGAGCAAATGGCCTTCATGGTGGCTTTAGAAGAAAATGAAGTGTATATTCCTTGCTCCAATGAACATTTTCAGCTTCTCACCAATGCGCAAAAACATGGAGAATTACGAAGCCATTATGCCAGAGTCTGGCTTACTGTGGTGAAAATGCTGCGCACCTTTGAGCCTCAAAGGGAAGTTCGCCGCCGCGTGCTTGCCTTTTGCCGTTATCGCTTCCGCCAATTTCGCAGAAGCAATGTGGTGCTCCCTTCCAGAGCCATGAAGCGCATGACCAGTCTTATGGCAGCGCAAACAGGCGTGGATGACCCGTGGTTGCACGTGCGCCAAAAGGCCAATGTACTGGCCCATGAAATTTTCACCTCTTCAGCCTTGCAATCGGCCCTGCATAAGGTGCCGTCCTCTTTGCAATATAGCAAAAGCCTTTCTGAGCTAAGAGAAAACATCAATAGCATTGAAATTGCTAGGCTTATGTATTTATCTGCCAAGTCACGTAATATCATGAAAAACACGCCTTCGCCTTTAGAATGGCAAGATATGTTTGAAAACCTTAAAGTATCACATGAACCTTTAATGACCTTGCTTGGCAATGAAAAAGACGAAGCCAAAACCATTTTATTCTTACCCGATACCAGCGGTGGTTTTGTCTTTGATATGGC
>CAYJPR010000228.1:0-2740 GCA_964372075.1 uncultured Desulfovibrionaceae bacterium | reverse complement strand
CAGAGAAAAATTACAGAAACACCTACGCCAATGATACCGCGCCCAAGCACTGCTGTGGCAAGAGAATCCGCCATGCCAAAAATAACGGCGCCCACGGCTGATAAAGCCACCATTATGGGTAAAAGACGTCGCGGACCTACGCCATCGGTAAGCAAGCCACCCGGAATTTGCATAATGCCATAGGTAACAAAAAAAACGGAAGCCAGCAGGCCCATGGCCGGAGCGTCCAGCTGTAGCGTAGCCATAATATCTGTAGCCATAATGGCAGGGCTTACTCTATGAAAAGGAGTCAACATATAGGCCACACTCATAAGCGCAAAAAGCCCATACGCATAGGTGCTACCCTTGGTAAATTTGGATACGAACATACTGAGCTCCCCTGTGTAAAAGTATTTTAGCTCTAGACAAGGAACGTCTTCCTGTCAAGAAATAGAATTTTTTTACTACACTTTATGCAAAAAATACAAAATACATCATTTTTCTAGCGCATCTTTTGCAAATAAAGTGTAAATAAAAGACTAAAATACTCATACTGTGGCATATAAAAAGCTTGCATATAGTCATAAAAAAAGCCAAAATGCGCCATTCAAAATTCCTACAGGATACCCCATGACCAATACCGCACTGGATACTCTTTTAGCGCAAATACAAGAAAAATTTACCGTTGACTTTGAACCCTTACATGTTGATGACCAGCCCCTTGAGGTGCTCTCCATCACCAATATGACTGAGCATCTTGATAAACTCATCGACACAAAATCCATACATAATCCCCTTAAAGACCTTCCCCTGTGGGCAAAGGTTTGGCCGGCTTCCTTCGTGCTTGGGCGCTATTTGCGCAAGCTGGCCCCAGAAGGGAAAAGTCTTTTAGAATTAGGCGCTGGTTGCGGCACTTTGGGCCTTTTAGCCAGCCGCTACGGCTTTTCCTCTGTGTGCATTAGCGACATTGTGGACGATGCCCTACTTTTTGCTAAAGCCAATGTTTTGAAGAACAATCTGGAAGATGTGGTCAATGTTCGCCGTGTGGACATTACCGATAGCCGTGCCACCCTTGGCGAGACTCGTTTTGACATGATTGCCGCCTCAGAAATTCTTTATTTAGAAGACCTACACCGCCCCCTCATTAAATGCCTGCAACGTCACTTGGCTCCCGGCGGTAAAGCTATACTCTGCACAGATATGGCCCGTAAGCGCCCGCGCTTTTTTAAGCAAGCTGCCAAAGATTTTACCATACAAGAACTCTTGGTAGGCGTAAAAGGTACCTCCGAGGACGGACAAGAAGAAAAACGCGTCTACGCTCTGCATATTTTGGAGAAAAAATGATCCGTTTACAATCCTGCCCCAAAGCCCATAGCCTTGAGCTTGATAAAGCAAAGTCCCCTGCAGATACCGTAGCCCATGTGCGCCAGCGTTTGCAAAGTCTTGATTTAGATATATTGTCCAGCACCACTCGCGTGGATATGGGCCGCCTTGGCATTCCCGTATTTTTAAGCAATTGCGGGGCCGATGCGCGGCGCATTATGCCCACACGTAAGCAAATGGGCAAAGGTGCCTCTCCCATTCAAGCCGAAGCTTCAGCCCTTATGGAACTTATGGAACGCTATGCTTTCTTTAGCTTTTGGCAAGACTTACCCCAATGTGTCACATGCACTTGGACCGAAGCCAAAGAAAAATTTGGCGAAAATCTTCTTCCCATAGAGCATATGCTCCAAGCGGTGCAAGATGACTTGGCGCCGGAAAAAGCCGAAAAGCTGTTAAATTTGCTCCCTTGGCAATTTTTCCCCGTAACTGACCTGATAAATCAACGTGAAGTTTGGGCGCCTTTGAATTGGTTTAAAAAATTGGGCGAATTTAACGGCACATCTGCCGGAAATACCGAAGAAGAATCCTTACTTCAGGGCCTGTGCGAATTGGTGGAGCGTCATGTGTGTTGCCTCATTGATAGAGAACTTCGCCCCTGCCCTACCATCGACCCGCAAAGCATTGATGACCCCACTTTGCATGAACTTCTTGCGGCCTTTGAGCGCGAAAATATCACACTTATTCTTAAGGATTTTTCGCTGAATATGCCCGTCCCCACAGTGGGAGCTGTAGCCTATGACAAAAGCACCTTCCCGCAAAGTTCGGAAATTGTTTTCACAGCCGGCACTGCGGCTAGCCCTGCCAAAGCAGCCATACGCGCCGTAACCGAAGTGGCTCAGCTTGGGGGGGATTTTTGTACATCGGCATGTTATGAAGCCTCCGGCCTTACAAAATTCGAAAAGCTTGAAGACATACAATGGCTTAAAGAAGGCCCCATCTGCAAGCTTCAGGACTTACCCTCCGTGGTCAGTGATGATATCTTGCACGAGGTACAAAGCCTTATAGCCGGCTTACGTGCCCTTGGCTATCCCGTCTACGCCATTTCCACCAAACACCCTCAGCTGGAAATCCCTACCCATTACTGCCTTGTGCCCGGTTTAGCCTTTAGAGAAAGAGATAAAAACCAAAGCCTAGGCCTTTTTGTGGGGCGCATTTTAGCTGAAGAATGCCATACAGAAGAAGCGTTAGCCGGTTTGAAACTGCTAGAAGAAGCCTATCCCAAGGCTCATTTTATCCCCTTCTTTCAAGCCATGTTGGCCCTGCGCCAAGAAGATTATGTACTCGCTCATGCTCTTTTTGCCGCGGCAGAACCTTTACAGCCTGAAAATGATGCCAAGGGGCTGGCGGCTTTTTATGCCGGTTACAGCCTTACTCTTGT
>CAYJPR010000227.1:0-2759 GCA_964372075.1 uncultured Desulfovibrionaceae bacterium | reverse complement strand
CACGCTTAGCATTGGCTCTGGATGAGCCAACAGATGAAGATAGCTCTTTCGACGTGGATGGATTTACATTTTGCATTAACAACGAGCTCTTAGCCCAAGTAGAAGGCGTTTCCCTTGACTTTGGTTACATGGGCTTTGCTATTAACCCCACCAAGCCATTGCCCTCCAGCGGCGGTAGCTCTTGTGGCGGTTGCTCCGGTAGCTCCTCCTGCGGTTCCAACTAAGTTGGAAGTAAAAAGGCTTAGGTCTTTTTACTCAGTCCACCAAAATATAAAAAGCCAAGATTTGCAAAAATCTTGGCTTTTTTATGTATTATATTGCAACTAAGAAGCGTTAATCGTCTTCGCGCTCCGCGGCTTCATTTACTATAACATCCACCATGGTTTCTTCCAGCACCCCTTCAGCCTTAGCTGTTTCGGCAATATCACGCAAAGCTTGCCACAAAGCATCTAGGCCCATACGGCTTGCCGAAGAGGTTACCAATGGCATAACGCCATTTAAATGCTTGGCCCACATTTTTTGCTTTTCTGCACGCTCTTTTTGCTTGCATTTATCAGCCTTAGTTAAAATGGGCAAAAGCGGAATGCCGTGATTTTGCGCAAAAGCCACCAATTGCAAATCTATTTTTTGCGGGGGCAAGCGACAATCTAGTAAAATAACAAGAGCTTTTAAGGAATGACAGCCCACCAAGTAGCGCTGCATAAGCTTACCCCATGCATTACGCTCGGTTTTACTACACTTGGCATAGCCATAGCCGGGCAAGTCTACCACATAAAAATCTTCCGGTTCCACATGATAAAAATTCACCGAACGCGTTTTGCCGGGGGTGGCACTGATTTTTGCCAAGGATTTTCTGCCGGCCAGCGCATTCACCAAGGAAGATTTGCCCACATTGGAACGCCCTGCCAAGGCAATTTGCACACTATCAAGGGTGATAATTTGCTCAAAAGTATAGGCTGTGGTTTCTAAAACTAATTGGGATTGCATGGTCATCTCTCTGGGTAAAATAAGCGCATTGTCATGAAAATACAGGGGCGTGAGAGCTAGAAATGTTCTCTTGGCGCTAGCAAGAAGATATTTCTTTGCCCACAAAAAACGCACACGAAGGCTTTTTGCCCAGCCCCTCAAGACTTTATCTTGACAAAGGAAAACCAATAAGTAAAAATTCTGAGCTTTCGTGCTGGGCATAATATAGCCCTGTCCTTAAGAAATTGCAAATGAGGAATGTATGCTTAAAATTCTTATTATGAATGGCCCAAATTTACGTGCTTTGGGCCAAAGACAACCGGAAATCTACGGACATGACGGCCTAGAAGCCATACCGCAGGCTGTGCATACCCTCATGCCGCACATGGCAGAGCATATTCACTTGGAATTTTTTCAGTCCAATCATGAGGGAGCCCTCATTGATAGACTTGAAGAAGCTCGCCAAGACGGCACCCATGGCGTTGTGCTCAATGCCGGTGCTTTAACTCACACAAGCCTTGCCCTAGCTGATTGCCTAGCCTGGATTGGGGTGCCTTGCGTGGAAGTACACCTGAGCAATGTCTTGGCCCGCGAAGAAGAAATCCGCCAAAAAAGCTTTATTGGACGCCATGTTATAGGCGTTATAGCCGGTTTTGGCATTCAAAGTTACGCGCTGGGTGTTCAAGCTCTAGCGTCATATATCAAAAAATAGGAGTTACTATGTATTCAACCACAGATTTTAAAAGAGGCCTGAAAATCGAAATCGACGGCACTCCCTATGAAATAGTTGAATTTCAACACTTTAAGCCAGGCAAAGGCGGCGCCATGGTGCGCACTAAACTGCGCAACATCTTAAATGGTCGCGTTGTGGACAATACTTTCCGCTCCGGTGAAAAAGTAGAACGCCCCAACCTTGAAACCCGCGATATGCAATTCCTCTATCATGAAGGTGAAGACCTTATATTCATGGATATGACCACCTATGAACAATTGCAAATTAAGGCCGCTTCCACCGATGGCAAGTCCGGCTTTTTGAAAGATGGCCAAGAATGTAGTGTGCTTTTGTACAACGAACAGCCCATCGACATTGAAATTCCCGTTTCTTTAATCTTGGAAGTGACCCAAACAGAACCCGGCGCCAAGGGCGATACGGTTTCCAACGTTACCAAGCCTGCTACCTTAGAAACCGGACTTGTTATCCAAGTGCCTCTCTTTGTTAACGAAGGCAACAGAGTAAAAGTAGATACTCGCACCAAAGAATACTTGGGCCGCGAATCTTAAAATTCTTCTTACTTGCCCTTGGGAATGGTAGTCCTAAGGGCAAGTAAAGCCCCATTTGACCTTCCTTAGCAAAAATATTATCTTCTCTTTTTCTTTCACA
This sequence comes from uncultured Desulfovibrionaceae bacterium, assembly GCA_964372075.1. GTDB lineage: Bacteria > Desulfobacterota > Desulfovibrionia > Desulfovibrionales > Desulfovibrionaceae > CAYJAD01. The sequence goes on along the minus strand of CAYJPR010000227.1, from coordinate 412 downwards.
CCATTATTTAGTGCTATACCGTTGCCTCCCCTTGTATACAGGCCTGGGAGCACTGGAGGGTATTTTTACGGAACCGCGCAACCTTGCTCGTGACTTTACGGGATATTTCCTCGTTTTTTTAGGTCTTTTTGTTTTATTAAGTTTGGTAACCCACTCCCAAGTGGACCCCAGCTTAAATCATGTGCTCAGCGACGACACCCCTGTACAAAATTATGCCGGAAAACTTGGTGCCTATATTTCCGGCTCTTTGAGTGATCTTTTTGGCATTGCTGCCTATATTTGGCCCTTGGTCTTTAGCGCCGTGGGAGTGGCCTGCGTTGTGCCTGCCTATGAATTGCTTTGGTGGCGCTGGTTGGGCTATTTTTTGCTGACCATTTGCCTCCTTTTCATTGGCGCCGCGTGGGATATTCAA
>CAYJPR010000226.1:0-2761 GCA_964372075.1 uncultured Desulfovibrionaceae bacterium | reverse complement strand
CCACCTAGGCCACAACCAGGTGCTCTACCAACTGAGCTACATCCGCCGTCGAAGATGAGTTCTACAGATAGTGACGGCTTTTGGCAAGCTTTTTTTTTACTTTTTTCTATATTTTTTACCACTAATAGATAATGTATAGTTTTTTTAATAAGTTATGATTTTTTATTTCAAAGGACTCCAGGTGATATTTGTATAAGAGTAAGCTTTAGTTAAGCAGTGTTAACACATTGTGTGTAATGTTAATATGTTTAGTGTCTGTTATATAAGAGTATTAGGTAGAAATATATGTATTAATGACAGGCAAATGAGAGAAAGGAATGTTTTTTAGCTAGTTAGAAGAATATGAGAATTTACAGCAATAAACTATGGATTTTTGATAGAAAATACTTTAAGAGGGGAGAGAAATATACAGTAGGAGTTGATATGCAAAGTTTGATTGTGAAAGGTGGTGTAGCGCTAAGAGGAGATATAGCCGTAAGTGGTTCTAAAAATGCGGCCCTCCCTATACTTTTCGCTTCTATTTTAACTGAGAGTCCCACCACATTTTTACAAGTTCCTAATTTGCGTGATATTCATACAACGGTTAAGTTGCTTAATATTTTAGGCTGTGAAGCGCATTTTGAAGCAGGAAAGGCCTTTGTAACCCCGCAAACGTTACGCCCAGAGGCACCTTATGACCTTGTAAAAACCATGCGCGCTTCCATTTTATGCTTGGGGCCTTTGCTGGCACGTATTGGCGAAGCCAAGGTGGCTTTGCCGGGCGGCTGTGCCATTGGCGCGCGTCCTGTGGACCAGCATTTAAAAGCTTTTGAAAAAATGGGTGCTCACTTTGAGCTAGAAGATGGTTATGTTATTGGTCACTGTAAAAAGCTGACTGGCGCACATATTATTTTTGATATGCCCACCGTGGGCGGTACGGAAAATGTGCTTATGGCAGCAACACTGGCGCAAGGGGAGACAATTTTAGAAAATGCGGCTCGTGAGCCGGAAATTGTGGACCTAGCCAATTATTTGATTGCTTGTGGCGCTCAAATTGAAGGAGCCGGCACCAGTATTATTCGTGTTCAAGGGGTAAGTTCTTTGCATGGCGTAGAGTATTCTATTATGCCAGATCGCATTGAAGCGGGAACCTTTTTGGTGGCAGCTGCCATTACCGGCGGAGATTTATGGGTCAAGAATTGCCCCAGCTCTGCTTTAGAGGCTGTTATTGAAAAAATGCAAGAAATGGGTGTGCATTTTGAACAAAAAGGAAATGATTTACGCGCTTTTTGCCCCAATGGCTTACAAAGCTTAAGCGGTACAGCTTTATGTACACAGCCTTACCCCGGTTTTCCCACTGATATGCAGGCCCAGCTTATGGCGCTCATGGCCTTGTCTCAAGGTACATCTGTGGTGGAAGAAAGCATTTTTGAAAATCGCTTTATGCACGTGCCTGAGCTGGTACGTATGGGGGCTGATATTAAAATTTCCGGACGCACTGCCACCATTCGTGGTGTGAAAGGTTTCAAGGGCGCCCCTGTTATGGCTTCAGATTTACGTGCCAGTGCTGCCTTTGTCTTGGCCGGCCTTGCCGCACAGGGTAAAACTCGTATTCAGCGCATTTATCATCTTGATAGAGGCTATGAGCATATTGAAAATAAATTACGGGCTGTGGGCGCTCACATTGAGCGCGCAGAAGATTAATATAGAAATTTAAAAAATAATTTGCTGCCTTACCATGTGTAGGATTGTGGTCGGTGCGGTGTAAGGTTATTTCTAGCTGGAGGAAATATGAAATTTTCAACACGAACACGTTACGGTTTACGCTTTTTGATTCATTTAGCCTCTTGTCCTGCAGGACAATTGGTACAGCTAAAGGAATTAGCGCGTGAAGAAAATATTTCTGCAGGCTATTTAGAGCAAATTGTACGTTCTTTAAAGCCCCTTGGCATTATGGATTCCGTGCGCGGAGCTGCCGGTGGCTATGCACTTGCACAAAGCCCTAAGGACATAACCTTAGAAGATATTTTTACCCATCTTGAAGGGGATATTTCTCCTGTTTCTTGCATTAGTGGCTCTGCACAATCGTGTTCGCGCTTTGACGTGTGCACGACGCGCTGTTTTTGGCAAGATCTTGATGTTCACGTCCGTACCTATTTGCGGGGCATGACTTTGTATGATTTCATGACCACGTACGGTATTGGAGAAAAATGTAAGATTGACGAATAGCTTTTGCGACCTATTTCTATATTCAAGAAAATACTACAATCTATCTAGCCTTTTTATCTACTATGAGGCTAGATAGATTTTTGTGTAATGTAATATAAAGGTGCAAAAGCCATATAAGGAGAAAAACCATGTGGGAATATACAGATAAAGTACAGGAGCATTTCTTAAATCCGCAAAATGTAGGCGCTTTGGCTGATGCTAATGCCATTGGCGAAGTGGGTAGCCTTGCTTGCGGTGATGCTTTAAAGCTCTTTTTAAAAATAGAAAACGATACCATTGTAGATGCGAGCTTTCAAACCTTTGGTTGCGCTTCTGCCATTGCTTCCAGCTCTATTCTTACAGAAATGGTCAAAGGCCTCACGGTAGATGAAGCACTAGCTCTTACCAATAAAGACATTGCGGAAAAACTTGGCGGTCTTCCTAAGGAAAAAATGCATTGCTCTGTTATGGGCCAAGAAGCTTTAGAAGCTGCCATTCGTCACTATCGTGGTGAGCCCCCCATGCCTCATGCCCATGAAGAAGGTAAGCTTATTTGTAAATGTTTCGGCATTAC
>CAYJPR010000225.1:0-2777 GCA_964372075.1 uncultured Desulfovibrionaceae bacterium | reverse complement strand
TTATTTCCTTGTGTTATACTTTATAAACAATTCCATCTTCCATCTTAAGCTCTGCCAAAAGAATGTCATATTCTGGCGCGTTTAAGAAATTACTAATAAGTACCAAATGAGCCGTGGTATTGGCCTGTGCTGCGCGCTCGCCCAGCTGTTTATGTGTTACTACAATATCGGCATCAGCAGGAATTTCACTTACGGGAGAGTGTTTTACTTCAACGCCTTCAATTCCGGCAGTGCTTAATTTTTTACGCAATTTTGTGGCGCCCATGGCAGAGCTACCCATGCCTGCATCGCAAGCAAAAATAATTTTTTTGATGATGCGTCGTTCATTTTGTGCGGCACTTTGTGCGGTATCTTGTGCTGCATTTTCACCGCCAGTTTGACTTGCTTCACTTTCAGAAGCTGTGCCTTTAGCAGCGTTTTTCATGTCTTGCATTTTTGCAGCGGCTTCAGCCATGGCATCTTCGCCTTCTTCGCTGTCCTTGGCAAAAGTTTTCAGCAAAATCACGGATAAGGCAAATGTTACCACTGCGGATAAGGTAATGCCTGCCACGTTAGCCACATAAGAACCTGACGGAGTCATTAACAGTTCTGCAAAAATACTTCCCGGAGCTGCAGGACCTGTGAGCCCTCCACCTAAGGTGCTGATGGTAAATACGCCCACAGAACCACCTGCAATTAAAGCAACAATAAGAACGGGATTCATAAGCACAAAGGGGAAATAAATTTCGTGAATGCCGCCGAAGAAGTGGATAATGGCAGCTCCCGGAGCGCTACTTTTTGCTGTGCCTTTGCCTACAAGCATATAGGCTAAGAGTAAGCCCAAGCCGGGGCCGGGGTTAGACTCAATCATAAAGAAGATGGATTTACCAAATTCGGTCACCTGCTCGGCGCCTAGAGGGGTAAATACACCATGGTTTATGGCATTATTAAGGAAGAGAACCTTGGCCGGCTCTACTAAGATGGATGTTAAAGGAAGTAAACCATGATTGACGAGAAAGCTTACACCTGCGCCAAGGCCACTTGTACCGGCCTCCACCATGGGGCCAATGGCATAAAAGGCAAGAATAGCAAGAAATGAACCTAAAATTCCTGAAGAAAAATTATTCACAAGCATTTCAAAGCCGGCGGGAATTTTCCCTTCAACAGCTTTATCAAAGCTTCGTATCACCCAGCCACCCAGCGGCCCTACAATCATGGCGCCAAGCAACATGGGAGTGGACGGCGCGCCCATAATAACCCCAAAAGTAGCCACAGCGCCCACAACACCGCCGCGAACATCGTGAAGAGCTTTACCACCTGCAAAACCAATAAGAAGAGGTAATAAATAGGTGAGCATGGGCCCCACAAGGGCAGCGAGTTCTTTGTTGGGAATCCAGCCAACTGGGATAAAAAGAGCCGTGATAAGTCCCCAAGCAATGAAAGCGCCAATATTTGGCATGACCATGCCACTTAAAAAGCGGCCAAACAGTTGAATCCTTTTCTTCATACTCTTTCATCCTTCAAATAGTCTTTAATTATTTTCACACAGAGTAGTATCTAATATTTAGGTACTAAATTATACTTGTACAGAACGTCTTACGCCTTTTTCATAGTATTTCTCTTGACAATTTACGGCACAGCGTACATTTTTTGCTAAAAGATAAGGTGCGCTATGAAAATATATGATCAGCATTTACATACCTTCCTTTCCAGTGACTCTGAAGAAACATTCGAAAATTACCTTCAAAAAGCACAAGAATTTGGAGTCAGCCATTTTGTGAGCACCGAACACCTAGACTTATCGTGCATTGCCCTTGGTAAAGATGATTTACCGGACTTGGCCTTACAAAAAAGCATTTGCCAATCATTACAAGAAAAATATTCTATTCAAATTTTACGCGGCATTGAGCTTGGTTATAAATTTTCACGCCTTCAAGACATAGAACATATAGTAAATACACATGATTTTGACGTTATCATCATGTCTGTACATGAAGATGAATTCGCCGAGTGCGCTAGCTCTGCTTTTTTACATAATAAAAGCCCAGATGAAGCGTACGCTGCTTATTTAGATCTGTATATTCACATGCTAAACAACTGTTCTTGCTATGATATTGTAGGACATATTGACTTTCTGTTGCGCTATATGATGCCTGTAAATCTTGAAAAGCATAAGGCAAAACTCTGTGTACTTTTTCAGCTCATTATACAAAAGAATACATGCCTTGAATTCAATACACGTTTTTTATACGGGCACAATAAAAGCCACAGTCTTACCTATCTTTTTTCCTTATATTTTGCTTGCGGAGGTAAAAAAGTGTCCCTAGGTAGCGATGCTCACACTGCACAAAATTACTTAGCTTCTTTTACTGAGGCTACGCAACTACTTAAAGACATTGGTTTTAGCTCCATAAGCACCTTTCAAAAGCGAAAAGAACATCGTATTCTCCTGTAAGAGACAGGAAAAAAGCTTAACATGCCTTTTACCTGCCTCTACAATGGAGTTAACTTTGAGATATTTTTTCTCGCAAGGGTAAAACTGCTGATGGAGTTACCGAAAGCTCGTCTAAACCAATTTCGTTAAAAAATTCTGTGAGTTTAGTGTCATAAGATAACTCTCCGCAAATGCCGGCCCAAATACCATTGGCATGAGCATTGTCACATACCATTTTAATCATACGTAAAATAGCTTCATGATGCGTGTCGGTAAACTCGGCAATGCTTTCATTTTGCCTATCTGCAGCAAGGGTGTACTGGGTGAGATCGTTGGTTCCCATGCTAAAGAAGTCCACTTCTTT
>CAYJPR010000224.1:0-2778 GCA_964372075.1 uncultured Desulfovibrionaceae bacterium | reverse complement strand
TTGCAAGAGCTAGAAGAAATTCAACCTAGCCCCTCGGCCTAGTGGAGGATAGAATGGCAAATACAACTCCTGTTTCTGCATTACTTGCAGTAAGTGCCCCTCCATTTTGGCATTGTGGGCGTACAATACATAGTTTAAATTATCATACCTTAATAGCCTTGGCCCCTGCGGCTCTTATGGCCATTTGGCATTGGGGCATTCCTGCCGCTCGCGTTATGGCTTTGGCCATGCTTACGGGTATTGTGGTAGAAGCTTTATGTCAAAAAATCATGGATCGCCCCATAAGCGTAGATGATTTTTCTGCTGTTATTACCAGTTTACTCTTTGCCTTCCTTTTGCCTGCGGCGGCGCCGTGGTGGTTGGTCGTGGTGGGGGTAGCTCTTTGTATTACCCTTGGTAAAATGGCTTTTGGTGGCCTTGGGGCTAACCCTGTCAATAGTACCTTGGTGGGCTGGGCATTGCTTTATGTATCTTGGCCTGTGTATATGGACCCCAACGCTCTGCAATTAAATACCTTATTTGTAGACCCTTTAGTACAGCTTAAGTACTTTGGTGCCGAGGCGGCAGCGCAAATTTCTGTGCAAGATTTAGCCTTAGGTAATCAAATTGGCGGTCTTGGCGCCGCACAGGCAGGGGCTTTGCTCTTGGGCGGCTCTTATCTTGCCATGCGCGGTATTATTCGCTGGGAAATAGCGGCTTCTTTCTTTGTGGGCCTCATGGTTACAGCGTCTATTTTCCACAGCTTTGCTCCGGAAATGTACGCTACGGCTGTGTTTCATTTATTTACAGGCTCCACGCTTTTAGGTGGTTTTTTCTTAGCCACTGAAATGGCCTCTTCGCCGGCAAGACCCATTCCCATGATGTTATATGGCCTTTTGGGCGGCGCTTTGGTGATTATAATACGCGTCTATGGCGTACACACCGACGGTGTGGCCTTTGCCATATTGCTTGTTAATTTGCTGACACCTTTGCTTGATGGCATTAGACCTAAGCCCTTTGGAGGCCAATAATGCGTGATATAGTAAAAATGCTTGTGGTGCTTTCGTGCATATGTGGGATTTCCGGCTTTGGTTTATCCTATTTAAAGATGATTACGGCAGTGCCCATTGAAAACCAAATTCTGACCTATGTACAATCGCCTGCTTTGGAACGTGTTTTCGCTGAGGCGGATAATTCTCCTGTGGAAGAGCGCAAAAAGTTTACTTTAGCTGATGGTAGAGAAGTAACCATATTCCCTGCCCGTAAAGGTGGTAAGCTTATTGGTGTAGCTTTAGAAGACAAGGGCACAGGTTTTGGCGGCGACATTAACGTCATGGTGGGCATTAACCCAGCCAATGATACTCTTGTGGGTATTGGGGTGACTACCATGAAGGAAACTCCCGGTATTGGTGATGTTATTTTAACACCGCGCTTTGTGGATCAATTTGTGGGAAAACCCATGGATGTGAAGCTGAAGAAAGACGGCGGTAGCATTGATGCCATTTCTGGCGCCACAGTATCTTCTGCCGGTTCTGTACTTGCTGTGGCCAATGCCGCTAAGGTCTATGCCCAGTTGAAAGATCAAATCATCAAAGCTTGGCCCTAGGGAGTAGCTATGCAACAATTAATGAAAGAATTCAATAAGGGATTATGGAACGAGTTACCTCCATTTCGTCTTTTGCTCGGTCTTTGCCCTGTGCTTGCGGTAACAAAATCTGCCAATAATGGCCTTGGTATGGGAGTAGCTGTTATTTTCGTATTGGTGCTCTCTAACCTTATTATTTCTCTTATGCGCCACCTTATCCCCAAGAAAGTGCGTATTGCTTGTTTTATCGCCATTTCTGCTACCCTTGTGGTATCGGTAGAATTACTTATGCAAGCCTATGCATATCCTTTATATCAACAATTGGGAATTTTCGTGCCACTTATTGTGGTAAACTGCCTCATTTTGGGCCGTGCAGAAGCTTTTGCTGCTAAAAATACTGTGGCTCTTTCTGTAGCTGACGGCCTCGGTATGGGATTAGGCTTTGCCATATCCCTCACCTTTCTTGGTGGTTTGCGTGAATTATTAGGCGCCGGAACACTTTTTGGACATTATGTCATGTGGGAAAGTTTCTCGCCCTTCACAGTGATGGTAGAAGCTCCGGGAGCATTTATCGCCCTTGGCGTTATTTTATGCGCCATGAATGCTTTTACTAAGTGGCAAGCTAAACGTCAGGGTCTTGATGAGCCTGCTAATCCTACACACGGTTGCTCCGCTTGCGGTGCCTGTTCACGAAAGTAAGTGGGAGGAATAATGGATATTTTTCAACTTTTCATTTCGGCCATATTTGTAAATAACATTGTTTTGGCCCAGTACCTTGGTAACTGCCCTTATTTAGGTTGCTCTAAAGAGCAAGGCGTAGCCCTTGGTATGGGCGGCGCGGTGGTTTTCGTAACTCTTATGGCTACGGCTTGTACATGGTTTATGCAAAAATATGTTTTGCTGCCTTATAATTTGTCGTATTTACAAACAATTGTTTTTATTCTTGTTATTGCATCCTTGGTGCAGTTTGTGGAAATGTTTCTCAAAAAAATGGTCCCACCCTTATACGCATCCTTGGGTATCTTCTTGCCGCTTATTACCACCAACTGCGCCGTTATGGGTGTAGCCATTTTGGTTCAACGTGAGCAGTATGATTTTATGACTTCCATGTTGTACGCTGTGGCTTCCAGCGCTGGTTTCATGCTGGCATTGGTGCTTATGGCCGGTATTCGTGAGCGTTTGGACACCTGCCGTGTGCCTAAGGCCATGATGGG
>CAYJPR010000223.1:0-2781 GCA_964372075.1 uncultured Desulfovibrionaceae bacterium | reverse complement strand
AGCAATATAGATGTAGCATGACATTTTTCTTGGGCTAAATCTTCCAATTTTGCCACCACAATACGTTGCTCTGCACTTCCCAGCCGCTCAGCCAAAACGCCCCACTGCTGCCCCAAGGGAGCATGAAAATCTTGTAAAGCCTTGGCAAGATCTGCGGCGCTGTAGCGCGTGCCGCCATAGATGAGAGAAAAGGGAGCCTCAGCCATGCGACGTAAAGGTAAGCAGTCTACATGATTATTTTCTGAAGCCAAAGTTCGTGGCGCCAAATTTTGTGGGGCCAGCACAGCACGTAAAAAATCATCTTGCACCACCATTTCTTGCAAAGAATTTTTTTGCGCATGTACAGAAAAAAGTTGCACCTGAGACCATGGCAAGGCCAAGGTATGAAACAGCGCTTGAAAAGCTGTAATATGCGGATGAAAAGTCATGGGCTCATGGGCAGCTTGTTCCAATAAGGTGCCGCCTATACCGTGATACAAAGCATCGCCCGAGGCCAACACCACCACTTGCCGGCCTTGACGGCACAGGGCAAGAGCATGCTTGGTACTTTCCTTGGCGCTGGCAGTCAGGGGATAACAAGCTACTGAATCTGATAAAAGCCCTCGCTCTTTCACTTGCTCTAATAAAGTATGAGAAGCAAAAAGGGCTTCAGCCTTATGCAAAATTTCTTCATGTAAAGTAGATACAATAGAATCACAAGAGCCTATACCACAAGAAAGCACATGAATATGCCCCATATTTTGGCTTATTTCTCCCATTATATCCTCTCCCGCTAAAACTTTTTGGCTCGCTAAAACTTTTGGGTCCGTAAAAAATACTCAGGGTCAATATCTTCTTCTTTCAAAATGCGCACCTGTTTCTCAGGCAAAGAAGATGGTTCTTCGTGCGCCGTACCATTTTCTACGCTTTGCCATTTTTGCACTGTAATTTCACGTTCTAGCATATATTGCCCTTGAAAATCATATACCTGCACCCGTAAAAGCAAAGGCCCCGTCACAAAAGCTTGTAAAGCCTGCACGGCCTCATCTGCCAAATGCCCCAAAACACCCACGCGATCTTGTTCTGCAAGGCAAAGCAAAGCCTCACGCACGGTGACGCAAGATTGCATGGCCTGTGCTGCCTGAGTTAAGTCAGCGCTATCTTCCCCCGTCCCTCTCTCTTCCTTGGCATAAGTCAGCACAGCCCTTTGCAAAAAGGCCACATCTTGCGCCGTGGTATGGGCATGGGTGTTGGCATGGCCTGCCGCATATTTACAAAGCTTGCCCGGCATACAAGCAATGGTCACTTCTTCCATGCCTTGTGCACAGGCACTACGTAAGCTAAAGGCCACAAAATCTGCCATGCACGCAAAAGCTGTTTCCGTCAGCTGAGGCCATTGTTTTTGAGCCCCTTTTTTGGTGCGCCCTCCGGTACAAAATACCATATGCCGCCCACCGCTTTGTATATGTGAACGCACACAAATACGCAAAGTCGCCTTATAGGCATCATGACTAAATGGACGCACAAGGCCCGTGCTTCCTAAAATGGAAATGCCCCCTGTAATGCCCAAATGCCCATTGAGACTATGCTTTGCTATGCTAGCACCATTATGCACACCAAAGCGAAATAACCATACGCCGCTCTGCATACTTGCGTTTAGTATATCAGCGTATTGCATATTTTTGCGTAACATGCGTAGCGGCCCCGAGGTAATGGCCCATTTCCCCTGCTCACAATCCAGCCCCAAGCGAGTGCACAGACCCACACCTTCCACGGCCTGCACGATGAGGGTAGCTTCACCCACCTGTAAAATATAATCTTGCGTAGCGGCCTCAGACAAAGAACCCGCGCGCATATGTCCGTATAAGAGCGCCTTATGGGTGCAGTCGGGGTCATCACCCCCATCTTTTTGCACGGTCACTTGCCCTTGCACACGCTGTTCATGCAGGGGAATATGACGCAAGCGCCCATCTAAAAATTCTAGTGTCACCTGCTGAGGCGCTGTACCTTGCTGCAACTCTTGCCATGCCGCCACAGCCACGGCACAAAAAGCCGCCCCTGTGGAAAAGCCCCAGCGTAAAGGGGTATCCTGAGCTGTTTGCGTGTTTTCTGATGGCATAGCTGGCGGCAGAACTGGCATAGACTACATCACAGTCTTATCTTGTGTAAATTCTTCCATAAGCGCATGCAAGGTGGTCACCGCCAAGGCCGAACCACCGCGCCGCCCCTTCAGCACTATATGCGGCACAGAACAGGTGCATAAAAGCTCTTTTGACTCCACCACATTCACAAAGCCCACCGGCATACCTATAACCAAGGCCGGACGCACATTTTCTTCCAAAATATAGCGAGCTATGCGCGCCAAAGCCAGCGGCGCATTGCCTATAAGCACTATGCTGCCCTCTAGCCAAGGTCTGGCCTTTTCTGCACTGCATAGAGCCCTAGTACAGCCACGCTCAAGGGCCATCACGCGCACATCTTCATCAGCAATATAGCAGTGAACGTCGTCTTTGCTATACTCTGGATGCATAACCTGCAAACGCGCCAAAGAAAGGCCGGCTTTTATCATAGTGGAATCACAAAAAATGGGCGCTTTACGGCGCAGAGCCTCTTGAGCAGAAGCCACAGCCTCAGCATGTATATGTACATCTTCAGCAATGCTTACATCTGCCGTGGTATGAATAAGGCGGCGCATAATTCGCCAATGGGCCAAGGGCAGAGTTTCGTGTAAGCGGCATTCTTGCTCTATGAGTCGAAAGCTTTCTGCCTCTATGTCTGCGGCTTTCATGTGCCAGCGTATAT
>CAYJPR010000222.1:0-2800 GCA_964372075.1 uncultured Desulfovibrionaceae bacterium | reverse complement strand
AGGAAAATAAGCGACCTTTGACTCCTCCCATCAAAAACGGCAAACCCAATAATATAACGGTGGAACGTTCGGAAGAACAAGCACGCTATATGACTGATATTATTGACCGCATGGAACACTTGCCGTCCGATCCAAGTATTGACAATCCTCTTAAAATAACCAACGACGCCAGAAAAGCAGGGCTTGATTATCGTCTTATCAATCCGACTGCACCTGATTTTGAAGGTTCTAAAGTGAATGTATGTGCCAATCGGATTTATGAACTTTGGCAAGAATACAAGGAAGATAAAGGAACACAATTGGTTTTTTGTGATTTGTCCACACCAAAGGGGAACAGTCAAAACATAAAGTCTGAAAAAACGCTTGATATTTTACAAGACAATGAATTTGGTGATACAGAAAAAGAAGAAGTAGAGCAAGCTATTGATATGGATGAAGTTTTGGCAGGTCTTGCAGGCAATGGTTTTTCTGTTTATGAGGATTTGAAACGTAAACTTGTGGCCAAGGGCATACCAAACGAAGAAGTTGCCTTTATCCATGACGCCAACACGGATATAAAAAAAGCCAAGCTCTTTGATGATGTAAATAGAGGCGATGTGCGTGTGCTTATCGGATCAACCTCTAAGATGGGGGCAGGCATGAACGTTCAGGAACGACTTGTGGCTTCACATAATCTTGATGCACCTTGGAGGCCAAGCGATCTCGAGCAACGAAATGGAAGAATTGTTCGACAAGGTAATAAATTATTTGAAAAAGATCCAAATTTTGAGGTGGAAATTAATTATTACGCCACAAAACAAACCTATGACGCAAGGCTCTGGCAGACGATTGAATACAAAGCGGCCGCCATCGAGCAGTTCAGAAAAGGTGATGTTCTGCAAAGAAATATTGACGATATTCAATCAGAAGCTTCAAATGCAGCTGAAATGAAAGCGGCAGCATCGGGAAATCCGTTAATCCTTATGGAAGTTAATTTAAACACGGAAAAACGCAAGCTTGAAGCCCTTTATTCTCAATATAATCGCTCAAAGTATAGACTTGAGGACAGATTAAAATATTTGCAAGGAACTGACGAGCGTATGCAAGAAGCTGAAAAAAACTATCTTGAAAATATCCAACTTCGGGATAAAAACACCAAAAAAGTCATTGAAAACAGCAAAGAAAAAATCCCAAAAGAAGTAATTAAAGTCGAACTGATAACTTCCGACAATAAACGCTTAACAGATGATAACTCAGCAGAAATACAAAAACTATTTATTGGCGGTGCTAAGGAAGTTATGGCAAATCGTAATAAAGAAGTTGAATTTGGAAATTATAGAGGGTTTGACGTGGCAATGAAATTTGCCCCATCAGGTGGAAAAGACGGCTTTCGTTTTACCCTAAGCAATAAAAAAGGACAAAGCTTTTCCCCGATAACTTGCTTTATGCCCATGATGATAAAGTAAGCTTGCAGGGGCTTTTTAAAAGAATGGATAATTTTATGGAAAAAGACTTTGATAAACAATTGCAATGAAATAAACTGGCACATCAAAAAGAAAAACAAGAGCTTATTACCATACATGAGGAAATAAACAAAGGCTTTGCCCAGGAAGATGAACTCAAACTTACTCGTGAAAATCACGGTGCCGTCCTGCGAGAACTCAAACGTATGCAGGAAGATACAGCCTACGTTTCCGAGTGGACACCAAAAACCTTGGAAGCGTTTAGAGCTGAGAAGGTTCAGGAAATACAAATAACAGAAACAAAGCGTGTTGAAATGGCACTTGATATTGGTGTAACAATGTAAAATATATAATAAAAATAATTGATCTAAATATACATAAGGAAAACAGCTTGCAAGTTTATTTTTTGTCGAGTAACTCTAAATAAGGATTATTTATATAATGAATGGAGATAGGTAAATGAATATTATTATAAGAAACGAAGAAGAAAAAGATTTTAGATGTGTAGAAGAAGTTGCAAGAGAGGCATTCTGGAATTTATATTTTCCAGGGGCTCATGAGCATTGTGTAGTTAATAAATTGCGAAAAAGTCCTGATGTTATAAAGGAATTATGCTTTGTAATCGAAGTTGACGGAAATGTAGAGGGTGCTATTTTTTACACACACTCAAAAATTGAAATACCAAACAAAAATTCGCTAAAAACCATAAGTTTTGGACCAGTATTCATATCACCCAAATATCATAGACAAGGATTAGGCAGAAAACTGATTACACATTCCATTGAAAAAGCAAAAGAAATAGGATTTGTAGGAATATTAACCTTAGGTTACCCTTATCATTATGCACCTTATGGTTTTGTTGGTGGTAAAAAGTACAACATATCTATGGCTGATGGAAAATTTTATACAGGACTTTTAGCTTTACCCCTATATGACGGTGCATTTGACAATATTAGTGGAATTGCTTGCTTTACAAAAGACTTAGATGTAACAGAAGAAGTAGTGGTTGAATTTGAGAAAAGTTTTCCATATAAAGAGAAACAAGTTTTGCCATCTCAAGAAGAATTTGAACGTGCATGTGCTGAATTAGATGAATAAAATGAGCATAGTCTTCATAAGCAAAAGAATATTATCATGCCAAACGACTTAATCATAAACCTAGATAAACTTCATACCACTGAAATGGGGTTTGATAGAATTAAACGGAATTTAGAAGTTGATGTAGAAGATGTCGTGAAGTATTGCTACGACATAATTTCAAGTGATAGAGCAATGTTTGAACGCAAAGGCAAGAATTGGTATATTATAGTAATTTCAGATGAAATTACTATCGTCTACTGCGATAGCAGGAGACCACT
>CAYJPR010000221.1:0-2819 GCA_964372075.1 uncultured Desulfovibrionaceae bacterium | reverse complement strand
GTTACGGCCCTTATGCGAGCGGCAGGGAAAGGGCATATGCCTGTATTGCACATGCTTCTAGAATACGGTGCTTTAGTGCACAGTACAAATGTCTATGGATGGACAGCCTTCATGACGGCGGCGCAAGACGGACAGGTTAAAGCTTTACGTGCTCTTCTAGGCTATGGTGCTCATGTTAATGATCATGATTCAATGGGCTTTACCGCTTTGCATTTTGCAGCGCGTTATGGACATGCCGAAGCAGTACAATTTTTATTGGAAAATGCGGCAAGCATACATGCCAGAACTGCAGAAGGGGCCTCAGCGCTTATGTTAGCAACTATGCATAATCATGTGTCTTGTATGCAGACTCTTTTGGATAAAGGGGCAGATGTGCATGATAAGGATAAAAATGGCTGGACAGCTCTTATGGTTGCTGCTCGCGCCGGTCATGAAAAGGCTTTGCAATTGCTTTTAGCTCATAAGGCTGATGTGAATGCACAAAACAATAGAGGGCTTACAGCTCTTATGTTTGCCAGCGCTCACCATTCAAAAAAGATTGTGGAAATGCTTTTACACTACGGTGCCAACCCTAATATGTCTGCCAAGGATGGGGTTAAGGCTTTAGAACTTGCGAAAAACAATACGCATATGGGTATGGCAAAACTCCTTCAAGATTATGGCGCACAATGATAATTGTTTATACCTAGTATGTTTTAGTAGGTAAATGGCGCTGTATGAGGTTCTAAATAGACCTTATGCAGCGCTTTTTTGTGTCTTTTTTGCGCCGGTCTTATTTTCTTCCTCGTTTCCCCATCTTTCCCCTATCTTTCTTCTCAATGCCCAGCTTTCGCCTAATTTCTTTTTTTTCAAAAAAATATTCAGAAAATTTGACGGTAAAGGAAGGTGTGTTGCTGGGTATTGTATCAATTGTATACAAAGTACTTATTCTCGTTTAAGGCAGCCATAGGTCGTACTTTGCCTTCATAAATCCTACTTATGAGCTTTTGTGATCATATCTTAGTTTTTAGATTACCTTTGTTGCTGTGTATTGTGCAGTGTTGAACAAGCATTTATGCGCAGGCAAATATTAAAAAATAAAATTTATCAAATTGATAAACAAAAACGTCTTTTAATGTCCAATTATAGGCGTATAAAGGGATTTCACTGTGATTTGATTATAATATCAGCGCGAAATATTTTTTCCGATAAGATAATATTATTAATTTGAAATGCCATTTCATGTGAAATAAAAAATTATATCAATAATGACAAAAACTTATTGTTAATCTAATAAGTTTTACCCATTTGTATTACTTTTTTCCACTGTGTATACAATAAACATAGCCAAACGGTATAATTTATAGCAGGGGAAAAAGTATGAATTTAGTAAAAAATGCACGGGAAATGATTACGGATCGTCATATTCAACTCATCAATGGGGTATTTTTCGTAGCCCTTTTTGCTGGCGCTGCATATCAATTTTCGCAATGGCATTATGTGGCCATGCTTGGTATCAGCCCTCTTATTGTAGGTATCGTTTTGGGCATGGCCTATGGAAATACTTTACGTTTGCATTTGCCCGTATATTGGATTTTAGGCATTGTTTTTTCCTCAAAGGGCTTATTACGCATTGCCATTGTTTTGTATGGCTTCCGCTTAACCTATCAAGATGTGTTCGTGGTGGGTATAGAGGGTCTGCTTATAGGGGCGCTCATGTTAAGCACCACCTTTGTGGGAGGCTCTTGGCTTGGTATGAAGGTTTTTGGTTTACCCAAAGAACTGGCCCTGCTTACAGCTGCTGGTAGTTCTGTATGTGGCGCTGCTGCTGTGCTTGCCACAGAACCTGTGGTGAATGCCAAATCTCATGAAAGTAGTGTGGCTGTGGGAACAGTGGTTCTTTTCGGAACATTGGCCATGTTTGTGTACCCCAGCTTATATAATAGTGGCATGTTGGGTATGAGCGCTGCAGAATACGGTATGTTTGCCGGCGGCACCTTACATGAAGTGGCCCACGCTGTGGCTGCGGGGCAAGCCGTGAGCCCAGAAGCTGCCAATACATCTATTATAGTAAAGATGATGCGCGTTATGATGATTGCCCCCTTATTGATTGGCCTTGGCTGGTGGCTTTCACGCAGAAAAGATGCGGCAGATTCACAAAACTCTTCTTCGTACTCCATGCGTTCTTTTCCTTGGTTTGCAGTGCTCTTCTTAGTCTGTATTGGTGTGAATTCTTTAGGTGTTATTCCCAAAGATGTGGTGCAAGATATTAATGATCTTGATACCTTTATGTTAACCATGGCCATGTGTGCTCTAGGTATGGAAACCTCTTTAGCCAAGGTGCGCGCTGTGGGACCAAAGCCCTTTATTCTTGCAGGTATTCTCTCTGTGTGGTTGTGCCTTGGTGGTTATGCCATATCAAAATGGGTTTTCTCTTTGCAGTTTTAATATGTGTTGTTGTGTCCCGCACTTATGGACGGGAAGAATATAAACGTTTTATAATATTTTTAGGAGTGTATGATGTATAATGAACCTCTTTTTCTAGGGACTTTAGTCACCGTTTCTGTACTTTTTGTGGCCATTTTAGGTTTTTTCTTCTTCGAAAAAAAAGATAATTAGAAATAGCTTTTGTGTTCCATCTCTATGCCGCTGAGGACAGAACTCATCCTCCTGTCCTCAGTTTCTTTTTTTCGAAGGCTTAGCTTATTTTTCACCCCACCGTCAGCATTGGAACTACATTATGAAATTACGTTACATAGAAGTCTTTTTGGCCTTAGCTCAAACTCCCAACATGCGCGATGTTGCTCATGAACTCTTTGTTTCGCAAGCGGCTGTTTCTA
>CAYJPR010000220.1:0-2868 GCA_964372075.1 uncultured Desulfovibrionaceae bacterium | reverse complement strand
GCCATGCTTGCCGCCGGAGCCATGGACCATGTGCAAGAAGTGTATGGTATTCATGTGGGCATACAAGCTAAGGCGCCACATGTACTCATTGGCGGTACCAGTCATTTTTTAGCCAATACCACCTTTGAAGTGCTCTTTGAAGGCCAAGCGGCGCACTCAGGCTTAGCCCCAGAGGAAGGTCGCAATGCCCTTTTAGCCGCCACCACAGCCATTCAAGGTATGCACAGTATAGCGAGGCACGGTCAAGGGGAAACGCGCATCAATATAGGCCAACTTGAAGTGCAAGGCGCGCCCAATGTGGTGCCTTGCAAAGCCTTCTTGGTGGGAGAAACTCGCGCCATAGAAGGGCATATCAATACGTGGATGACCGAAGAAGCAAAGCGCATTTGCCAAGGAGCCGCCCATATGTGGGGCTGCACCAGCCAGTTTACCGTCATAGGAGCTTGTATCAATGGCCTTTCCAGTGATGCTTTAGCAGAAGAAGTTTGCGCCATAGCACAAGAGCTTTCCTGCTTTACAGATTGTAAGCCTTGCGAAAAATTCATGGCTTCAGAAGATTTCACATGGTTTTTAGATGCCGTGCAAAAACAAGGCGGACAAGGCACGTTTATACAATTGGGTGCAGACTTGGCAGGAGGGCATCATAGTCATAGCTTTGATTTTGACGAGGGAGCTTTAGGCCGTGGATTAGAGCTTTTATTACATATTATTTTAAAGAAATTGGGATAGAACATGAACCAATACGCAGGCTACTTTTTCATTTTTACCGCCGCCATTTGCTGGGGCTTTTTAGGTATCTTAGGGCGTATTGCCATGGAGTCTGGTCTCAGCCCCACAGATGTGGCTTTTTGGCGAGCTCTCATTGGAGGCGCATTTCTCTTTGCCCATGCCCTTTGTATTAAGCAAGCCAAAGTACATAGCGCCAAAGATTTTGGCTTTTTCTGTCTCTTTGGCCTGTGCTCTATCGCTACCTTCTTTGCCGTTTATCAATACGCCGTGCAAGAAGGCGGCGCCGCGCTAGCATCGGTATTACTCTATACAGCACCTGCTTGGGTGGCCGTTTTTTCGCGTATTTTCTTTGGTCTGCCTTTCACCATGATTACCGGCGTTGCCATAGGCATTGCGCTTCTTGGCGGTGTATTCATAAGTATTTCTCCCAATGCGGTTGCAACACAAAGCCTACAAGAAACAGAAAGCACCCTTTCCAGCGGGTTACCGCTCTTGGGTATATTCTTTGGTTTGGCCTCGGGCTTTCTTTACGCTACCCATTATGTGGTTACCAAAAAGTTTTTAAGCACCTATACTCCCTTCACATTATACGGCTACAGCTCTTTGGCGGCGGCTCTGTGTCTTATTCCCTTGGCTGATATTCGTTTTGATTTAAGCGCCACCGCATGGCTGGCCATTTTGGGTATTGGTTTCATAAGCACCTATGTGGCCTATTGGACCTATTGCGAAAGCATTAAACGCTTACACCCCACTAAAGCCGCGGTGCTGGCTACCTTAGAGCCTGTGGTAGCCACTGTGGCGGCTTGGTGGATTTGGGGTGAAAGTTTCTCTGCTTTAGGCTGGGTGGGTGCTGTGCTTATTTTGTCCACGGTGCTTATTTTTCTCGTGGATGATAAAAGGCGTTTGACAAAAGAGAGTTAGTCGTTGTAGTGAGTGGTCAGGTATTTTTAGTAGCCGCTCACTTGCTACAATTTTTTAACAGAATGTAATATATGAAAATCTGCTTTTCACTGACATTCCTCGCTTGTCTTTATGTTTTTCTTCCATGTGCCGTCCTAGACGCTCAGGCTGATGACCGTTCAAAAGACCTGAGCTTAAGTAAGGAAATCACCGTCCCCAAGTCAACGCCCCGAATGAAACTTTTGGGTGTAGAGTTTGTCTTGGTTGAAAATGTTATGGTGCCAAAATCCATAGCTATCATGCGTGACCGTTGGCGCCAAATACAGGAAGAACAAAGTAACACTTTTTTTCATGCCAACACTATTCCTTTAAAAAAAGAGCGTAAAAGTCAATGGCAAGCCTTGGTAAAAATTAGTAAAAACTCACCCGACCAATTAAAAACTTTGCGTAATATTAATGGTTTTTTTAACTCTGTCCCATCACGAGATGATTTAGATTTCTACGGTACCAAAGAATATTGGGCCACACCTTGGGAGTTTTTACATCATAACAAAGGTGATTGCGAAGATTACGCCATAACCAAATATTTTGCTTTGCAATATATGGGCTGGAAGGCAAAAGATCTTTGGCTGGTATTTTTAAAAGAAAATATACGAGATAGCGGACATGCTGTCTTGGTGGCACATAGTAAAAAAGGGAAATTTGTTTTGGATAATTTAAGTAAGCCTAAACACTTGCTCATTCCTTCCAAAACCTATGAAAAAAATGTCACTCCCTTTGCTATAGCCAACCATCGAGGCCTATGGCTACGCATACAAAAGCAAGAAGAGAAGAGTACAGCTAATACTCAGCCTTAAAAATGCATATAAGCAAGAATCCACCAGCTTCGTTGGTGGATTTTTTTTGCAGATACGACTCTCTTGCCAGAGGTTCTCTAACGGAGAATAAAGTCACAAGTTCCTCCCCTTAAAAAGTACAATAAAAAAGTCCCATACTGACACGCAGCATGGGACTTTTAAAAACAAATCACCGTAAGGAAGCTTACTTCACTTCTACCACAGTAACTTTGCCGGTTTCTGCGTGCAACACGTGCACGGCGCAACCAAGTCATGGATCGAAGGCGCGAATGAGGCGCCCTACGTTTACGGGATTATCGATGTCTGGTACTTCCACACCAAGAAGTGCTTCTTCTACAGTACCGCGTTGGCCTTTGTCGTCACGGGGACTACAGTTCCAAAG
>CAYJPR010000219.1:0-2883 GCA_964372075.1 uncultured Desulfovibrionaceae bacterium | reverse complement strand
TTATCCAAAGCAGAGGGTAAACGAAAGCCAAAATCCACAAGGGTTTGCTTGCGCGAGCGGTCACCTTTATACATAGCCCCCACCTGCGGCACAGAAATATGCGATTCATCCACAAAGAGCAAAAAATCTTTCGGAAAGTAATTGATAAGACAATGCGGCGGCTCGCCTTCTTTACGCCCATCAAGATGGCGAGTGTAATTTTCTACCCCATTGCAATAGCCAAGCTCTTCCAGCATTTCCAAATCCAGCTGTGTGCGCTGTTCAAGGCGCTGAGCTTCCACCAATTTATTGCCTTCTTGAAAATATTGCAGGCGCACCTGTAATTCATCCCGTATATCATTCATGGCTCGCTTTAAATTATCTTGAGCCGAAACATAGTGCGAAGCAGGATAAATGACAGTTTTTTCCACCCTAGCGCCCACGTCTCCGGTGAGGGAGTCTATTTCATAAATGCCTTCAATATCATCGCCAAAAAATTCTATACGCAAAGCTCTTTCATGATGATAAGCCGGAATAATTTCCAGCACATCACCGCGAACGCGAAAGGTGCCACGGTGAAAATCGTAATCATTGCGCTCGTATTGCACTTCAATGAGCCTTCCCATGAGGGCATCCATGGAAATATGCTGATCAATTTCTATGGGGATTACCATTTGCGAATAATATTCCGGCGAGCCAAGACCATAAATACACGAAACCGAAGCCACAATAATAACATCACGGCGTGTAAGCAAAGCATGGGTGGCTCCGTGGCGCAATTTATCTATATTATCATTAATGGAAGAATCTTTTTCAATATAGGTATCAGATGTGGGCACATAAGCTTCGGGCTGATAATAATCGTAATAGGACACAAAATATTCCACAGCATTGTTAGGGAAAAAAGCTTTGAACTCATTATACAGCTGCGCCGCCAAGGTTTTATTGGGCGCAAGAATAAGGGCCGGCCTATTACACTGTGCAATGGTATTGGCCATGGTAAAGGTTTTACCGGATCCGGTAACACCCAGCAGGATTTGATCCTTCACGCCGGCATGAATATTGTCCACAAGTTGTGATATGGCTTGAGGCTGATGGCCTCTTGGAGTATACTCACTGTGTATGGAAAAAATTTGATGTGACATTTTCATTTCTACCTTTGAGGAGTTTCTCATGGAGTACAGAATTATTGCCGCCGCCCCATTTACAGAGCTTGACCGTGTCTACCTTATACAGGCCACGCTCAAAAGCTTCAAGGGGCGTCGAGACGTGGCAGTGTATTTGTTTCGCACTGACACCAATGAAGAAGAGTTAAGTCAGTTACAAGGGTTAGACCTTGTGGATACAGCCAAGGCCGATACACCGGAAGGCGCCACCCCAGAAGACGCTCTTCGCTCGGTCTTAGAAGCCTTCACCGCTGAAGAAGGCAATGAAGTTTTAGATTATTTGAAAGCTCGCTACGAAGAACAAATCAGCGAAGTTGTGGTAAGCCCCATAGAAATACCTGTACCGCTGGGCATGGTGCCTTTTTCTGCCATCCCTGAGGGTAAAACCATGGGCTTCATACGCTTTGACGCCGTAGCTGATTATAATTTACCCTTTGTGGTTCATGGATTTTACGACTTAGACGCTCATGATTCTATTATGACGGAAGTATAAAAATTCCCTTTCTGCTTAACAGGCTGTTGAAAATGTGCAATCTGCGTTGTCAGACTCGTTTTTTGCTTCGGTCGCGTATGTCTTGATACGCGACCGAAGCAAAAAACTTGCCTTCCTCGCACCTTACGCCTTTTGAACAGCCTGTAGCGAATAAGGCATATCAGTATTTCACCCAAAAAAAACTTAGGGGTGAATAAAGCGTACTTTCCCCGTCTGAACATCATACATGGCGCCGCGCACCAACACTTGCTGTTCTTGCAAAAGAGCTTGCAAAGAACTGGATTGTTGCACCTCTTGTACCACAGCTTGCACATGCTTAAGCTCCGCCGCTGGCGCCTCCTGCTCTCCCTGTATATTTTTTTGAATACCAAGCACCACTTGCGCCAAGGGGCTGGAACTTTGCCCCAAATCTTTATCTTTAGAGACTAAGGCCGCGCCCACAGCGCCGCATTGCCCATGTCCCATAACCACTATAAGCTTAATGCCCAAATGCGCCACAGCATATTCCATGCTGGCTAACGCGGCTGAACTAAGCACATTACCTGCATTGCGCACCACAAAAAGCTCTCCCAAACCGGCCATGAAAATATGCTCCGGCGGCACACGAGAATCTGCGCACGTGAGTATGAGTGCATAAGGATTTTGCCCCTGTGTAGCCGTATCTTGGCGAAGCTTGGCAGATATATTTGCCGTATTGTTTTGGGCCTGCACATAGGCGGCATTATTTTTTTGTAACACAGCCAAAGCTTGTTCACCGCTAGGCGCCTTGGGCACAGCACCGGCAGCATGCGCTATAGCTACGAACACCATAAAGGCACAAGCCAAGCATACTATTTTCTTAAGCATACATACACCTCTTAGCAAAAAAGCCTCTTCTGTTACTATCAGAAGAGGCTTTAAGATTATTTACTCAACGAAGCACGCTTACTTCGTGGTTTCAAAATCGCTCACGTCAGGAGCGGTATTGGGATTACTTTGACTTACATCCAAAGGATAGGCCAAGATAACGCCCTTACGCGAACCCACGCCCATGGCGCCGGGGTGTGTATTTAAACCAACCACCAAGTCAATGATGCCATCGTTATTAAGGTCGCCAAGGTCAGAGTTTACCACAGAGCCACGAATGCGACGGGTCTTCCACTTTAAGCCGAGACCTACGCCATCCCAATACATGGCGTGAATTTCGCCTTGGGGGAACATGCGGTAGTTTTCAAAAATTTCTGAAGCAGTAGATACAGGCTTATT
>CAYJPR010000218.1:0-2889 GCA_964372075.1 uncultured Desulfovibrionaceae bacterium | reverse complement strand
CGCACCGCAATGATGGCCCCGGGGGCCCCATCGGACAAAGCTTCGGCCTTTATTTCCATGCGTATGGCGCCTTTTGCGTACACAAGATTAACAATATCACCGCGCTGTATCATGGCCTCGCCCAGCAAATCTTGACTATAAATAACCTGCCCCGTGCCCACGCTTCGCACCATTTGCCAAGGGCCGCCCTTACCATTCCAAGGCATGGACTTTAAATGGGCCGCATTGACTCGGCTAAAGGTAATATCGTGCACATGTAAAGAATCGCCTTTATTTAAAGGACGCGCCGCCGCCGGAACTTCTACCCATAAGTTCAAAAATGCCGCTCCGGCCGCTCGGCGAAGCACTGTTCCGTCCGCTTCTTGCACCAAAAAGCGAAAAGTCACTCGCCCCGGCGCCACGGTGCCCGGTTCTAAATTCACCCGCTGATGAGCATGTTCTAAAAAAATATAGGGAGGTAAACGAAAATCATCCCATTCTGCAGTACCGGGCATGGCATTGGTTTGCGGAGTCAAAAAGCTGACTACATAATTGCGCAAATCATCTTCGCTCAGCACCGCTCCGCCCTTTTGAATAGCTAAGGAATTGGGCAAAATGCACTTTTGCGCCGTTTCACCAAGGGTATCTCGCAGAGCCCTACTAAGCCGCGTCTTATTTATTTGCAAGGGCTTACCCGGCTCTGGCGGTGAGGGCCATAAGGCCTGCCCGCGTAAAGCTTCCCACATGCCTGCCGGCATGGCACCCACAGGTTCGGCTATTTCGCCAAGGGTTACCATATCTCCCTGAGCCACTGCGGCATTACGAATACGCAAGGCCCAATCATGCTCACTTTGCACCTGCAAAGCTCCCCCTGCATAATTGCCTGTGGCAAATTGAGAACGCGTCTGCGCGGCTCCGGCTTCTCTATGGGCAGGGTCTAAAGGAAAACCCGAACCTGCATAATTAGGAGAAAAAGCCGCATGCGCATGGTTATTTTCGCTTATACTTACGTAAGGAGAAAAAAATAACAGCCCCAAGACTAAAGCATAAAAGCCTAGCCCAAAGGACTGTATTTTCAAAAAATTTCTGCCAATATTTGCAAGCAAGGTATTTGCATACTGCCCCAAAGCCCGCACGGGGGCACTTATAGCTAAGCACCCGCAACACATGGTTAAGACCTCTTTAGCTGTACCGCAATACCAAGCATGGCGTCAGAAGTTTGAATGGACTTGGAGTTTACTTCATAAGCACGTTGGCCCACAATCATATTCACCATTTCATCCACCACTTCTACGTTGGACATTTCTAAAAAGCCTTGAGCCAAAGTGCCCACATTATCCGTGCCGGGGGCGCCTTCTTGCTCATCGCCGGAAGCATCGGTGGGGGTATAGAGGTTATTACCGCGCGCGTCTAAACCTGCGGGGTTAATGAAAGTATAAATGGGAATTTCAGCCGAAGCAATTTCTGCACCGGAAGCATCAAGAGCCGCAATATGCCCTTGAGGCGAAATGGAAACATTCTTTGTTTCTGGGGGTACGGTAAACTCTGGCTGTAAAGTATAGCCGTTGGCAGTCACCACGGTACCATCTTGGTTCAGCTTAAAAGCACCGGCGCGGGTGTACATAAGCTCGCCATTAACTTCCACTTGGAAAAAGCCATCGCCTTCAATGGCCACGTCCAAAGCATTGCCTGTATTTTGGAAATCCCCTTGGGAGAAAAATTTATGCACTGCTGTGGGGCGTGTACCCATACCTACTTGTATACCTGTGGGCAAAGTGGTATCGCCTTCTGTGATGGAGCCGGCAATCTTCATGGTTTGATACATGAGATCTTCAAATTCTGCCCGGCTTTTCTTAAAGCCAGTGGTATTTACGTTAGCCAAGTTGTTGGAAATAACGTCAATATTTAATTGTTGGGCCACCATGCCTGTGGCACCTGTCCAAAGTGAACGCATCATAACTTTAGCTCCTTATGTTAAGGCTAACGGGCCTTAGAAACCTTATCTATAGCTTGTCTGTCAACGGCATCCGAAGCTTGCATAATCTTAGCCATGGCTTCGTAATGTCGATTAACTTCAATCATTTTTACCATTTCTGTAACAACTTCCACATTAGCTGTTTCTACAAAGCCTTGGGAAATACGCCCCCCATTGGCTAGGGGATCATTTTCTGCCGCCACATAGCCGGGACGAACTCTGTAGGTATTATTCCCTTCTTTTTCCAGCGCTTGCGGATCATCTAAGCCCACATAGGCAATGGTATTAATAAGCTCACCATCAGCAAAAACTTGCCCATCGGCGGCAATATGCACATCTCGTGCAGTTTCAGGAATAACAATGGGACCACCATCGCCCTGCAAAGGCCAGCCTTCCGGCGTTACCATGGTGCCATCGCCACTTTTCACAAAGTGCCCACTACGAGTATAGCGCTCCCCTGCTGGAGTGTCGACTTTAAAAAAACCCTCGCCGGAAATGGCAACATCTAAAGGATCACCTGTAAATTTCATGGCGCCTTGCGTAAAATCTATCTTAGACACGGCAATACGTGTGCGCGAAAGGTTTTTGGGCTCAGGAAATAAAGGTTCAGAGCGCACAGTGGCAAGAGGCTCGCGAATTTCATCATGGGCAAATTGTGCCATGGTGTTTTTAAAAGCCAATTGGTCTTGCTTATAACCTGTGGTATTCACGTTTGCCAAATTATTGGCTATGAAATTCATGCGGTGCTCTGTGGATAAAGCTCCAAAAAGTGCACTAAACATCATGTCTTGCATATAAAAATCCTCCTGCGCGCCACTGTCGTTTACAGAAAAAAAACTGTGAACATCTATTGCAAAATACTATGCAGGTTATGTGCCAAGGCAAAGCACACCGCAGATAGTATTTTTTCAACGCATTATTTGACAAGCTCAGGC
>CAYJPR010000217.1:0-2889 GCA_964372075.1 uncultured Desulfovibrionaceae bacterium | reverse complement strand
GTATAGTTTTTTTTAGTTTGTTCAAAAAACACTTAAGGCCTCATTACTAAAAAATCTAAATGTTCATACACAAATTCTCCCTTTACGCTAGACTGGGAGAAAACACAAGCACGCTAGAAGGGAAGGGGGGCCATAAGGTTTTACACAAGGTTTTCCCAGAAAGTTTTCTTTGCCTAGTACTGGACAAGAAGACGAGACAGCTTATTTATATTTATATGGAGCGATGTCTAGTTCCTCTTGAGAAAATTATAAGATATAGCTTTTTCAAGTTGTCAAGGGCTAGGCTTTGCAGTATGTTCGCTTCGCTTTGTCTTACTGAAGATGTATTATTCAACATATTCTAGCATAAATTTCCCCCTGTTATGGATTGGCCGATGGTGAGAGTTTTACGCTAGATGTCTTTGTGTTATCGTATTCTTTTTTCGGAACGTGTTCACTTCAAAATGAGAGTGTTGATTGTGCTTCTCACTAACCTATGGTGATTTATGAAGAAATTTCGCTTGTCGTGGCAGTTGAGGGTTACCTTTGTATTGCTGGTCTTGGTTAATCTTCCTTTTCTTTTTGTAGCCCAAATTAGCATGAATTTAGTGGAAAATGCTTTGCTTTCTGAAAAAGAAAACAAATTGCTTTCCATTACTCACGTTCTTGATTCTATGCTGGGGCCCAAAGGTTTTGATGGAATATTACAAAAATACCATGCCACTGAAGCTTCTCGTGAGGAAAAAATTGCGATTTTAAATTCAGAGCTCAAGGTTTTGAGTGATAGTTTAATTCCCGAAGGCTCTGGTCTTGCAGTGGGATATTATAGTTTAGATCTTGATGCCATTGTGGCTTATGGTCCTTCCAAAGCCTACTCGCATACGGTGGGTACTTCTGTTTTGCCTGAGCACCCTGGGCGTGTAGTTATGAGCTCCAATACTCCTGCGGTGGTACGTGGAACTATGGTGCGCGGGGAAATTATGAATGCCATGTCTCCTTTGGAGCGTGATGGTAGAGTTGTGGGCTATTTATGGGCCAATGAATTGGATACAGATGTAAATGCGCAGCTGGCCGAACTTACCCACGAAACACAAATATTGCTTTTGGCCTGTTTTTTATTTACAGGCACAATTTTGTTTATTCTAGCTTTACGCACAGTGAAGGAAATGGATCATGTTATTGCTGGTGTGCGCCAACTGAAAGACGATTTGTCTTATAGAATTCCCCCTGCCAAGGGTGAATTTGCCGACGTTGTGGCCAATATTAATGATATGGCTCAAACCATCAACAAAGCTACCAGTGAATCTGCTAGAGCCATCACCGTATTGCAAGGTATTATGAATAATATGGACTTTGCTATTATGGTATTAGACCCTAAAACGCGTCGTATTATCTACGCTAATCCTTATGTGCTGAAGTTGTGGAATGTAGAGGAAGCCGTTAATAGGATGTGCTATAAGGTTTTGTACAACAGAAGCGAGCCTTGCGAAGATTGCCCTCAATTACAGTTCTTTGACGCATCAGGAGAGCCAGATTTCTCCATATTGCATCGTGAAGAATTTAATCCGGCTTTAAACAAAGAGTTTTTAGTTTCAGAACGTCTTATCCATTGGCATGATGATAGAATTGTGCATTTGCGTGTATGTATGGATATTTCAGAGCGTAAAGCTTTGGAACAGGCCACATCTGCCAATAAAGCCCAACGCGACTTCTTGGCTCGTATGAGTCATGAAATTCGTACTCCTATGAATGGCGTACTTGGAATGACGCGCTTGGCTATTCAGGATAATCCGCCTGCCAAGCAATTAGGTTATTTAAAGAAGATTCAATCTTCAGCCTCTCTTCTTTTGGGTATTATTAATGATATTTTAGATTTCTCGCGCATTGAAGCCGGTGCTATGACCATTGAAAAGCATCCCTTTAATATTTATGAAGCTGTAGATAAGGTCCATGAGCTTATCTTGCCTCGCGCACAAGAAAACAATACTTTATTAAAAGTGGATATTGCTCCCAATGTACCTCAAATGGTGGAAGGCGATAGCCTACGCTTCTCCCAAGTATTACTTAATCTTATGGGTAATGCTACGAAGTTCACTAAGGACGGTATGGTCTCTTTATCTGCATGGTCTGAGAGCGTACTTGGCGGTAAGATACGCGTGCACTGCCAAATTACCGATACCGGTATTGGTATGACTAAGGCTCAAGTGGAAGAGCTGTTCAAGCCCTTTACGCAAGCCGATACTTCTACCTCTCGTCGCTTTGGTGGCACGGGCTTAGGCTTGTCTATCTGTAAGGCTTTTGTGGAGCTTATGCAGGGTAGTATTAAGGTGAGCAGTGAAGAGGGGAAGGGAAGTACATTTGCCTTCCATGTGCTCTTCGATGAACATTTGGCCTTACACGATAAGGGGCAAAGCACTGAAAAACCATGGGAAAGCCAACGCTATGACGGGTATAAGTTCCTGTTGGTGGAAGATGATCCTATTAACCAAGAAGTAGCTTTGGCTGTGCTGGACGCCATGGGCATTGAAGTGGATGTGGCCAATAACGGTGAAGAAGGCTTCCATAAGTATATGGATCAGGACTATGACCTTGTTCTTATGGACATGCGCATGCCTGTTATGGATGGTTTAACTGCCACACGTAAGATTCGTTCTAGTGGAAAGCATGACGCACAAAATATTCCCATTTTGGCCATGACGGCCAATGCCATGGATGAGGATAGACAAGAAAGTCTCAATGCTGGTTTGAATGCACACATTTCAAAACCCATTGATATGGAAGAATTAAAGCGTACTTTCTATGCTTTCTTAGCTAAAGCTTCTCAAGAGTAATCTTGAGCAAAGATACGGCAAAGTAAAATACTTATGACTTTGTAAGCCCCTGTGCCCTGCGCAGGGGCTTTTTTGTGGA
>CAYJPR010000216.1:0-2925 GCA_964372075.1 uncultured Desulfovibrionaceae bacterium | reverse complement strand
AAAGCCTTTATTGCCGCCGTATTTGGCGGTATTGGTTCCATTCAAGGGGCCGTTATTGGGGGTCTCATCTTAGGCTTTATTGAAATTATGACCGTGGCCTTTTTGCCCCATCTTTCCGGCTATAGAGATGCCTTTGCCTTCGTCCTCTTGGTGGCAGTATTGCTCTTTAAGCCCACAGGGCTCTTTGGAGAGCGCATACAGGAGAAAATCTAATGCGCACAGAAAAAGTAAATAAGCATACGCTTCTTACCATAGCGGCCATGGCGCTGGGCGGTCTTTTTGTGTACCAAGCTCCGGCATTCATGGGCAGTTATGAATTGTATATCTTAAAATTATTCTTCATCAATGCCATCTTGGCCTTGTCATTAAACCTTATCTATGGCTTTACGGGGCTTTTCTCCCTAGGCCATGCCGGCTTCATAGCCATTGGCGCCTATGTTTCAGCCATTTTCATCTTAAGCCCTGCGCAAAAGGAAATGATGTGGTTACTTGAGCCCATGATGTGGCCTTTCTCTGTGGTGCAAACGCCCTTCTGGGTTTCTGCACTGGCGGCGGGCCTTGTGGCGGCGCTTTTTGCCTTGCTCATAGGTTTACCCGTACTACGCCTTGGAGATGACTATTTAGGCATTGCTACCATGGGCTTTGCGGAAATTATTCGCGTACTTATTGTTAACTTTACGTCCATTACCAATGGTTCTCTCGGCATTAAGGGCATTCCCGACCATGCCGATGCCTTTACCTGCTATGTATGGTTACTCATTACGCTTATTTTCTTGGTACGCCTGCTCAACAGTAATTATGGCAATGTCTTTAAATGCATTCGTGACAATGAAATTGCCGCCACAGTTATGGGTATCAATGTCTTTTATTATAAGGTGCTTTCCTTCTGCCTTGGCGCTTTCTTTGCCGGCATTGGCGGCGCCTTGCTTGGTAGCCACCTTTCCACCATTGACCCCAAGATGTTTAGCTTTTTGCTGACCTTTAACGTGCTTATGTTTGTGGTGGCCGGCGGTCTTGGTTCGCTCACAGGTTCCCTCTTGGGCGCGGCGGTTATTACCGTTTCCTTAGAATGGATGCGTGTGCTGGAAGAGCCCATGGACTTTGGTTTCTTAGAAATTCCCGGCATTCCCGGCATGCGTATGGTTATCTTTTCCATCTTCTTGCTCTGCATCATTCTCTTTCGCCGTGAAGGCATTATGGGCATGCGCGAGCTTACATGGAACAGCCTCTTTTCATTTTGGAGGAAGAAATGAGCACGTCCTTTGTGAAACCTAGCCCTCAAGAGGCCGTACTGTCTGTAGAAAATATTACCATGCGCTTTGGCGGTGTGGTGGCTGTTAATGATTTGACCATGGCTATTCCTCAAGGCAGTGTTGTGGGTCTCATTGGCCCCAACGGCGCCGGAAAAACCACAGCTTTTAACGTTATCAGTGGCTTTTACACTCCTCAGCAAGGGCGCGTTATCTTTAATGGTAAGGAAATTACCGGACACTCGCCGCATTTGGTATGTAAAGCTGGCATGGCTCGCACCTTCCAAAACATTCGCCTCTCACAGCATTTAACAGCCCTCGAAAATGTCATGGTAGGCTGTCATGTGCGCCGTAAAATGCCTTGGTGGATGGCCCCTTTGGCCTTACCCATGTTCACCAAGGAAGAAGAGTCTATGCGCCATAAGGCTAGCGAGCTCATTGAAAAGCTCGATTTAACAGCCTATGCCCATGAAAAGGCGCACAGCTTACCTTACGGAGCACAGCGTCGCCTTGAAATTGCCAGAGCTTTAGCCACAGAGCCGCGTTTCCTCCTTTTGGACGAACCTGCCGCCGGCATGAATCCTCAGGAAAGCATTGAACTTATGCACTTTATTGGGCATATTCGCCAAGAATTTGACCTCACCATCTTGCTCATTGAACACGATATGAAGGTAGTTATGGGCGTGTGCCAATATATTTGGGTTATGGAGTACGGTAGCCTTATTGCTGAAGGCCTACCAGATGAAATCCGCAATAATCCCGACGTCATAAAAGCCTATCTTGGCGATGACATCATCAGCCTTAAGTAAGGGTAGTTATGTTAGAAATACAAGATTTAAAAGTACGCTATGGCGGCATTGAAGCCGTGCAAGGTGTGGATTTGCAAATTCCTCGCGGCAGCATTGTAACCCTTATTGGGGCCAATGGTGCAGGAAAGAGCAGTATTATTCGCTCCATAGCCGGCCTTAATAAAAATATCAGTGGGCAAATTAATTTTAAACGCCATGAAGACTCCCCAAGCACTTCTCTGGTGGGCCTTCCACCAGAAGACATGGTCCGTCACGGCATTTCCCTTTCCCCCGAAGGACGACGCATTTTGCCCCACCTTACCGTGGAAGAAAACCTCATGCTAGGCGCTTACAGCCGCAATGACAAAGAAGGCATCGCCGAGGATATTAGCTGGATTTACAGCCTTTTTCCTCGTCTAAGCGAACGCTCTTGGCAAAAGGGCGGTACTCTTTCCGGCGGAGAGCAGCAAATGCTAGCCGTGGGCCGCGCTCTTATGAGCCGTCCTGATTTACTTATGCTGGACGAGCCTTCCTTAGGTTTAGCCCCTTTGCTCGTTAAGGAAATTTTCAATATTATCCTACGTATTAATGCCGATGGCAAAACAGTGCTCTTGGTGGAACAAAATGCTTTTGCAGCCCTTTCCATTGCGCACCATGCCTATATTTTAGAAGTGGGTCGCATTGTGCTTAAAGGCACGGGGCAAGAACTCCTTGCTGATCCCAAGGTTAAGGAAGCCTATCTCGGCGGCTAATTTTTTAGGGCGAGAAATACTTGTTTGCTTCGTCAGACTTGTTTTTTACTACAGTACACCCTAAGCTCTTATAAAAATATACTGGGGGAAAACCTTTTTTGAAAAAAAGGTTCTTCCCCCAGACCCCCTTTCCAA
>CAYJPR010000215.1:0-2928 GCA_964372075.1 uncultured Desulfovibrionaceae bacterium | reverse complement strand
TAAGCGTAAGCTTTATGAATGGGCGCGTGGTTTTGCCGCTGGAAGATGTGCGCTCTACAGTAAATTATTTGCCCTTATGTTCTAAGGATAAAGAAACGCTTACATCTAAACCTATTATGGCCGTAATACCGCAAAAAAAGACCCTCGATGTGCATTATGGCAATAGAAAACTCACGGTTATTCGCCCCGACTGGCATGAGTTAGATACCAGTATTGATGGGCATACTGTGACCATAGATGGAAAGGAACGCTTTGTAAAATTTGGCGAAATAGTGCATGTGCGTAAAGGTTTTAGTGTGCATGGACAAGAAGGCTATAGAATTAATGCCATTGGCGCCAATACGGGCAAGAAAAATGAAAACGATACCTTACTTGGTAAAAGCAAATTCATGTCACGCTACTCCATAGATAATGGCGGCAGTATTTATAGGGTAGAGAGCTATAAAGAAAAAAAGTTTTGTGGGATGTTTCTCGTACGTTTTGTTAAATAGAGGGCTGTCTGCTCATACAAGGCCACAGGACGCGGGCAAGCGTCATTTATATAATGCATAAAAAAAGGAAGCGCTGAATAGCACTTCCTTTTTCTATATTCTTT
Source organism: uncultured Desulfovibrionaceae bacterium (assembly GCA_964372075.1). Classification (GTDB taxonomy): domain Bacteria; phylum Desulfobacterota; class Desulfovibrionia; order Desulfovibrionales; family Desulfovibrionaceae; genus CAYJAD01. The sequence goes on along the minus strand of CAYJPR010000215.1, from coordinate 2,333 downwards.
ACTAAGAGCATTAACTCAAACGCATGGTTGTATTGTCTTCTTTTTCTTCAAGCGCCTGCCTAGGCACTACACGCACGCCTCAGCCACAGGGGGAGAGGTAAACAAGGTCGTGTTTTTTCATAAGCCAGCGTATAAGCGCCGCTATGCCTACAAATAAAAGTGCTAACAATACATCCCACATGACTACTTGCCCATGCCGTTTAAAAAGTCCTTGTTGCTCTTGGTTCCGCGCATTTTTTCCAGCAGGAATTCCATGCTGTCAATGGGAGACATGGGAGCCAAAATCTTGCGTAAAATCCAAACACGGTTAAGCACATCTTCGCCCAAGAGGAGATCTTCTTTACGTGTGCCTGAGCGGTTAATATCCATGGCTGGGTAAACGCGCTTATCAGACAAGTGACGATCCAAGTAAATTTCCATATTACCGGTACCTTTGAATTCTTCAAAGATAACTTCGTCCATGCGAGAGCCGGTATCAATGAGGGCAGAGGCAATAATGGTTAAACTACCGCCTTCTTCCACATTACGTGCGGCGCCAAAGAAACGCTTGGGACGTTGCAAAGCATTGGCATCTAAACCACCAGAAAGCACACGGCCAGAAGGAGGGGTAACAGCATTGTAAGCGCGTCCAAGGCGGGTGATGGAGTCTAGCAATATAACCACATCACGCTTGCGTTCCACTAAACGCTTAGCCTTTTCCAGCACCATTTCACACACTTGTACATGGCGTTGTGGCGGCTCGTCAAAGGTAGAGCTTACCACTTCGGCGTTTTTCACAGTGCGTTCCATGTCGGTTACTTCTTCAGGGCGCTCGTCAATGAGAAGCACAATGAGATATACGTCAGGATTATTGGCATTGATGGCATTGGCCAGTGATTGTAAAAGAATGGTTTTACCCGTACGAGGAGGCGCTACAATAAGACCGCGCTGTCCGCAACCAATGGGGGCCATAAGGTCAATGATGCGGTTGGAAAGATTTTTATCTCCATTTTCCATGGAGAGCTGCTGGTCTGGGTAAATGGGGGTTAAGTTGTCAAAAAGCACCAAGTTCTTAGCCTGTTCTGGTGCTTCCATGCCGATTTCCGTCACTTTGAGCAAGGCAAAATAGCGCTCGCCGTCTTTGGGAGGACGAATTTGACCGGAAACAATATCTCCCTTTCTTAAGGAAAAGCGACGAATTTGTGAAGGAGAGACATAGATATCGTCGGCGCCGGGCATATAGCTACAAAGTGGCGAACGTAAAAAGCCAAAACCGTCAGGGAGAATTTCAAGCACACCATCGCCATAAATGGCGCCATTTTGCGAAGAACAAGACTGTAACAAAGAGAAGATGAGCTCTTGTTTGCGCATGGAACTGGCATTTTCAAGATTATACTGCTCTGCAAGTTCCATAAGGTCTTGCATGGTCTTTGTTTTGAGCTCTGACAGGTTTAAAACGCTTTCAGCATTTTCCACAGGCACATCGGGGTTTACTTTTTTCTTACGCATAATGATCCGTTAGTAGGGTTTGAGTCTTATCTGTGATAGATAAGAGGGGCTGATTTCCACGTACATATACAGGTAAAAGCTCTACCATATACATTATGAGATGTGGATTTGAGTTGTGGCCTTGTTATTAAGACCTTAGGGGTAATGTTTGTAAAAACAACCCTAGAGTTAGCCAATAGGCCTGCAACAAGGCTCTACTAGATTGTAGTTCGGTTACACTGATTTTTTCTTAAAGCACTTTGTAAAGGCACAGAGTTATTTTACAGAAAAAAAGCCAAGACTACTTATGTAAAACATAAGGTTAGTGAGGAATACCGAAGCAAGCGGAACTTAACCGCATTCGCTCAGGAATGCAAGCAAAAAATGCATATAAATGAAAATTATTCTTTGACAATATTGGAAGGATAGAAAGAGAGGATTTTCTCTTTTACACTATTTTCATCCATTTCTAAAACTTCGGCCAATTCTCCTGTAATGAGTAGCATGGCTTGTTCTAGCATACGTTTTTCACCAAAAGATAATTCTTTGTTTTGTCCTATGAGCAAGAGCTCACGCACAACTTTTGCCACTTCCAGTAAGTTAACGCTTTTGAGTTTTTCAGAATACTCTCTAAAGCGTCTGTTCCAGTTTTGCCCTGTATGTACGGGAGGTTTTTCTTCCGTGCAAAGCAATTGCAAAATTTCTTGAGCTTTGTCGCCATCGCTCAAGGGCCTTAATCCTACGTTAAGCGCATTATTAACGGGAACCATGAGGGTAATATTGTTGGACACGATGCGAACTATATAAAATTCACACTGTACACCAGATATTTCATCATGGGCGATGCGCTCTATCTTGCCGACACC
>CAYJPR010000214.1:0-2941 GCA_964372075.1 uncultured Desulfovibrionaceae bacterium | reverse complement strand
CCGGGCTGACCGTTTTGGGCTTCATAATTGCGTTTTAAGCGGAAGTCGTACAGACTTAAGAGGCGCGCGTCGGAGCGCACCAATACATTACCGCCATTACCGCCGTCGCCACCATCTGGGCCACCACGGGGAACAAATTTTTCGCGGCGAAAGGAAATACAGCCGTGGCCGCCTTTGCCAGCTTTTACGTTGATGACAGCTTCATCTACAAATCTCATATACTACTCACTTGCCCTAGGGCTTTGAAAGGTCTTATGACTTTAGGTAAGACCTTTGCACATATACCAAGGTCTTTTTTACAAACTTGCGCGGCAAGTCTAGGACGCCTATTGTGAAATAGAGCTTGCAAAGAATGTGGCAAGCTCTTTATGGCGCGCAAGATTTTTCTTACGAAATGCTGCGCCAAAAGGCAAGATAAAAAGCACAATGCCGCATGAAAAGACCTCCGCTTTGTGGGCGGTGGCATCATGCGGCAATGCAAATTTTTGGTGCAGGGCTTTGGGGCCCTTACGCGCTAAGCTTGTTCGATGTGAACTCTGGTCAATACGCGACGTTTACGCACGAATTTTTCAAATTTCACAACGCCGTCAATCTTGGCAAAGAGGGTGAAGTCACGACCCATGCCAACATTTTGACCGGGGTGAACTTTAGTGCCGAGTTGACGTACAAGAATGTTGCCAGCCAAAACTTTTTGACCGCCAAAACGCTTCACGCCGCGTCTTTGCCCTTCGCTATCGCGACCGTTGCGGGATGACCCGCCAGCTTTTTTATGTGCCATTACAAATTCTCCTCAAGCAGCTTGTGTGCCTGTTAGTGAAAGTGAATTTAGAAGATAGGGCGCAAAATGAAAAATTTTTCACCGCAAGCAGCGCACATTTCGCAGCGCCCATCTTGTAAAATGTCTTAGGCAGAAATGCCTACTACCTTAAGGGTTGTCAAATCTTGGCGATGACCACGCAATTTGCGAGAGTCATTACGACGCCAGCGCTTGAAAACCATAATCTTTTCACCGCGGCCTTGGCCCATAACTTCGCATTTTACAGTGGCGTTTTCCACATAGGGAGCGCCTAATTTGAAGTTTTCGCCACCAAGCATGAGAACCTTGTCCAAAGTAAGCTCGCTGCCTACTTCTACATTAAGGTGATCTACTACAATTTTGCAGCCTTCTTCAACGCGGAACTGTTTACCGCAGGCTTCTACGATTGCATACATATTAAAAACCTCCAAAAGAGAAAGTGGTATTTGCCTTACTTTTCATCTTTTGTCAAGGGAGAATGTAGGCAAAGAAAAATTAAATACAGGCACTAAAAACAGAAGCTATATAATTTAGTACTTTAGGGTCAGTGTCTTTTAATTAAGGAAAACGGGATTCCTTATGCATTACGCAGGGCATTTGTACCCTTAGAGGGCACATTATGCAAGTCTTTTACCTGCACAAAAAGGCCTTGAGAGTAAATTTTTTATCTCTGTGTGCAAGGCATTACAATGAAAGGCAGAGTCTATTTGCACAGAGTCTATTTGCACTGGGCAAAAAAACTCTGCCTTTCACCTAAAACTATAGCGAAGCTTTTAAGCGCTGTAAGGCTTCTTCTGTATTGGCAGGAGAGGCAAAGGCTGTAAAGCGCACATAGCTTTCTCCGCTGGGGCCAAAGCCGGCACCCGGCGTGCAAACCACATGAGCCTTTTCTAGTACGTGTTGGAAAAAGTCCCAAGAGCCTGTATAAGAGGCGCCATTTTTCGGCGTGCGTACCCAAACATAAGGGGCATGCTCACCGCCATAAACTTCCATGCCCATACCAAGTAACGTTTGGCGCACCTTGGTGGCATTGGCCATATAGCCTTCTACAATGGCGGCGCTTTCTGCTAGTCCTTCCGGGCTATGCACTGCGGCGGCGGCCTTTTGCACTATATAGGGGCAGCCGTTATACTTGGTGCATTGGCGGCGATTCCATAGGGCATGTAAGTCTATTTTTTGACCATTCACCTGTAAATCTTTGGGAACTACCGTATAGGCGCAGCGCAGTCCCGTAAATCCGGCTGTTTTGGAATAGGAGCGAAATTCCACGGCTACTTCGCGGGCGCCGTCAATTTCATAAATGCTGTGCGGAATATTCTCACCGGAAATGAAGGCTTTGTAGGCAGAATCATATAATATGATGGCGCCGTTGTTACGCGCATAATCTACCCATGTTTTTAATGCCTCACGGCTAAGCACCGTGCCCGTGGGATTATTGGGGTAGCACAGATAAATAACGTCCGGTGTTTCCTTGGGGAAATCCGGTACAAAACTATTCTCTGCGGTGCAGGGCAAGTAGATGAGTTTATCCCAATTATCATTGACAAAGGAACCAGTACGTCCGCTCATGGCATTGGAATCCACATACACAGGGTATACAGGGTCGGTAACAGCAATGCGCACATCTTCAGCAAAAAGTTCTTGGAAGTTGCCTACGTCGCACTTGGCTCCATCACTGACGAAAACTTCGTCGGCAGCAATGTTCATACCGCGAGCTGTATAATCGTTTTCCACAATGGCTTCACGCAAAAAGGCATAGCCTTGCTCTGGGCCATAGCCTTTGAAAGCGCCGGCTGTGGCCATTTCATCTGTGGCTTCATGTAAGGCTTTTACCACCGCAGGTGAAAGGGGTACAGACACATCACCAATACCTAAAGAAATGATATTGGTATCTGCATGGGCGGCTTGGAAAGCACGAACGCGACGTCCTATTTCTGCAAAAAGATAGGAGCCGGGCAACTTGGCATAGTGGGGATTTACTTTAAACATATATTACCTCTTTATTCTTTATTTTTCTGGGAGGGGAAACTTTTTTTAGGAAAAAAAAGTTTCCCCTCCCAGACCCTCCCCTTCAAAAAAACCAATTGTGGCGAGAAGCTGTCGTTGATATATATTTTTCGCCACATGGAGTTTAAAGATGGATTT
>CAYJPR010000213.1:0-2956 GCA_964372075.1 uncultured Desulfovibrionaceae bacterium | reverse complement strand
AGAGCAACGCAAAAAGCAAGCTTAACAAAGCAGACAGCCCTTTTTCAACAGCCTGCAAAAAAGAAGGGAGAAAGCATACAAAAGCTCTCTCCCCATCTAGGCCATGCCAGAAGTTTGATGCACTGCTTAACGCATGGACACTAAAAGTTTTTCGCCTTCACGAATGCTGGCATTGTTTTTCTTATTCAGCTTTAAAAGCTGCGCCGTGGTTAAATTGTATTTCAAAGCAATGGCGCCTACGGTATCGCCGTATTTCACCACATGAGTGCGAACAGCTACAGCCTTGGTAGGCACTTTCAGACTTTGTCCTACACGCACCTTAGAAGCGTTGCTCAATTTATTGACTTTCATAAGCTCAGCCACGCTGGTACCATGCTTATGGGCAATAACCGATAAGCTTTCACCGCTCTTTACCTTATACGTAACCATGCGCACGCCAGAACTCTTTTTAGACGAAGAAGCCACAGCTGTGCCCTTACCGGGGATGCGCAAAACTTGGCCTACGCGAATTTTATTGGAGGTAATCTTATTGGCGCTACGTAAAGAGGCTACGGAAATACCATGCTTATACGCAATGGTGGACAGGCTTTCGCCGCTTTGTACTTTATACGTTCCACCTTTAGAGCTTACTTTGCTGCTAGATTTCTTTTTTGCCACGGCCACATGAGCACGGCTGGCAGCGCTAGCTACATAAGAGGTGCTCTTCTGTACAGCATGGTGAGGAACATAAGCATGAGTGCTATACTTGCTATGGCTCACGCTCTTCTTATGGGCGGCGTTAATGTCGCTAAACTCACTCCAAGACATGCCCGCGGCCTTGGCAAGACCCTTTAAATTGGTGTTGGGGCGCACATCAATGCGAGCGTGCAGGGCATCTTGTTCGTGATTAATTCTTTCAAAGCCCAAGGGACCAAGGTTGCGCATGATTTTACACACGGCTAAGAAGCGAGGCACATACACCAAGGTTTCGGTGCGCAATTGCATTTTGTCATTGAGTTTATGGTTACGCTCTACCAAGGAGAAGAAATCCTTAGCACCGGTGGCTTCTAAAGCACGGCCAATTTTACCTTCGCCGGCATTATAGGCAGCCACAGCCAAGAGCCAATCATCAAAATAGGAGTGTAAACGCTTTAAATAGGTGGCTGCTGCTTCCACAGATTTATAAGGATCAAGGCGCTCATCTAAGTGAGAATCTTGACGCAAGCCATAATGCTTACCGGTATAGGGCATAAATTGCCAGGTACCGGCGGCGCCAGCGTGAGATTTAGCTGTATGTTTGTAACCACTTTCTACAATGGCTAAATAGGCTAATTCTTCAGGTAAACCCTTGGCACGAAAAACATCGCGAGCATGTCCGATATAATCTTCGGAACGCTGAGAGAAAACTTCCATGGTTCTACGACCACCATTTAAAAAATGGCTGTACTGCTCTGCCACGGCAGGAAGGGCTTTTTTAGGGAGGTTTTTATCAAGCTGGCCTGTTTTGAAAAATATTTCTTTTTGCTTAGCTGTAAGATTTGCATCTCCCACAGATCCTTGAGAATATTTACGCACGGGGCTCATATTGGCAGTTTTGGAAGAGCACCCCACCATAAACATCATGGCGCAGAGTAAAGCACTAAGTAAAGAAGTGTGAAAAATATTTTTCTGTTGTGTGGCAAAGACTTTACTTGACATAACTACCCCTCTTGTGGTGCGTAGCAAACACACCTTATAAAAAACATTAACCCTTATGGATATTCTATGAAAAATCATGCGCCCCTACTGGCAGGCATTAAGCCAGTGTTGGAACTGTTACAAAGTGAGCCGCAACGCGTGGACACTTTGTTCTTGAAAAAAGGTTTGCGTCATCAAGAGGCTCAGCTCATGCTGGACCTGTGCCGTGCCCACTCCATCCGTTTTTCCTTGGTGGACACTGTGGCCCTTGACCGTATGTGCTCTTCGCAACACCAAGGCGTGGTGGCCCGTCTTGGCGCCATGACAGTGACGCCCCTACCTGAGCTTTTGCAAAAAGGCTTTACTGCATCCTTTCCGCTCATTGTGGCCCTTGACCAAGTGCAAGACCCCGGCAATGTGGGCACCCTTGCCCGTACCTTGTATGGCCTTGGCGCCGCTGGGCTTATTTTGCCCAAACATAATAGCGCTTATCTAGGCGATGCAGCCAAAAAAGCCGCCGCAGGAGCCTTTGAGCATTTAGCCATCGCTCAGGTGACCAATCTTGGTCACGCCTTGGATGAAGCCGAGGAAATGGGCTTTTCCTTACTGGGCACAGGCATGAAGGCGGAGCAAAACTCGCTCAATGCTTTTACCGATACCCTTCCCCTGCCTGCTGTCTTGGTGCTGGGCAATGAAGGCAAAGGTATGCGCCCCGGCATTGCCAAACGCTGTCACCATGTGTTGTACATTCCCATGCAGCATAATTTTGACTCGCTCAATGTGGCTCAGGCCGGTGCCGTATTGCTTGGCCTTATGGCAAGGCAGTGTAGCCTTACCAGCTCTTTGTAAGCCTGCTCTGATAGGTGTTGACGCTCTTCTCTTTTCAATGTTTGCACTATGCCATAGGTAAAAGTTTAGTGCAAAGAAAAGTCTAGACATTTTATAGTGTTAGCATAGAAGTTTTTAATAGAGCTTGGCAATTTTTGCCTATAAGAAAAACACGTTAAAAAAAGTCTAGAAAAAAAAGAGCCCAAAAAAGCCCTAAAATAGCCTCAAAAAAAATTAAAAAAAATTTTTCAAGAGGCTTTTTTAGGGCAAAAATACTGTCCAAAAAGACTTTTTCTAGAAAAGAGCTAGAAAAAAAAGCCCTTGCCTTAACTCTAAGACAAGGGCTTTTTCTGGTAATATATTTTGTAATTTTAACTAATTACAAAACCATGAAGCTATTTTAGTGCTTAAAAGAACGCTGACCGGTGAAAACCATGGCCACCTGAGGGCTTTTTTCATTACAAGCAGCAAT
>CAYJPR010000212.1:0-2966 GCA_964372075.1 uncultured Desulfovibrionaceae bacterium | reverse complement strand
GGAGAGGGAAAGAACCTTTTGTAAAAGGTTTTTCCCTCTCCCCCCACAAAAAAACAAAATCTATAGAGGATTTTATGGCATCTGCATTACATACACTTCCCTCATTTTTCCGTGGGCGTCGCTTGCGTAGTACGCCGGCCTTACGTGCCATGGTGCGTGAAACGGCCCCTTTGCGCCCAGAAGATTTAGTCATGCCCTATTTTGTGGCTGATGTTGAAGACGAACATTTTAGCAAAGAGATTTCATCCATGCCGGGTCAGTATCAGCTGGGCCTTGCAGCATTGGAAGAACGCGTAGCCAAGGCTGTAGAGCATGGCCTTATGGCTGTTATTCTTTTTGGTATTCCTAAAAACAAGGACCCAGAAGGCACGGAAGGCTATGCAGAAGATGGCATTGTGCAAAAGGCCATACGTCGCTTAAAGCAACGCTTTCCCGAGCTCTTAGTCATTACTGACGTGTGCTTGTGTGAGTATACATCTCACGGGCATTGCGGCTTGCTGAGCGAGCAAGGCATGGTAGAAAATGATACTACCCTAGAATTGCTTTGTAAGGTGGCGGTATCTCATGCTAGGGCCGGTGCCGATATGGTGGCCCCATCAGATATGATGGACGGACGTATTTTGGCCCTGCGCACGGCATTGGACAGCGCTGGTTTTGAGAATATGCCCATTATGTCCTATGCGGTAAAGTACGCCTCAGCCTTTTATGGTCCCTTTAGAGAAGCGGCGGAATCTGCACCCAAGAGCGGTGACAGAAAATCCTATCAAATGGACATGAGCAATAACCGCGAAGCCTTGCGCGAGGCCGCTGCCGATGCAGAAGAAGGCGCAGATATTTTAATGGTTAAACCCGCCGGTGCCTATTTAGATATTTTACGTGATTTGAAGCAGAATTTTGATATGCCCTTGGCGGCCTATCAGGTCAGCGGCGAGTATGCCCTTATTAAGGCCGCAGGCTTGCAGGGCTGGGTCAATGAAGAGGCTATCATCATGGAGTCCCTCATTGCCATTAAACGCGCCGGAGCTGATATTATCATCAACTACTTTACGGAAGAACTTTTACTGAAAGGATTGGTGCGCTCATGAGTCACCCCCATAACCTAGAAAAAGGCGGTCATCCGCATGGTGTTACGGGCGAACATCCGGCTGGCGGTCATCCACATGGCGGCGCAGGTGCGCACCCTCATGCAGCTCGTTTTTTACCGGACGGAAGCCCCAAATGTCGCCTCATAGCTTGGGAAGTAACGCGTTCGTGTAATTTAGCCTGTAAGCATTGCCGCGGCGAAGCCCATACCGAGCCTTATCCCGGCGAGCTGGATACAGCCGAAGCCAAGGCCCTTATTGATACTTTCCCTGAAGTGGGTGATCCCATTATCATCTTCACCGGTGGTGACCCCATGATGCGTGAAGATGTGTATGAGCTCATAGACTATGCTACGCAAAAAGGTTTGCGCTGTGTGTTTTCGCCCAACGGAACACTTATTACCCCGGAAACAGCCCGTAAAATTCGCGAGGCCGGCATTCAGCGCTGTTCCATTTCCATTGATGCAGCCGATGCCGCCAGCCATAACGAATTTCGTGGCGTGCCCGGTGCTTTTGAAGCGTCCATGCGCGGCATTGAGTATTTAAAGGCAGAGGGCATTGAGTTTCAAATTAACAGCACGGTAACGCGCAGTAATTTGCATAGCTTTAAAGAGATTTTTAAGCTATGCGAGAGCATTGGCGCTGTGGCGTGGCATATCTTCCTCTTAGTGCCCATGGGCCGCGCTTCGGGTCTTGCAGATCAAGTAATCAGCGCCGAAGAATATGAAGAGGTTTTGCACTGGTTCTATGATTTTCGCAAAGAAACCAAGATGCACTTAAAAGCCACCTGCGCCCCGCATTATTACCGCATCATGCGTCAACGCGCCAAGGAAGAAGGCGTGGCTGTAACTCCAGAAAACTTTGGTATGGATGCCATGACCCGCGGATGCCTTGGCGGCACAGGTTTTTGCTTCATTAGCCACGTGGGCCAAGTACAACCATGTGGATATTTAGAGCTTAATTGCGGGAACATTAAAGAAACTAGATTTCCAGAAATTTGGAAATCATCCAAGCATTTTCAAGAATTCCGCACCCAAGAAGACTATAAAGGCAAGTGCGGCGTGTGTGAATATCATAAAGTATGTGGCGGCTGTCGCGCCCGTGCTCATAGCATGGACAATGACCATTTAGGTGAAGAGCCTTTATGTACTTATAAGCCTAAAAAAGCTCAAAGCTAGTGGAGAATGGTATGGATAGCATAGATAAAAAACTGTTGGATATTATCCAAACGGACTTTCCCATAACACCGCGCCCTTATGCCAGTCTTGGTGAGACCCTTGGTATCACCGAAGCCGAAGCCTTGGCACGAGTGCGCGCTTTGAAAGAAAATAAGATTATTCGCCGTCTGGGGGCCAATTTTCAATCTGCTAAGCTCGGTTTTCGCTCTACCCTCTGCGCTGCTAAGGTGCCTGAAGAGCAATTGGAAAGCTTTGTGGAAGTGGTGAATAGCTACACAGGCGTAACACACAATTATCTGCGCAAGCATAATTATAATGTGTGGTTTACTTTCATTGGTTCTTCTTGGGAAAAAGTGGAAACTACTTTAGCAGAAATTACTGAAAAAACAGGCATTGCCATTTTAAACTTGCCGGCCACCAAGCTTTTTAAAATTCGTGTGGATTTTAAAATGGATGAGAAAAAGGCTGGATAATTAAAATATTTTGGGGAAAATCTTTTTCACTGGAAATATTGCTTAATTATCTCTTTCATTGCTTTTCTACAGGCTGTTCAAAAAGGGTTGGATACGAGGCAAGCGAAGCTTTTTGCGGAGGGAGTGTATAAATAATACTCGACCGGAGCAAAAAGCAAGCTTAACGAAGTAGACAGCCCTTTTTCAACAGCCTGCTATGCACTCTCAGACTTCAAAGCCGAAAGCTGAGAATT
>CAYJPR010000211.1:0-2969 GCA_964372075.1 uncultured Desulfovibrionaceae bacterium | reverse complement strand
GGCCGCTTTGTGCTGGATAAAAGCGCTTTAAGCAAGCTAGATACAGCTAAGCTTACGGGCAATCAATTCCTTAACTTTGAGGAAGAAGAGCGCACTCTCGAATTAAACGTCGGTTCTGTGATTATTGCCACCGGTTGGAAGCCCTATGATATGGCTGCTTTAACCAACCTTGGCGGCGGTAAAATTAAGAACTGTGTTTCCAATATGCAGCTGGAGCGTTTAGCTTCGCCCTTTGGTCCCACATCTGGTAAAATCGTACGTCCTTCTGACGCCCGAGTGCCTCAGAATGTGGCCTTTGTACAATGTGCAGGCTCGCGTGACCAAAACCACTTAAATTACTGTTCTTACATTTGCTGTATGGCCTCGCTCAAGCAAGCCCAATACTTTGCTGAGCAAAATCCCAACGTGCAAGTGACCGTATTCTACATCGATTTGCGTACCCCAGGCCGTTATATGAAGGTGCTGGAAAAGGTAGAAGCTTTACCCAACGTCACCTTTGTGAAGGGTAAAGTGGCAGACGCTGTGGAAGGCGAACAGGGCAATGTGGTGCTTACAGTAGAAGATGCCATACGCGGCGAAAAATTGACCCTTACTTATGATATGGCCGTGCTAGCCACAGGTATGCAACCTTCTCTTGCTTTTGAGAAAGTGCCTTTCCCTGTAGCTTTAGACGAAGATGGCTTTATCATAAACGGTGAAGAAGCCGGCATTTTTGCTGCTGGCTGCGCACGTATGCCTTTAGATGTAATGCGTTCGGCACAGTCTGCAACCTCGGCTGCCATGAAGGCAGTGCAAACGGTGAAAGGGAGGTAGACGTACATGGCCACGAAAATAGGTGTTTATTTTGACGTTTGCAACATCGGCGGCGGTGTAAATGCTGAAGAGCTAGCCGCGGCAGTGAGCAAGAAATGGGGAACATTTACCCCCATTGTAAAGTGCTACCCTGTGCTTGCCGATGCTGTACAAGATATTCAAGATGATATTGCCGCCAATGAACTTGACGGTGTGCTCATCTGTGGCACCAGCCCACGTAACGACACTTCTCTCTATGCCTTTGGCGAGGTTATGGTAGAACGTGTGAACTTACGTGAGCAATGTGTGTTGGCATACAAAAACCCTGACGGCACAGCCCATAGCGGTGCTGCTCCAGAATTACTTACCCTTATGGCCATAGATTATGTGCACATGGGTGTGGTAAAACTGCAAAAAGCTACGCCTCCCGAAGGCGCAGAAAATAAAGGCATTAAGCGTGTACTCGTAGTAGGTGGTGGCTGGACAGGCATTACCGCTGCCATGCAGCTTTCTGCCGCTGACTACGAAGTTATCCTTGTGGAAAAGCAAGCGGACCTTGGCGGACATGTACAAAACATCCCCCAAGCTACGCCGCTTACTGCTCCTTGGACTGAACCTCAGACCTCCGGTCTTGAGGCTAAACTTGTAGCCATTAAAAACGATAAAAACATCACGGTATATACTTCTTCCACCATGGGTAAACTTTCCGGTCAGCCTGGTGAGTTCACCGCTGTGGTAAGTACACCCGATGGTGATGTGACCATAGAAGTGGGCGCCGCTGTGCTAGCCACTGGTTGGACACCGCTGGATGCAAAAAAATACTTGGCCCCCATGGGCTATGGTGTTTTACCAAACGTGTACCATGCTGGTGAATTTGGTAAGCTTTTACGCGAAGGCAAAATTAAGCCTAAGCGCGTAGCCTTTGTATTAGATACAACATTGGCTGAAGAAGCTGCTAAAGGCTCTTGTGGTTGCGGTTGTGGTTGCGATGGCGATGCATGCGAAGTGCCTGCCGACGGCGCCGCACCTGCCGAAGCTAAGGCTGCTGAAGCGGCCCCTGCTGAAGGCGAAGAAGCTCCCTTTGTGAAGGAAAACTTGGAAAGCATCAAGCATTTGGGCTATTCCAATTCTGTTTCTTCCATTGCCGCTTTACGCTTAGCCAATGCTGTGTGTGACGGAGATGAAGGCTCTCAAGTTTTCATTCTCTATAAGCATATGGTGGTACAAGGTTTGCTTGAGCGTTATTACAAGCATGCGCAAAATCGTCTGGGTCTTATGATGACCAAGGCCGATGTGACCAGCATTGCACAAGGTAGTGGCGACTCTCTCACCGTATCTTGTAAAAATACCTTACTTGGTATGGACTTTGATTTGGACGTGGACGCCGTGGTACTGCCCACCGGTATTGTGCCCACCACAGCCAAAGAAGCCGTTATGCAATTTGACTATCGTCAAGGACCGGACTTCCCCGATCTTGGCTTGTTTGACGGTTTCAGCGACTCCAACTACATCTGCTTCCCTTACGAAACACGCCGTACCGGTGTGTACGCCGCCGGTTGTGTGCGTCAGCCCATGACCATGGACGCTTGTGAAGAAGATGCTTACGGCGCCGCGCTTAAAGCCATTCAATGTATCGAAGCTGCCGACCATGGCGTAGCTGTACATCCACGTTCCGGAGATAGATCCTATCCTATCTTTAACTTCGTGCGTTGCACCCAGTGTAAGCGTTGTACAGAAGAATGCCCCTTCGGCGCTCTTGATGACGATGAAAAGGGAACACCTAAGCCCAATCCGGCCCGTTGCCGCCGTTGCGGTACCTGCTTTGGGGCTTGTCCTGAGCGTGTAATTTCCTTTGCTAACTATAATATTGACCAAATTGGTTCCATGATTCGTGAAGTGCATGTTCCTAAAGACTTCAAGAATGAAGGACCACGCATACTCATCTTAGCTTGCGAAAATGACGCCTATCCTGCTTTGGACATGGCCGCCATGCGTCGTAAAGCTTGGAGCCCCTATGCACGTGTTATTCCCGTGCGCTGCCTTGGCTCGGTCAACGCCATTTGGGTGTCTGATGCCATGAGTAAGGGTTATGACGGAGTTATGTTACTTGGTTGTAAATACGGCGACGATTATCAGTGTCACTTTATTAAGGGCTCTGAAATTTGTAACCGTCGTAA
>CAYJPR010000210.1:0-2972 GCA_964372075.1 uncultured Desulfovibrionaceae bacterium | reverse complement strand
ATGGCTTCAGACCCAAGAGTCTTGCCATTGGGCGGTATTTTAGCCTATAGTATACCAACTACGGGCAAAACCAAGGCTGGCGCCCTGAAAGGCAATACAAGTGTCCTCAACGGTTTGGGCTTTGCGCATGATACCGGCGGCGCCATTCAAATGCGCCGTATCGATTTATATGCAGGCGAAGGTCAACAAGGGCATGACAAAGCCATGAGTGTGTATATCAAAGGGGATATTTGGCTTTTACTTAAAAAATAGCTTAACAGACTGTTCGATATATGAAACGTTCCCCAGCTTAGCTTTGACACAATAATACATAACAGTCCGTCAGGAGAGATTATGCAGGAAAGACTTTTTGGTACAGATGGTATTCGAGGAAAGGCCAACATACATCCCATGACGGCAGAAATGGCTTTACGTCTGGGACTGGCTGCCGGCACCTATTTTCGCCGTGGCGAGTATCCCCACAAAGTACTCATAGGTAAGGATACGCGTTTATCCGGCTATACCTTTGAATCTGCCTTAACAGCAGGTTTTTGTGCCATGGGCATGCATGTTATTATGGTAGGCCCCCTACCTACACCGGCCATTGCCTTTTTAACGCGTAGTATGCGCGCTGACCTTGGTGTAGTTATTTCTGCCTCGCATAATCCCTATCAAGACAATGGCATTAAATTCTTTGACGCTGAAGGCTATAAATTGGCCGATGAAACGGAAGACGTTATTGCAGACCTAGTGCTCAATACGCAAAAGTGGGATTACCCTTCTGCCAATAAAATTGGGCGGGCCAAACGTATTGAAGATGCCAGCGGTCGTTATATTGTATATACTAAGTCTTGCTTTCCGGCGCATATGTCGCTTACAGGCCTGCGCGTAGTTATTGACTGCGCTCATGGCGCGGCGTATAAGGTAGCCCCGCTGGCACTAGAAGAGCTGGGAGCCGAAGTCATCACCATTGGCACCAATCCCAACGGCATTAACATTAATGATGGCGTGGGCTCTTTACATCCGCAACGTGTGGCAGAAAAAGTGCGAGAAGTACGGGCTGACATTGGCCTAGCCTTAGATGGCGATGCTGACCGTCTCATGGTGGTGGATGAACACGGCACAGTGCTTGATGGCGACCAAATTATGGCCCTTTGCGCCTCTGCCATGTTAGAGCGCAATGAGCTGAGCAAAAAAACGCTGGTTTCCACAGTTATGAGCAATATGGCCTTGGAAGTCTTTATGCAAGAGCGTGGTGGTAAACTTTTACGTACGCAAGTGGGCGATCGTTATGTGATGGAAGCCATGCGTAAGGGGAATTACCTCTTGGGCGGCGAGCAATCAGGCCACTTAATATTCCGTCAGTACAGCACCACAGGCGACGGCCTACTTGCGGCATTGCAAATATTACGCTATATGTGTGAGAAGGAGCGTCCTCTGTCAGAATTGGCAGGACTGTTAACGCCCTTTCCACAAGTTCTTATCAATGTACATGTGGAAAAAAAGCCACCCATAGACTCGGTACCCGCAGTGCAAGATGCCGTAAAAAAAGTAGAAAAAGACCTTGGCGGACGCGGGCGTGTTTTATTGCGCTACTCCGGAACAGAAAACCTTTGCCGCGTTATGGTTGAAGGGGAAGATAATCTTAAAGTGCGCGAATATGCCGAACATCTAGCGGAAGTGGTACAAAAAGCCTTGGTGTAAAAACATCTGGCTAAGATTTTAAGCAGGCCTTACAGATTTACTGGTTTCGGCTCAGTTTTACATTTTACGGTTTTTAAATTGAAAGTAGGAAGGTCATGGAAAAAGTTCGTAAAGTTATTATTCCTGTGGCTGGTTGGGGCACACGCTCCTTGCCTGCCAGCAAGAATATCCCTAAAGAAATGCTGCCCATTTATAACAAGCCTGTTATTCAATATGTGGTAGAAGAGGCTATGCAGTCTAAAATTAAAGATGTAATCTTTGTAACCAATAGAGATAAAAAGGTTATTGAAGACCACTTTGATTATAATTTACAATTGGAAAGCGTGCTTGAGCGCGCCGGAAAGTTAGATAAGCTCAAAATTATTCGCGATGTGGCCGAAATGGTAAATATCCTTTCGGTGCGTCAAAAAAAACAGCTAGGCCTTGGTCACGCCATTTTATGCGCTAAAGAATTGGTGCGTGATAAACCCTTTGCCGTTATGGTGGGTGATGACCTTATGTTTGGTGGCACTCCCGGTGTACAACAGCTCATTGATGTGGCCATGGCAGAAAATATGCCCGTCATTGGCGTTATGGAAGTACCCCAAGACAAGGTGGAACGTTACGGCATTATTGACGGCACAGAAATTTCTCCCGGCGTTTACCGCATCAATGATATGGTAGAAAAGCCCCCCCGTGACAAAGCGCCTTCGCGCCTAGCCATTGTGGGTCGCTATGTGCTCACTCCAGATATTTTTGATTATTTAAAAAATATTCAACCCGGCCATGGCGGTGAAATTCAGCTTACCGACGCTTTACAAGCCTTAGCCAAAGACAAAGGCATGTTAGCTGTAAAAATGACCGGACAGCGCTTTGACGCTGGTGACTGGGCTGAATACCTCACGGCAAATATTTACTTTGCCATGAAGGATGAAGGCCTAAAACAAGAGCTTCAAGGTATGTTGAAAAACGTACTTAATGGCAGCATGAAATAAGAGCATTTTACGCAGATAAAAAGGGGAGCTCTAGGCTCCCCTTTCAAACAACTATACACTTTATTGAGGAAAAATATTTTGCATTTTTTCCTTAAGTTCCCATATGTCTTCACTTACCAGCACCCTAACCTAAGCTCACACCATGTTCTACACCATAGCCTTACTTTCACCGCCTTTTGGCTCCTTCACCTATGCCCTTCCTGCATGGTGGCCCCAAGAGCTTACCCATAGCCTTTGCCCCGGCATGCGCGTTGCCATTCCCTTTGGCAAGGGTTTACGCGTGGGCATTATCCTCAGCCAGCAAGAAGAAAGCGG
>CAYJPR010000209.1:0-2984 GCA_964372075.1 uncultured Desulfovibrionaceae bacterium | reverse complement strand
AATGCAGGTATATGCGCATAGTTTTCCCAATCTGTGCTAAAGTCTTGTATGTCTAACACGAGAACTTCTTTGGCCTTAGCCTCAAGGAGGCTTTGAGCTTTACGCAAGCCCACGGCGCCCGCCCCCACAATGAGGCATTGGCTGTGGCTTAAATCTATAAAAAGGGGATAGTACATGCTGTCCTAAAGTCTTTCTTGTGTCTTTTGCGGAAAATTATTGTGTGCCTTCTTGTACACCATTCTTTGCGGCCTGTGAAGAGAGGATTTTTCTCCCCAAAGCCATTGTAGCTTGATGTTGAGCAAAATATTGCGTAATTATCCAAAAGGGAGTTGTAGGGGAACTGTATGAAGCATATTTTACTTATTCAATTGGCCCGCTTTGGAGACCTTGTTCAAACAGGGCGTCTCATTAAAACCTTAGAAGGGCAGGGGCAATTGCATCTTTGTGTGGACACAAGTCTTAAAGAACTTGCCTGTCTTTTATATCCGCAAAGTATTGTCCATACCATTGCAGCCCATGGGGCTGGTGCACGAGATATGATGGCTCTTCATAAGGCCATGGATTGTCTAAACTCTCAAAACTTTTCTGCTGTATATAACCTTAATTACAGCCCCTTAAATACGGCTTTGGTAAGACTTTTTCCACCAGAAATAGTGGTGGGTTACGCTGTAGAGCAAGGGCAAATCCAGCGTAGTACCTGGGTGCAAAAGGCCTTTGCATGGACGCGTAATAGAGCCATAAGCCCCATAAACCTTGTGGATTTTTGGGCCCATTTTAGTGTACAGCCTGTGGCGCCAGAAAGTGTTAATCCTCCTGCGCAAGGACAAGGCAGAGGTCTAGGCATTGTGCTTGCCGGCCGTGAATCGCGTCGTTCTTTGCCGCCGCCTGTGCTGGCGCCTATCATTCGAATTTTTTTTGAAAGCCTAGGCGGTCCCCCCATCTATTTTTTAGGTAGCCAAGCAGAAGTTCCCCTCGCAAAACAGTTACAAAAGCTTCTTCCTGCCTCCATGCATGCGCATATACGTGATTATTGCGGAAAAACGTCATGGCAAGGGCTTATGGAAGCTGTACAAGGGCTTGATGTTCTTATGAGTCCGGATACAGGAACCATGCACCTAGGAGCGCGCTTAGGTGTGCCCGTGCATGCTTTCTTCCTTTCATCTGCTTGGTGTCATGAAACAGGCCCCTACGGCGCAGGGCATACTGTATGGCAATGGGTTGGGCCTTGCGCCCCTTGTGTGGAATCTCGCCCTTGTCTTATTGATACCAAATGTTTACAAGATTTTAGCCAGCCTCATTTTTTCCGAACCCTTACGGCTCTACTACAAAAAAGGCCATTGCCTGTGGTGGAAGGAAAAGATATTCCTCCCACGCTTACGTGTCAGACTTCCTATTTGGATGCCCTTGGGAGTACTTGGCGTCTTGAGCGCGGGCAAGATGAACATGCTGAACAAAGGCAAGCCTTACGCGCTGTAGTAGCTGAATATTGTCACTGTCCATTGCCAAAGCAGAATGTTCCCCTTTATAACCAAATGGCACAGTATTTTTATGAAGAAGCAGATTGGATGTTACGTGAGCCCAAGGCTTCCGTACGGGCCTTACATAGGGAGATAAATTAATGGCAGCTCAGTCCTTACGTGTTTTAGTGGTGTTACCCTTTTATGGTGGTTCCCTCCCCATTGGCAATTATTGTGTGCAAGCTTTACGTAACCTTGGGCACAGTGTGGAAGTCTTTGAAGCTCCGCTTTTTTATACTGCCTTCACAGCCATGAAAAGCCTTCGCGTAACCACTGAACGCTTAGAGCAATTGGAAGGGGCTTTTTTACAAAACATCTCCCAAGCCATCATGGCGCAGGTGGAAAGCTTTGAGCCGGATATGGTCTTAGCCCTAGCTCAAGCCCCCATGAGTCGTCAGCTCCTGCGCCGTTTAGAAAAAATGCATATCCCCACAGCCATGTGGTTTGTGGAAGATTACACCATCTTTTCCTATTGGCGGGCCTTTGCTCCCTTGTATTCCGTTTTTGCCGTTATCCAAAAGGAACCTTTCACGCAAGCCTTGGCTGAAGTAGGGCAAAATAATGCCCTTTATCTTCCCATGGCGGCTTTGCCATCTTTCCACACATCAGCTACGCTCAGTCCCCTAGAGCAAAAGAATTTTGGTGCCCATGTGGCCTTTCTAGGGGCCGGTTATCCCAACAGGCGCGTGGCCTTTAAGCCCCTTGTAAAGCATAAAGATTTTAAAATATGGGGCACAGAATGGGAAGGAGATGCTGTTCTCTCACGCCATGTACAACAAAATGGCGCACGCATTAGTGCGGAAGATTCCGTAAAAATTTACTCTGCTACCAAGATAAATTTGAACCTTCACTCCAGTGTGCACTCTTCCACCGTTATTTCTGAGGGGGACTTTGTAAACCCTCGTACCTTTGAGCTCGCTTCCATTGGCGCCTTTCAATTGGTAGACAAGCGCAGTCTTATGGCAGAGCTTTTTCCCGAAGATATGCTTGCTACCTTCACCTCCCTAGACGAAATGTATGCCAAGGTAGACTATTACCTTAGTCATGAAGAAGAGCGTAAAGCCATGGCCCTCAAAGCTCAAGAGCACGTGCGAGCAGAGCATTCCTATGAAAAGCGTATGCAAGCCCTTTTAGAACATGTAGAAAACGTTTGCGGGCCTTGGAAAGAACGTAACTATGCCGAAGAATTTACGCATATACCAGAAGAATTACGCCAAGACTTAGCCGAGCTTTTTGAAACGCTTCAGCTACCAGCTCATGCCGCCTTTGAAGATGTGGTGGCACGTGTACGCTTACGTAGCGGAAATTTACGCCCCCTAGAAACAACTATTCTCTTTTTAGATGAATGGCGTAAGCTGTATAGTAAGTAGTTTTTATTTTTGCTTTTTTATTTTTTATTTTTTATTTTTTGATTTATTTTGTTTTTTTGTGGGGAGGGAACTTTTTGAAAAAAGTTCCCTCCCCGCT
>CAYJPR010000208.1:0-2985 GCA_964372075.1 uncultured Desulfovibrionaceae bacterium | reverse complement strand
TTTACAAAATATAACGACTTAAATCCTTATCTTCACGCACATCCTTTAAATGCTCGCGTACATAGGCTTCATCCACCACCACTTCTTCGCCGGGTTTATCAGGCGCATCAAAGGAGATATCTGCAAGAATTTTTTCCATAATGGTATACAGACGACGCGCCCCAATATTTTCCGTTTCATTATTAATTTCTTCGGCAAAGGCGGCCAGCTCTTCGAGGCCTGTATCGGTATAGGTAATGCGTACATTTTCTGTGCCGAGTAGAGCCGCGTATTGCCGTGTTAGAGCATTATCTGGCTCCGTAAGAATACGTAAAAATTCTTCTTTACCTAAGGCTTGTAACTCTACACGCAAGGGGAAACGTCCTTGTAATTCCGGTATCAAATCAGAAGGATTGCTGAAATGAAAGGCTCCGGCGGCAATGAAAAGAACGTGGTCTGTCTTTACCATACCGTACTTGGTATTAACCACAGAACCTTCTACTATGGGTAAAAGATCGCGCTGCACACCTTCACGAGAAATATCTGAAGAGCGCTGTGAAGAGGTGCTGGCAATTTTATCAATTTCGTCAATAAAGATAATACCGCCCTCTTCTACTCTTTGGCGCGCTTTTTCCATGAGAGATTCTTCATCCACAAGTTTGGCAGACTCTTCTTGTACTAATACGGTGAAAGCTTGACCAATTTTCATTTTGCGGCGCTTGGGCTTGGGGGGGAAAGCTTTACCGAACATGTCCTTCATTTGTGAGCCCATATTTTCCATGCCGGGTATGGCAAATATATCTATGTTTGAGCCGGACTGTTCTAAAACTTCCATCTCCACTTCACGGTCATCTAAATAACCTTGGCGAAATTGCTGACGTAGCTTTTCCTTGGTGGAGTCTCGCCCGCTATCTCCTGCGTATGAAGAAGGGAGCAATAAGTCCATAAGGCGCATTTCTGCGGCATTTTCTGCAGCTTCTTTCACGCGAATATTTTCTTCTTCACGTACAAGCTTAATGCTTATTTCCATAAGGTCGCGCACCATGGATTCTACATCACGTCCCACGTAGCCCACTTCGGTGAACTTTGTGGCTTCAACCTTCACAAAAGGCACAGAGCAAAGCTTAGCAAGACGACGAGCGATTTCTGTTTTCCCCACACCTGTGGGCCCCATCATTATAATGTTTTTTGGCGCCACTTCGTCGCGTAACTCTGGGGGCAATTGGCTACGGCGCCAACGATTACGCACGGCCACAGCCACCATGCGCTTGGCCTGTTCCTGACCAATAATATATTTATCCAGTTCCGCAACAACTTCTCGTGGAGTAAGAGTAATCATAAATCAACCTCTAAATACATATAAAGTAAGGCTTTCGCCCAAAAAAATAAACAGCAGAGCAAATATAACCATCTTTTCATAATTTGCAATGCCTGCGCATCTATTTTATATGTACGGCATGATTTCTCCCATCCATTGGAATATCTATTACGGCCCCCTCCTTTTAGGAATAGGCATAGTGTTACAAGCGCTCTTTATTTTTAGGCCACGCTTGCCTTTTTTTATACCCTGCCTTGGCGCTGCCTGCATAGCCTTCATCTGTTATATGGATAGAGATGTGGCTCTTTTTGTGGGGCAAATTTTTATTTTACTTTTTCAATTCCTCATACGACGCTCATCATGATAACACAACGCACACTTTCCTTAGGTATTTTTTTAGCGCTTTTAGCTATGGCTTGGAGCATATTAGACGTGAGCTCTATTTTACAAGAAAGCTGGATGGATACCTATGTGCGCCAAGCCGGTAATCTTGGAATTATTATTTATGTGGGTATAGTTACACTACTCACTGCCATGGGTATTCCACGCCAAGCCTGTAGCCTGCTGGGGGGGTATGTATTTGGTATGTGGTACGGCACGTTATGGGCCACCCTAGGTACAGCGCTGGCTTGTACATTGTGTTTTAGTTATGCTCGTTTTTTGGGGCAAGACTGGTTACAAAAACGCTATGGACATAAACTTGCATCCTTCAATGATTTTTTATGCCAATCTCCCTTCTTACTCACTTTGGTGGTGCGCATCGTGCCGCTAGGGAGTAATTTTCTAACCAATTTTTTAGCCGGTATGAGCAAAATTCCTGCCGCTGCCTTTTTAGGCGGTTCTACAGTGGGCTTTACCGTGCAAAATTTCATTTTTGCCACCATGGGGAGCGGTTTTCGCCCTCAAGGCGAACAAGAGCTTTTACTTAGTGCTTCCCTTTATATCATTTCCTTAAGCCTTGGTTATTGGGTGTATAGACGGTATAAAAAACATCAACAAAGCTCCAAGTGCTAAAGAGAACAACTTGTTACTTCACATTGATAAAAAAATACCTTGCCTTTTTTCATAAAGTGTATAATTCTTCTTGTCCCATAAGGGAAATTTCCTTTTGCCATGAAATGCATGGAAAATATGGGGGCGCATTGGTTTCGACAGGGATGATGAAGCCAAAGTTGCAGGTCGAGGCGCCGCTGGCCTCGTAAAAAGCGGCATCAAAGTAATTGCCAAGAACGATTACGACTACGCCTACGCTGCTTAATACCAGCGCGGCAACGGTCACTCGATGACCTCGTCAATCCGGATGACGCCTAATAATCCGGTGCGGCGACACTTTATTAGGCTAGCCAAGGTATGCGTTTGCTGGTGCCAAGGCGAAAATCTTGCAGCGAACTGGTCAAGGATCGCCTGGTTGGGGGCTACATCTGCGACGAGAATTAAGCCTAACCTAAACCTGTAGACGCTTTGATGTGGAACGTTTTTGGACGGGAGTTCGACTCTCCCCGCCTCCACCAAATAATGCTTTTAAGAAGGCCTGTAGTACTCACAAGGTATTGCAGGCCTTACTTTTTTCCTATATCTATTGCTCAGCAAGCATCAACAAGAATCGGAGAAACACAGTATTTTTTACGGTACATTTTACGGTACATGCCGTAACGCCATTTCATGTACCGTAAATTTCCTGAGGTTGG
>CAYJPR010000207.1:0-2988 GCA_964372075.1 uncultured Desulfovibrionaceae bacterium | reverse complement strand
CAAGCCGCTTCTGGGCAAGGCAAAGACCTTATGAGCGCCTGTACCGATGTCAACGGCATCTCGGTACTTGGGGCACAAGTAGGGCAAATCAGCGTGAAGGCTTTGCGCGATCTCATGGATGATGTGCGCTCCAAACTGCCTTCTGGTGTGGCCTGTCTTGTAGGTACAGAACAAGTGGAAGACACCACCAAGGTGCATATGCTCGTCTATGTTTCTAAAGATTTGCATGCCAAATTCACGGCGCCAAGCCTTGTGAAAGAAATCGCTGGCCACATTGGCGGTTCTGGCGGCGGCAGACCCGACCTTGCCCAAGCCGGTGGCAGCAAACCTGAAGGCATAGAAGCCGCCTTGGCAGCGTTACAAGAAAGTATTAAAGGGTAAAAAACTCTATATTTTGCGGGGGGGAAGGAGACCCCTTTTGGGCGTTAGCAAAAGGGGTCTCCTTCCCCCCACAAAAAAATAAAAAAAGAGAGAACTACCATGGCTATTTATATTTCTGGCTCTTTGGCATTTGACCGTATCATGACATTTCAGGGTAAATTTAAGGATAGCATCATCGCGGACAAAGTACATATGATGAGTATTTCTTTCATGGTGGATCGCATGGAAGAAAAGTTTGGCGGTTGCTCGGGTAATATTGCTTACAGCATGGCATTACTTGGAGAAGCCCCTCTTATTCTAGCTTGCGCAGGCCGCGACTTTGCACCGTATGCGGCGCATTTGCAGACCATGGGCTTACCCTTAGATGGTATTAAGTTGGACGATGAGCTGTTCACAGCCTTGTGCTATATTACATCTGACCTAGATAACAACCAAATTACAGGCTTTTACCCCGGCGCCATGACTTTGCCTTGCAGTTATGGCTTTAATAAGCTTAATGCTGAAGAAGACATTGCTATTATTTCTCCCGGAAACTTAAATGATATGCGCGCCTTGCCGGAATACTTCAAAGACAAGGGCGTAAAATATATTTATGATCCCGGTCAGCAATTACCTGTGCTGAGCGCAGAAGATTTATTGCAAGGCATTAGCGGCTCTTTTGCTTTGACCACCAATGACTATGAATTGGAGATGATTTGCAAAAAAACTGAGAAGAGCGTGGAAGAAATTCAAGCTTTAACCACATGGTGCATCACTACCTTGGGTGAAAAGGGAGCTTGTATTGTGGGTAAGGGCGAAAAGCACGAGATTAAGGCTGTGGAGATTGAAGGCGTGGTAGATCCTACCGGCGCAGGCGATGCTTATAGAAGCGGCCTTTTAAAGGGCTTGTGCAATGGCTATGATATAGTGGAATCTGCTCAAATTGCCTCCACCTGCGCTAGCTACGCTGTGGAGCATTATGGTACGCAATTGCACAGCTTTACAGAAAAAGAATTTATGCAACGCTATGAAAGCACCTATGGCGCTTTAAGTAAGCCGTTGTGGAAGTAAAAAAAACTGTTAAATAATCAATTAAAATAGACGCAAAAATCCCCCTTTTCCTTTGCAGAAGAGGGGGATTTTTTAAGGCCTAGGTGGGGAGGAAATAGCGACAAGGATTTTCGCGCGCCTTACATACAAATGGCAGGCTTACATCTAAAGCGCTTGTGATGCGAAAGTCCTTGCCGCTGAGGAAGAAATATTTTGTCTCGTAAATCTATACAGCCTGAGCTTGACCATTCTTAAAAGTGAAACGCGCATTTCTGTCTTTCACGCGGCTATCACACGCGCAAGATTTACAGGCACCGGCGCATTTACAAGGGCTGTCCTTCATAAAGAGTACGCGGTTACCTTGATGCCCAAGCTTTACGCCTTGCTCGCCTTTAAGGAATACTTGCTTGGCAGGAATATGGGCAAAGCATTGTTTAAAAGCAGAGCGTAAGGAATCTCCGGACACAGAAAGGGTGCGCACATCTAAAAATAAACGCTGCCCCTGCACATGGCTACTTTGAATAAGCTGAGAAAATTTTGCAATGTCTTCTTGCTGTAACATGCCGGTAAGTTTTACATGTAGGCCTGTAATGCTTTGGCGTTGAGCTAATGCAAAGGTTTGTTCGTTGTGCTGCATAAATCACCTCTTGTGTGGAATGTGTTAAAAAAATTTATATGGTTTATGAAAACAATTGTCAAGTTCAATATCAATTTTTTTCTTATTTCTTGCATTTTTCCTTAAGGGCACGTACAAATACAGCATACAGCGCCCGCGCTTTCACACTAAAAAACTCATAAAATCATACCCATGAATACAATTCCAGCTCAAAGAATACATGAACTTGTGCAAAGCTTAGAAGAGCACAATTATAAGTACCATAGCCTAGATGCACCCAGCATTAGTGATGCTGAATATGATGCGCTCTATAAAGAATTAGTATCTTTAGAAGAGCAATATCCACATTTACGCGTGCCCCACTCTCCTACATTGCGTGTGGGCGGTGCGGTGTTGCCTTGGCTGGAGAAGCAAAGCCACAGCCTTACCATGTATGGCTTGGACAATGTCTTTAATGAAGAGGAGTGGGGGCAATGGCTTGGACGTATGCATAATGCCTTGCCTGAGGCCAAGCCCAGCGAGTTAGATATTTTTTGGGTGGATCCTAAGCTTGATGGCCTTGCCATGGAGCTTATCTATGAAGAAGGCTTACTTGTTACGGCCCTTACCCGCGGCGATGGCACAGAGGGAGAAGTGGTTACAGAACAAGTGCGTACCATAGGCAATGTGCCCCTGCGCTTAAAAGCTTTAGGGGGCTCTCCCCTTCCTCCAAGGTTAGAGGTGCGCGGTGAAGTGGTTATGTATAAAAAAGATTTCGCCAAACTCAATGCAGAGCAAGAAGAAAAAGGCGCTAAGATTTTTGCTAATCCGCGTAATGCGGCGGCAGGTTCCGTGCGTCAGCTAGATACACGCATAACAG
This sequence comes from uncultured Desulfovibrionaceae bacterium, assembly GCA_964372075.1. Lineage (GTDB taxonomy): Bacteria > Desulfobacterota > Desulfovibrionia > Desulfovibrionales > Desulfovibrionaceae > CAYJAD01. Next base: position 103 of record CAYJPR010000207.1, on the reverse strand, counting down.
CCAAGCGCCCTTTGCGTTTTTTTGCTTATGGCGTGGGGCTTGTGGACTTTGGTCAACTTTCTTCGTGGCAAAGTCATGGCGAGCTTATGCAGGCTTTACAAAA
>CAYJPR010000206.1:0-3000 GCA_964372075.1 uncultured Desulfovibrionaceae bacterium | reverse complement strand
CCTGAACCACCTCAGCCCAAGCACCAACAACAAAGAAACCTAATGTCAGTGTAAAAAAGCACGAAAAAAAAGACGTTTTCATTACATTCTTCCTTCTTCACCATTTGCTATGTCAACACCCACTTCACGCAATCTTTTATTTCCTTCCCTTATGTATGCATCTGAAAAGACAAAATTATCTTTTTTCAAAAAGGCATAGAGGGCATCTATCATGGGGTAATACGTCGTATTTTTATTTTCTCTTAAAAATTTTTCATAAGAGCTTTTTACTTCGGGTAAAAGCTTCATTGTATCAAAAGCATATACAGGGGTGTTATCAAGGCCAAAAACATAGATTGTAGCCATCCAATCTGTTGTCTTTTTAATCATTTCAGCCACTTTAGAATAAGGATATTTCCGTACAATGGCATCTCCCAGCACCAAGCGCTCACGCAATGCATCATAGGAAATAAATAAGGCCGCATCCCCAATTATACTGTCAATTTGTTTAATAAAAATAAAATAGCTTTGCCAAGCAGAAGAAATACTAGAGCCAAAGGTTTTAAGAAGATACGGTGTATTATCCATCACACCAAACATACCTTCACCTAAGTAGGTTATGTGAAAACCGTACTGCTCAGCCACCTTCTTTCCCTGTGCAAGGATTTCCCCATGAGAAGTTAACGAATCTAAAAAATCGTTATTTTCATTAATTTTTTCAAGAACTTTTCCATAGTAGGTATAAAAAACGGCAAAACCGGCATCACGCGTGGCGTCAGTATCTTTGTCACTAAAAGTAGCAAAGTAGGCATCTTTGGCCTTTAAAATAGCCGTACCCAGCGGCGCTGCATCGGGAGCAAAGCCTTCCAGTGTATGCTCGTAGGTGGCTACTTTAATGACGTCTACGTCTTCTTGTGCCAAGCTTGGTATGCTCAAAACAAATGACATGAAGACAAAAACAAGTGTACCATAATAACATTTCAAAAACATGCTCATAAAGGCCTCCTTTTTATGCCCTGTCATTGCCCACCAGCATTTTACTATACATCATAAATATTTCTGCTCTTTTTCTTTAACTTACACAATCAATGAACTAAACTCTAGAATATTTATTTTAGTATTATTACCCTTTAGCTATAACAAGAAGCCCATAAAAAAAGAAATCTTTTCTACAATCCAACACAAAAATCATTACAAAGATGAACCTAGAAAAAGCGAATATATGGCTTTTTTTGCTAAATTCATCCCAAGGGTGATGGTTTTTTTTTCACACCACGCTAGTTTTCTATAAGGTGATTTTTTCTGTATAGAGCCCACACATCCGCATAAGCATGTGAATTTGGCTATGTACATTTTCACACCACGTTGTAGGAGGCGTATATGTCAAACGAAGATAGTTTTACCGAAGTAAGTAGTACAAGTTTTGGCGAGCGAGTGGGTAATTCTTTTAAAGGAATACTTTTGGGCCTTCTCCTTTTTGTTTCAGGAACAGGCCTACTTTACTGGAATGAAGGAAGGGCTGTGCGCACGGGGGATGCCATCAATGAGGCCCAAATGGCCACTGTAACTCTCCCCAGTATCGAGACCATTGATACCTCTTTTAATGGTAAAATGGTACACGCCACAGGCAAAGCCGTCACCACAGACGAATTAAAAGACCCTGTCACAAACATAAGTGCCAATGCCATTGCCCTTATCCGCAAGGTTTCTTATTACCAATGGGTACAAAGCTCTACCACCAAGGAAACAAAAAATCTTGATGGCAGTGTAGAGAAAACCACCACATATAGCTATGAAAAAGAGTGGACTGACAAGCCTGTGAGTTCGGCTCATTTTAAAAAACCAGAAGGGCATCAAAACACCCTTATGGCAGACCTAGAAACGAGAACATGGACGGCAAAAAACGTCACTTTTGGTGCCTATACTCTGCCTGACTTTCTTATTCATGCTGTTGGCGGCGCAGAAGACTTTAGCCCTGTCATAAGCGAAGCAAGCTTACAAAAAAATCTCTTTCCCCATTATGAAGAAAGCGCAGAAAATGTGCCCCTTGTGCATGTGCGACAAAACACCCTCTATTTAGGTGAAGAACCACATGCCCCAAACATTGGTGACATGCGCATTGTCTACTCTGCCAAACCGCAAGGTAATGTATCCATCTTGGCGCGTGTGCAAGGCAATACTTTCGACAAGTTTTTAGCCAGCAATGGAGAAAAATTCTACCAGCTCCATATGGGCATTGTAGGTACCGATAGTATGTATCAAGACGCTAGAGATGCCAATAACACTCTTACATGGATTTTACGCGGTGTGGGTATGGCTCTAGTTATTATTGGCTTAAACATATTTATAGCACCACTGAGCACCATAGCCAGCATCATACCCTTATTAGGCGACCTTTTTGGCGCCGGCGCCGCCCTTGTAGCCTCCATACTCGGCATTGCCTGGTCCTTTGTTATCATTGCTGTGGCGTGGATGCGCTTTAGACCCATACTTGGCATCAGTCTTTTAGCGGCGGCCTTAGGGCTGCTCGTATTCCTTTATATACGTGGTCGAAACAAGAAAAAAGCAGTGCATTAAGCATACTACCTGCGCCTGTGTAGAGATCTCTCCACCCCATAACCTAGAAAGTAAAATAAAGTATAATCTTAAAAAATGGAGTATTACCATGAGTACCAAACGTATTTTAGCAGCCTTAAGTCTTGTAGTACTTTTATCCACTTCTGCCGCGGCGGCACCTTCTTTTTCTGTAAGTAAAAGTAATACTCAATTTACAGAAACCCTCACCCCAGAAAATATTGCCGCGGCAAAAAAGCAGCAAGCAGAAAAAAAAGCTGTGGTGAGTGAGTCAAAATTTAAGCTCAATAAAATCACCAATGCTGACCTTGCGGCCTTTGTGAAAGCTTTTCCTGAAGCTACGAACGTAGAAATTCTCAGCAATGAGATCACCAGCTATGCGCCCTTGGCTGAGCTGAAAAATCTTACAAAAATTAGAGCCAGAGCTCCAAAAATTACGGACATGAC
>CAYJPR010000205.1:0-3014 GCA_964372075.1 uncultured Desulfovibrionaceae bacterium | reverse complement strand
CCTTCACTCAACCATGTAAGATATTAAAAAGACAAAACAAGCCTTTGTAAAAAAGCTGAGGTATCACTTTTTTCTAGTAAAATGACGCTTTATGCGTATTTTGAGAAATTTTTTTCTCTAAAAATACAAAAAAAATGTTTTTTGCGAAAAACAAGATTTTCGAACATTTATACATTTTTGTATAAATGTTTAATTAGATAGAACTTTTTCCGCCCATGAATGCTTTTCGCACTTTTCTTACGTGCGCTTGTTACATATAGCACAATCGATGTTTTAAAGAGATGCAAGACTTTTTTTTGGGGGGTAAGAGTGCCATAAAAGCTTCATGGCGCTGGACATGTGCATAATTTTCACTAGCAAAAGTGTCTACTATACACCCTTCTTGCAGGACGGTTATGGTATCGCATAAACGCAGTACAGAAGTGATATCATGCGAAATATATAAAAAGCATAAAGACAATTGTTTTTTCAAACGCAAGAGTAATTTTTGCAACTGCTCTGCCACCACGGCATCTAAATCTGCCAAGGATTCATCCAAAAGCACCACCTTAGGCTGTAAGGCCAAGGCTCTGGCAAGGCAAAGTCTTTGCAATTGTCCACCGCTCATATGCGCAGGATATTTGGTGGAAAAATGCACCGGAAGCTCCACCAAGGCCAAAAGTTCTGCCACCTTGGCATCCTGCTCGGCTGTGCTTTTTAAGGGAAAGTCTAATTTATGCGCTCGTAAGGGTTCAAGCAATATATCTCGCGCCTGCATACGTGGATTTACTGCCAGCCGCGCATGTTGAAATACAGCTTGTAAATCTCTGCGCCATGCGGCCTTGGTGGCGCATTTTTTAATGGGAGACCCAAGGCAAGTTATATCTCCTCCATCGGCATCTTCTAAGCCTAAGAGCACACGAATAAGAGTACTTTTACCGGCGCCGTTGGCCCCCACAAGTCCTAAGCTTTGTCCTGCCTGCACATGCAAGCAAATATCTTGCAAAACCTTTTTATTCCCATAGGTTTTACATACGTGCTGCGCCTGCAAGATTGTTTGCGCCGAGGTAGTTTTGTTTGTACTTTCTTTAGAATCTTGCTCTGCCGTGCTATGCAATCGCTCATAGGCCTTAACCATGGCTTTAGTAACCTCATGCTCAGGACTTTGCAGCACACGCTCCAAGGTGCCGTATTCCACCATACGCCCCTCTGCCATAATGGCCACATGGCTTGCCACCTGCGCCGCCGAAGCTAGATCATGGTCAATATAAAGCAAAGCAAAACCATATTCCTCTTGCAATTGACGCAAAAGCTTAAGCATATGCCCGCGCGAAGGTGTATCTAATCCGGATAAAGGCTCATCTGCCACCACGCACGATGCTTGACCGCACAGCACAGCGCCAAGGGCCAGCGCCATCATACAGCGATGCAACATGCCTCCGCTCAGTTCAAAGGGATAGCTCTTTTCAATAACTTTGGGGTCTGTAAAGCCCACCTTACATAAAAGCGTATGGGTAAAATGTGCCACATCTGCCCTAGGCACATGACGTGAAAAACTTTCGCGAAAAACCCAACCCAAAGTAAATAGGGGATCAAAGCAATCAGCCGGATTTTGCATAATAAGGGCCACATTTTTATTTTCCTGTATATGCACTTGCCCTTGAATCATGCTTATATTGTTAGGCAAAAACCCTGCAACGGCCATGGCTGTGAGAGATTTTCCCGAGCCACTGGGCCCCATAAGGGCCAAGGTTTCCCCTGCCTGCACTTGTAAAGAAATATTGTGCACCAAGGGAATTAAAGCCCCTTTTGCCTTAAGGCTTACATTGCACAGACGCAGCATTATACGCCCTCCTCTTGCAAGCTAGGGTCTAGCTTATCGCGCAGGGCATCGCCCAATAAATTACTGGCCGCCGTGGCTAAGAAAATCATAAGACCGGGATACAAGATAAGTTGCGGCTGAGTGCGTAAATACGAGCGCGCTTCAGAAATCATGACGCCCCACTCCGGCGTGGGCGGCTGGATACCAAGACCCAAGAAGGAAAGCCCCGCCACGTGCAAGAGCATATGCCCCACATCTAAGGTACCTACAATGCAAATCTGCCCTATGATGGCCGGCACAAAATGGCGTATAATAATGCGTGTGCGGCTCACATTCATGCTTTGGGCCGCCAGCACATATTCCTTGGAGCGCAAGCTGAGCACATAACTACGCACAAGACGCGTATACCAAGCCATATGCGTCATACTAATAGCTAGTACTAAATTGCTCATGCCCGTGCCCAGTACTCCAATGAGAAAAAGGGCCAGCACAATGGTGGGAAAGACCATCATGCCATCACAAATACGCATGACCACAGCATCTAATATGCCGCCCACGCTGGCACAAATAGAGCCCAAAATGGTGGCGCACACCACCAGCATGCTCACAATGGCGCCCACGGTAAAGAGCGAATACTGCGCCCCCACCACTAAGCGTGAGAAAACATCACGGCCCAAGTGGTCGGTGCCTAAAAAATGCTCTGCACTGCTTGGCAAAAATCTTTGTGTCATATTCACAAGGCTGGGATCATGCGGTGCCAACCAAGAACCGAAAAAAGCACACAGCACTAAAGGAAGCAATAACACTAAAGCCAACCATACTTTCATATCACGTAGCAAAGAAGGCATTACTTATTCCCTCCAAAAAGAGCGAAGCTTCGCCTTTTTTGCTGCATAACACGAGGATCCAAGGCCGCATAAGCACAGTCTACCAATAAATTTATGCCTAGAAAAATGCAGGTCATCACCAAAGTAAAGGCCTGAATAACAGGATAATCATGATTATAAATGGCAGAAATCACATAACGCCCCACGCCGGGCCAGTTAAAAATACTTTCCACTATAACTGCGCCCCCAAGCAATTCTCCAAAATACATGGATAAAGCTGTTAGCACTGGAATGGCGGCATTGCGCCCAATGTGTACCCACACTTGCCACGAGGCCAGGCCACGCGAGCGAGCATAAACTATGGCGCGGCTATGCATATGCTCCAG
>CAYJPR010000204.1:0-3018 GCA_964372075.1 uncultured Desulfovibrionaceae bacterium | reverse complement strand
GACATTAAAAGATGCATTTGGTACATGCTACACAGCAAGGGAGCTGCACTGGCAAGGCTCATTAAAATATTGTATTTTATAAATTTCCCTAGCTATGCGGTGTTGTTTTATGCGCGTAACATGCTAGACGTTGTTAGTTAAACAGCGCCGATTCCTTTCCCCTATGTGGCTAAAGAGGCATAGGTCAAAGGGGCGGCGTTCTTTTTTTAGAGGAAAATATGGATTTAGTGCGTCAAAAGTCTGCTCCCTTATACGAAGCTCTGGAAGAGTTTCGCCGCCGCCGTGTGGTTCCCTTCGATGTACCGGGACATAAGCGCGGTCGTGGCAATCCTGAGCTTGTAAGCCTGCTTGGCGAAAAATGTGTAGGACTTGATGTTAATTCCATGAAGCCCTTAGATAATTTATGCAATCCTGTTTCTGTTATTCGTGAAGCAGAAGAGCTGGCTGCCGAAGCCTTTGGCGCTGCCCATGCCTTTTTCATGGTGGGCGGCACCACCAGTTCTGTGCAAAGTATGATTTTATCGGTGTGCAAAGCCGGTGAAAAAATTATTCTGCCGCGCAACGTGCATAAAAGCGTCATCAATGCTCTTATTTTATGTGGCGGTATTCCCGTATATGTAAATCCCATGATTCACGAGCGCATTGGCGTGGCCCTTGGTATGCGCTTTGATGATGTAAAAGCCGCCGTAGAAGCTAACCCCGATGCCGTAGCGGTTTTTGTAAATCACCCTACCTATTACGGCATTTGCTCAGATATTGAATCCATCACCAAGCTAGCGCATTCCCACGGCATGAAAATGCTGGTGGATGAAGCCCATGGCACACACTTATCTTTTGCCGAAGGCCTGCCCATTTCCGGAATTAAGGCCGGCGCCGATATGGTGGCCGCTTCCATGCATAAATCCGGTGGTAGTCTTACCCAAAGCTCCATATTATTGCTCAATACCACCATTGATCCCAATCATGTGCGCACTATTATTAATTTAACGCAAACCACCAGTGCTTCGTATTTGCTTTTATCTAGCCTTGATATTTCGCGCCGTAACTTAGCCTTACGCGGCACAGAATCCTTTGCCAAGGTTATACGCATGGCCGAATACGCCCGCGATGAAATCAATAGTATTGACGGCTTTTATGCCTACGGGCGCGAGCTTATTGATGGGGTTAACGTCTTTGACTATGACGTGACCAAGCTTTGTGTCTATACCCACGACATAGGCCTTGCCGGCATTGAAGTGTATGACCTTTTACGCGATGAGTACGATATTCAAATAGAATTTGGCGATATTGGTAATATTATGGCCTATATTTCCATTGGCGATCGCATTCAAGATATTGAGCGCCTTGTGGGCGCCCTAGAAGATATTAAACGCCTGCATGCTAAGCCCGCAGGTGGACAGCATTTTACAGATTTTGTCATACCAGAAGTGGTATACTCCCCACAAAAACCCTTTCACGCCGAAAAAGAAACCTTGCCCATTAGACAAACGGCAGGACGCGTTTCGGCAGAATTTGTTATGTGTTACCCTCCCGGCATTCCTATCCTCGCCCCCGGAGAGCTGGTGAGTCAAAAGATTATCGACCACATTCTTTTTGCTCGCGAAAAAGGATGTTCCCTCCAAGGGGCCGCTGACCCCGTGGTAGATTATCTTAAGGTTATAAAAACGTAATATAAATTACGTAAAAGTGTAAAGAGGGCAGAATAGTTATGGATATGTGGATTCACACCGCCAATGGACAGATTAGTCTTCGTGTTAACAAACAACTCTACTCTGCAGAAAGCGAGTATCAAAAAATTGAGATTTTTGACTCGCCTGAATACGGTCGTCTCTTGGTCTTAGACGGAGATGTGATTTTTTCACAATCTGATGAATTTATTTACAATGAAATGGTAGTTCATGTGCCCATGGCCGTGCACCCCAATGTAAAAAAGGTTCTTATTATTGGAGGAGGCGATGGCGGCGTGGCTGCAGCCTTTACGCAATACCCCGAAATTGAACAAATTGACGTGGTAGAACCTGACGCTGTTTTGGTGGAAGCTTGCAAAGAATTTTTCCCTGAAACGGGTAAGTGCTTTGATGACCCGCATGTGAATTTGGTGCAAAGGGACGGACTACGCTTTTTACGTCGCCGTCAGTCGGAATACGATATTATCATTAATGATTCCACAGACCCCTTTGGACATACTGAAGGGCTCTTTACCAAAGAATTTTACGGAAGCTGTTTTCGTGCCTTAAAAGATGATGGCATCATGGTATACCAGCACGGTAGCCCCTTCTTTGATGAGGGTGAAACGGCCTTTAGAGCCATGCACCGTAAGGTGTACCAAAGCTTTCCCATTAGCCGCGTTTATCAAGCCCATATTCCCACTTGCCCTGCCGGCTACTGGATGTTTGGTTTTGCCTCTAAAAAGTACCACCCCATACACAATTTTGATGCAGGGCGCTGGAATAAGCGCAAGCTTACCACCTGGTACTACACAACAAATTTACATTTTGGCGCATTTATGTTGCCTAAATATGTTGAAGATTTACTTATTGAAGCTGAAAGCTTTGAAAAAAAATAAGAAAGCCCTGTCCTCCTCATAGACAGGCCAGACGGAGAAAAAAATGGCAAGATTGCTTATTATAGGTTGCGGTGGTGTGGCTGGCGTAGCCATTCACAAATGCTGCCAAAACAGTGAAGTTTTTGACGAAATTTGCATTGCAAGCCGTACAGTATCTAAGTGCGACGCTCTTAAAGCTGAACTCGAAGGCAAAACCAGCACACGCATTACCACGGCGCAAATTGATGCAGAAGATGTTCCTGCCTTAACAGCCCTTATTAAAGAATATGCCCCTGATGCTGTATTAAACCTTGCCCTGCCTTATCAAGATTTAACCATTATGGACGCCTGTTTAGCCGCCGGTGTACATTACATTGATACCGCCAACTACGAATGCGAAGACACTAATAATCCTGAGTGGCGCGCCATTTATGAAAAGCGTTGCAAAGACCTTGGTTTCACCGCTTTCTTTG
>CAYJPR010000203.1:0-3036 GCA_964372075.1 uncultured Desulfovibrionaceae bacterium | reverse complement strand
CTTTCCGCAGAAGCAAAAGAATTGGCGGCCCTTACCACCTCCATGAAAAATATCTAAACCTTCTCCCCCCACAAAAGCCTATATCTAGCTCTGTGGGGGGATTTTTTATTTATGAACACAGCCCCCCCTAGCTCCACTACTCTCCAAGAAGGCCTGCAAAAATACCTCCTCCCTCAAGAATTAGAACAGCTTAACTCTGTCCGCGTGGGCATAGCCGGATGCGGGGGCTTAGGCTCCAATGTGGCCATGCTCTTAGCTCGTAGCGGCGTACAAGATATGTTGCTCATAGATTACGATGTGGTGGAGCCCTCTAATCTTAATCGACAACTCTTTTTTCCGCGTCATGTGGGTATGCCCAAGGTCCAAGCCTTGGCCGAGATTTTGCATGAGCTTAACCCACAAATTCGCCTTGAGTGCCGCAATCTACGCCTTGATTCAAGCATCTTACCCAGCCTGCTAGCTCAAGCCCCCCTCTGGGTGGAAGCATTGGATGAAGCCGGCAGTAAAAGATTTTTTGTGGAGGCAGCCCTTATGGCTCAGCGCTTTACCGTGAGCGCTTCGGGCATTGCCGGCTGTGGCGGCGCCCCCATGCAAATGCGCCATATGGGAAAATACCTAACCATTGTGGGAGATTTTTCCTCAGATATTGCCACATTGCCCCCCTTGGCTCCTCGCGTCATGCAAGCGGCTGCCATGCAGGCCGATGCCATGCTGGCACATGTCTTGGCGCAATCAACAAGCAGTTAAGTACTGGGCTTGCCCTCTTCTTGTATTTCTGTTACTTTTTTCATGGTGTATTTTTTTGCCTTTTGCATCTTTTAGCTCGAGGGTACACTTTGTATGGCAAGAAGCCTTCTTTGTTGCAAAAAAATTCTCTCACCGCTAGCAAGTGGATTCCTATGCCTCTTGTGGCTTCTTTGCGCCATGATTTACCCCGCAAACTCTCAAGATTACAGTACAAAAAATAGCGCAACGCAGCATTACATTATCGCAACAGCGCCGCAATCGTCCCTAAAGTTAGAGCCTTCTCCGTGGCAAAGCTTGGAGCAAGGCTTAGAATACGCCTCCTTTGCCTTACAAGGCAATGACCAGACAGGGCAAACATCCCTAGGGCAATTGCAAGTATTACGATTTTCACCCAAGTATTTCCGCTTTTCCTTACATAGCATCAGTGAACAGAATTCCGCCCCGCAAACTTTGCAACAATGGGCAGAGAGCCATAACCTTGTGGCGGCCATCAATGCCAGCATGTACCTGCCCGATGGAAGCACCAGCACAGGTTACATGCGTAAAGGGGAACATATTAATAACAAGCGTATTTCCAAAGCTTTTGGTGTGTTTTTCTTAGCAGAGCCCACAGAAAAGGGTCTGGCCTCTGCCACCATGGTGGAAAAAAATACTCCAAACTTGCAAGCTACGCTGGATAAATACCATACGGTAATTCAAAACTATCGCCTGCTCAGCGCTAAAGGAAAAATTCTTTGGTCTGAGCGCGGGCAAAAGCACTCCATTGCCGCTGTGGGCATGGATAAAAAGGGCAATATTCTTTTTCTCCATTGCCGTCAGCCCATTGAAGCCCATCACCTTGCCAAAGAGCTTTTACGCCTACCCCTACAAATAGGGCCGGTCATGTATGTGGAAGGAGGCGCTCAAGCCGGTATGGTGCTTGCCCACCCTAGCCAACAATCTTTTTGGGGAGGAAGGCATCCGGCAGACTTTTTCATGGGAAATGTGGGGGTAGCCTTACCAAATATTTTAGGCGTTGAAAGGAAAAAGACGCTTAATCAGGAATAATTCCTAATAAATATAGACAACTAGACTTATTAGCCTTTTTTGAGAAAATACTAGACAGATACAAGAATTTACCGTAATTTTTCAATGGCTAAGTGAAAAATATTACGCCTATAATGCCTCTAAAGAGCCATTATAGGGCCATTATAAACCTAAAAAGCGAGGTATATCATGACTCAGATTCTTGAAATGTTCCAATGTACAAAATGTGAAAATATTGTGGAAGTTATTCGTCCTGGCGCCGGCGCTCTTGTGTGCTGTGGTGAAGCCATGAAGCACCTAAAAGAAGGCGTTACCGACGCCGCTCAAGAAAAACACGTACCCGTGGTGGAAAAAACTGACACCGGCTACAAAGTACGTGTAGGTAGCGTAGATCACCCCATGGATGAAAAACACTATATTGAATGGATTGAACTCATTGCCGATGGTGTAAGTTATACCAAATTTCTTAAACCCGGCGATGCCCCTGTAGCAGAATTTTGCATCACTGCCGACACTGTGACGGCACGTGAACATTGCAACCTTCATGGTCTTTGGAAATCTTAAAAGCGAGGTTATTATGCAAAAGTACACATGCAATCTTTGTGGTTATGAATACGATCCCGCCGCCGGCGATCCCCCCAATGCTGCCGAAGGAACTGCCTTTGAAAACTTGCCAGAAGATTGGGTTTGCCCCGTTTGTGGCGTAGATAAAAGCAATTTTAGCCCTAGCTAAAACTTTATAAAGCCGAAGGTAGCGCCCTTGCTACCTTCGGCCAATCATAAATAGCATCTCAAAAGCGAGAAACACATGCAACCAACAGAAATTAAAAAAGATATTTATTGGATTGGCGCCGTAGATTATGATAATCGTGATTTTCACGGCTATTCTCTCTCCCCTCGTGGCTCCACCTATAATGCTTATATGATTAATGATAGCAAAAAAGTAGTGGTGGATACGGTGGCGCATCACAGTGCCGGCACCATGCTGTGCCGTCTCGCCAAGATTTGCCGCCCCGAAGAAATAGACTATCTCATTTGCAATCACCTAGAATTAGACCATGCCGGCGCTTTAGCCGAAGTGGTAGAACGCTGCAAACCGGAAAAGATTTTTGTTTCCACCATGGGAGCAAAATCTTTGGAAGGCTATTTTCCCTCCAAAGATTGGCCCATTCAAGTGGTAAAAAGCGGCGATACCATTAATATTGGCACAAGAAATTTACATTTTGTGGAAACTCGCATGTTGCACTGGCCTGACAGCATGGT
>CAYJPR010000202.1:0-3039 GCA_964372075.1 uncultured Desulfovibrionaceae bacterium | reverse complement strand
TTTCGCAAGTCGCATCATAAAAAAGTACAGTATCACCGCCAAGACAAAGAGAGTGCGTGGCAAGAGAGCGCAATGGCGTGCGCAAGCTTTCTTGGCCCAAGAGCAAGGACATGCCCTCATGGGCCAGTACAGGCACCCCCTTGGCATACATGGCCATATCTGTGGTGGTGCCGCCCACATCTATCATAAAAGCATCGTGGTCACTTTCCTCTGAAGGAGTATCTGTCGCAATGGCGCCGTCTAAATGAGGCGTCAGCAAGGCCATCCCCCCCATGACGCTGGCCGCAGGCCCAGAAAGCACACTATACAAGGGCGTATCCACAGCCATTTCAAGCCGCAAAGCTCCGCCATCGGCCTTAAGCAAAAAAAGCGGCGGCATGTGCTGAGCAGGGCAACCTTGCTCCACAAAAAAATCTTGAACAGCCGCGCGTACAGCCTGCAAAAATGTTTGCTGTACAGAATATATGCTGGCATTGGCATAGGCCGCCGCCATGCGCCGTGGAAAGTTCAATTGCCCCGTTAAGGTATGCGAAAGAGTTATATGTTGCGGCGCCGCTCCAAGATTTTGCAATTCTTCCGCTATGGCAAGCTCATGGCAAGCATTGCGCACGGAAAACTTTCCTGCCACGGCAAAATGCTGTAAGCCTTTTTTCCGCCATGCTTTTACTTGGACCCCTAGGCCCTGCATATCTAAAGGCGCCACTTCACAGCCGCGATGGTCCAAACCACCGGGCACACAAAAAGCATATATACCCATGACAGAGTTTTTCAAAAAACGCTGCGCATCCATGCCGGGCCCTGCTGTATAGAGTAAGCCCACGGGCGCGGATTTTCCTTCAATGAGAGCATTGAGGCCTAAGGTGGTGGATACAGTTACCCTTTGTATCTGCTTAAGCATATGCGCCTCAGTTGGTAAAGAAATATCTTTCTCACAAGTAGCGTGCATTTTTTCCCACAAGGCGTGCAAAGCAGCTTTCATGGAGGCCGCCACACTGGCACTATCTTGGGCGCAAGTTTTTACTTTGGCAAAGATAAGCGTCTTTCTTTCCCCCTGCTGTCCATAGAGCACCGCATCGGTATGGGTTCCGCCCACATCTATACCTAAATATGTGTTCATACTTGCACCTCGTGGATTTTGTGTACCCTAGCTTGCTCTGCTAGCAATTTCAAGTTTATAGATAGTAACGCCAAAAGCTCAAAGAAGCTTGCCATTGCCACACTTTTATTTTATACATGTTGTTTGCATATATGACTATGTTTTTCTTTATATAACGGTTTTAACGCTATGAGGTTTATTCATGCAAACTACAGAATTCATTTGGTTTGATGGTAAATTAGTCCCTTGGGCTGAAGCAAATGTGCACGTTCTTTCCCACGCCCTGCATTACGGTACCGGTGTTTTTGAAGGCATTCGTACCTATGACTGTGGCGACGGAACCTCCTCTGTGTTCCGCCTAGAAGAGCATGTGACACGTCTTTTCAACTCCATGAAAATTTTGGGCCTAGAAATTCCTCATAGTCACGAAACCATATATAATGGCATTTTAGAAACTTTGAAGGTGAATAAACTCACCCAAGGCTATATTCGTCCTTTAAGCTTTGTGGGCGCCGGCGAAATGGGCATTCACCCCAAAACCAACCCCATTCAAACCATCATTGCCGTATGGCCTTGGGGCGCCTACCTTGGCGCAGAAGCCCTTGCCAATGGCATTAGCATTAAAACCTCCACCTTTACCCGTCACCATGTTAATGCCATGATGACCAAGGCCAAAACTTCCGGTAACTACGTAAACTCGGTGCTGGCAAAGATGGAAGCTGTGCGCGATGGCTATGATGAAGCTCTTATGCTGGACACCAATGGCTTTGTTTCCGAAGCCACCGGCGAAAACATTTTCATTGTTCGCGACAATATAATTAAAACCACACCCTTAACATCTATTTTGGGCGGTATTACTCGCGAAAGCGTTATGACGCTGGCACGCGACCTTGGCTATACCATTGTGGAGCAACAATTCACCCGCGATGAACTCTACATTGCTGACGAAGCTTTCTTCACCGGCACAGCCGCAGAATTGACCCCCATCCGCGCTGTGGATAATCGTGTCATTGGCGCTGGTAAAGCCGGCCCTGTGGCTTTGAAATTACAAGAAGAATACTTTGCCATTGTTAAGGGACAAAATCCCAAATACAATAGCTGGTTGTGTAAATATAGCATCTAAACTTACAGCCTTGCCCTTTATGCACAAAAGCACAAAGGGCAAGGCTTATGAAAAGCATGAAACACGCATCCCTTGCCGCCCACTATCGCCCCCAAACCTTTGCTGAGGTTACAGGGCAAGACATGATAACCACAGTGCTTTCACGTGCTGCGGCCGAAGACCGTATGGCGGCGGCCTATTTGCTCAGCGGCACTCGCGGCGTGGGTAAAACCACCATTGCCCGTATTTTAGCAAAGGCGCTGAACTGCGTACATGCTCCCACGGCAGAGCCTTGTAATGAATGCGCCAATTGCCAAATGATTACCAAGGGTAATCACGTGGATGTCACAGAAATTGACGGTGCCTCCAACAATAGCGTGGAAGATGCCAGAGCATTGCGCGAAAATATTGGCTATGCCCCCATGGAAGGGCGCTACAAGGTCTTCATTATTGACGAAGCCCATATGCTTTCGCGCTCTGCCTTCAATGCTTTACTCAAAACCCTTGAAGAACCACCACCGCGCGTGGTCTTTATCTTTGCCACCACAGAAGTACATAAATTTCCCATTACCATTGTAAGTCGCTGTCAGCACTTTATTTTTAAGCGCTTGTCAGAAGACGGTCTTGTGGCGCACTTAAGCCGTGTGCTGGGCAAGGAAGGCGTGGAATTTGACCCGCAAGCAGTGCGCACCATTGCCCGCCGTGCCAATGGTTCCGTGCGCGATAGCATGTCTTTATTAAGCCAAACCTTGGCCCTTGGTGAAAGCACGCTAAGCATGGAAAGTACCCGCGCGGTGCTTGGCCTTGCAGGGCAAGAACTGTTCATGACCCTCATGGAAGG
>CAYJPR010000201.1:0-3050 GCA_964372075.1 uncultured Desulfovibrionaceae bacterium | reverse complement strand
TCGGTATACACTTCATTTTCTAAAAGTTTTTTGGCTTTACTAAAGGAGGCATTGCTGGCATTTCCTGAGGCAAAAACAAGACAAGGCATACATACACATAGAATTAAGGCAAAAATCGTCTTCATTTCATCCACTTCATACAAAACATATCTGGCAAGCTTATAGGAGTAATTCTAAAAAAAAGCAATACATACATGGATGCTTGACGGCTAAAGCAGGGGCTTATATATTGCGCAAATACAGTGGACTATAGCGCAGATTCTCCTTTTGAGAGCAAAAATATAGCCACGCCACTCATCATAAAGAGATACATGGGGACAATAATGAAAACAGAATGGGATTACACAAACTTGGCAGCAGCTTATATTAAACGCCCTGAATATTCCCCCCAAGCTTTAGAACAAATTTACGCCCTATGCGGTGTGCAAGCGGGCCAAAAAGTCTGTGATATTGGCGCAGGTGTTGCTCACCTTACCCTGCCCCTTGCCGCTCATGGTTGCCTTGTGGACGCCGTAGAACCCAATGATGCCATGCGCACCTTGGGACAAGAACGCACTGCTCACTTAAACAATGTTACGTGGTATGAAGGCACAGGTGAGGCCACAGGGCGCCCCAGCGAGCAATACGCCTTGGTAAGTTTTGGTTCTTCCTTCAATGTATGTGACCGCCCAAAAGCTTTACAAGAAAGCCATAGACTCCTTCAAGCAGGGCAATATTTTACCTGTATGTGGAATCACCGTGACCTAGAAGACCCCATTCAAAAGCACATTGAAGGCATTATTGCCCAGCATGTGCCCAGTTATGGTTACGGTACACGCCGTGAAGATCAAAGGGAAATCATTGTTGGCTCCGGTCTTTTTGAGGCCGTGCAAGAAATACAAGGAAGCGTAGTTCATGAGCAAAATAAAGAAGATGTGGTAGAGGCATGGCGCTCACATGCCACCTTACACCGTCAAGCCCAGCGCCATGGAGAGCAGACCTTTACCACCATCATAGCAGAAATTGAAAGCTATCTCGCCTCCTTACAAGGCCCCAGCATTATTATACCCTATACCACAAGAGCTTGGGTTGCGCGTAAAAAATGAGCATACAGAACATTCATCGAGAAGAGCCACAAGCCCTAAATTCTTCGCACTTACGCGCCCTCTTTACAAAAGATATGACATGCATAGCCATATCTTTCTATTTACGTAGTGGGTCTTATTTACTACACACGCTTTTGGACGGGCACTCTAAAATACTCAATCTGCCCCCATGGGCTTCGCTCATTTACCGCGAAGAAAACCTTGTTCACAGCCTTGAAGCCTATGTGCAAGGATGCGCCAACAAAGCCTTCACAGGACATATGGATAGGCTTTTACGCCCCTCTAAGCTTTGGGAAAAACAAGCCCAAGGCTCCACCGTGCACAGCTTTGTGGGAGAACAAGCGCATATTCCCCTCGATCAGCCTCACGAAGTACTGACAATTTTTAAAAACCACCTCAAGGTCTTGCTCCACTTTTTGCAAGAAAATACTCTTGTAAGCCGTCGTAATTATTTACTCAGCATAGCTCTAGCCTATGAGCTGGCTCAAGGTGCAGCACTGGAGCAATTGGCCCAAAAAACACATTTGCTCTATCAAATGCATGCCCCTTTGCTAGATTTTTTATGCACCATTCAGGAAGATTTTAAACACGTCTTTTTTTTACAAAGCATACGTAATCCCCTCAGCGCCTTGGCTTCCCATGTGGAAGAGTACGCGCTGCATGTGCCGCAAAACATTTCTCAACTCTTTGAATGGGTCTTTAGCCATGCCACCTTACCCACCCAGCTTCCAGCCACCCACTGCATGGCAGTGAAAAACGAATTCCTGCATCACTACGGAAAACCGTATATACAAAGCCTCTTACAAAAGATGAACTTAGCTTGGGAAGATAGCTGCGCCCACTCTACCCTGCAAGGACAAATTTTTTGGTGGACGAAAAAGGGAAAGATTTTTACAGGCTTAAATCCTCACTTGCATGACAACTATTGTCAGGCCAACAGCGCACTTTTTGATTGCCACGATAAAATTATCCTCAGTTCTTTTTTATCTCCACGCTTTAAAGCATGGGGCTATCCCCCCTGCCCTAGTGCACATTTTCTCCCTATCCTAAAACAGGCCAAAATGAACTTGCTGGAAATGCACAAAAAACAAGCCGAGCAAGCACAATTTATTCAAGAGTACTTTGCCCATAGCCAGATAGACATGCTTACCTTGCATGTGATTCTTTCCTTGCATTTTTTCAGCAAAAAACCTGTGTTCACTGAGCATACCGAAGCTATTATACAAGCCTTTGTACGCGGCCTTCAACAAAGTAAAACCTTACAAACCTTTATGCCGCTAGCCCCCGAAGAAGATTGTGCCCTCTCTACAGCCGCCTCTACAGCCATGCAAAATTGTACCTATACTGTTTAATAGGGAGCTCAATTTGATGACAAAGCCTACTGGTGGGAAACCTTTTTTGAAAAAAAGGTTCTCCCCCCAGACCCTCCTTCCAAAAAACTTTAATGGCGGCAAGACCTTAACTGTGAAAATGGGATTTTTTCGCAACGTAAAATTATAAACATATATTTTAGTGCATTATATAAGATAGTCGACACTTGTCTTATTGTTTGTAAAAATCTTTTAACTGCATGATTTTTCCACAAAAAAAAGCTCCCTGTAAACACAGAGAGCTTTTTTCTATTTTTGCGCTAGAAAACTAGCTATTTTTCAGATTTTCCACAAGATTGCTTAAGTTTTGAGCCTGCTCAGAAAGCACAGCCACCGCGCGAGAAGCTTCGGTCATGGCTTGTACGGTATCACTGGCAATATTGGCCACAGTGGAAATGGAGCTGGCAATTTCATCAGAAGTGGCAGATTGTTGCTCACTGGCAGTGGCAATGGCGCGAATGCCATCGGCACTTTCTTCAGCCATTTCTAAAATGCCTTGTAAGGCTTCACCGCCGCCCACAGCCAATTCAGTGGCTTCTTCAATGCGGGCCACAGCTGTATCCACTTGCTGTACGTTAATTTCCGTACTGTTTTG
>CAYJPR010000200.1:0-3059 GCA_964372075.1 uncultured Desulfovibrionaceae bacterium | reverse complement strand
CCTGAGCGTGAGCAACAAGTGCTGGCTAATTTAGCCGCAGGCAATGAAGGGCCTTTACCGCAAAAGCATGTGGATATCATCTGGCGCGAGATTTTTTCTTCGTCTCGGGCCTTACAAAGACCGCAAAAGGTAGCTTATTTGGGGCCGGAAGGGACGTTCTCTTATTTTGCCGGTTTAGAATATTTGGGCAAAAGCGTGGACATGTGCCCTTTTTCCAATTTTCATGATCTTTTTCGCGCTGTGTATGATGGCAGATGCCAGCTAGGTGTGGTGCCTTTAGAAAATTCCTTACAGGGTACTGTGGGGCAATGCTTTGATTTGTTTTATAATTTTTCTGTGTCCATTCAAGCAGAATTACTCTTACATATTAAGCATTCTTTGCTCAGTCTTGGTAAATCTTTGCAAGATATTACCCATGTGTATTCTCACCCTCAAGCCCTTGCGCAATGCGATGTGTGGTTGCGCGCCCATGTACCTTGGGCAGAGCTGGTGCCGGCAGAATCCACGGCGGCGGCGGCGCGTCGCGCTTTAGAAAATCCAGCCTACGCCGCCATTGGCAATGCCACCTTGGCAGAGTTGCATTCTTTCACGGTGCTGGCTTCTTCCATAGAATCCAGCGCGGATAATTGGACGCGCTTTGTGATTATTGCGCCGCAAGATGCTTCCACATTGCAAGGCAAAGCGGCGGCAGGCAACCTTGAAAAGGGAACCATGGCCTTAACGCGTAAAACGTCTCTGCTCTTTACTCTTATAGATAAGCCGGGTTCTTTGTCCTCGGTGCTTTCAGCTTTTGCTGAGCATGGGGTAAATATGCGTAAATTAGAATCGCGCCCCTTGCGTCTTTCCAGCGGTGAATGCTGGCGCTATGTCTTTTTTGCCGATTTGGAATGCGATCTATTAGAAGCAAACTACGCGCCCTTGGTGGAAAGTATTCAAGCTTTATGTAATTCATTTCGTATTCTTGGGGCTTATCCTGCGGCCATACCGCACTTGAACCCTACGGAAGGAGGTCAAGGCCCATGCTAAGTGTGCAAGCTCCTGCATCTAAATCTATTTCTCATCGAACCCTCATGGGCGCGGCCTTAACGGAAGGCATTTCTAGCGTGAGCAATGTGCTCATGAGTAAGGATATTCAATGCACCATAGCTGTATTGCAAGCCGCCGGCGCCAGCGTAACAGAAATGACAGATGTGCGTGTGGAAGAGGGGACAAAGTCCTTTGTGGTCTGCGGCATGGGCGCAAGCACCGTGCCACATATAAACTCTGATGGACCTGTGCAGTGTTATATGCACGAATCCGGCACGTCTTGTCGTCTGCTTTCGGGTATTTTAAGCACATGCCCCGGTATTTTTCGCATATGCGGAGCCGAGCGTTTGCACGAGCGGCCTTTAAAGCCTCTCACCGATGCCTTGCGTTCTCTCGGTGTGAACATACGCTTTGAAGGAAGACCTAACCATGCCCCCATGGTTGTAACCGGAACCACTTTCACCTCCACTGAAGTCACCATTGATAGCGATGAATCCAGCCAATATCTTTCGGCTTTGCTCTTGGCGGCGCCGAGAAATTTTGGCGGACTCACAGTGACTCTTGGCGGGAAAAAAGCCGTCTCGTGGCCCTATGTAGGGCTCACTTTGCAAACCTTAGAAGACTTTGGCATACGCTTTACGGTGCAATGCAAAGAAGGGGATACGTGGCATACGGTGCCTTGGCGCGAACTTAAGGAAGCCGTGCCCCATGCCACACGCTTTTGTATTGAAAGCGGTACCTACCAAGTGGGGGACTATGTGGTGGAAGGAGATTGGTCCGGCGCTTCGTACTTGGTGGCCGCCGGTGCTTTAGGCCCTAAACCTTTATGCATAGAGGGGCTGAGAGAAGATTCTTTGCAAGGCGATAGTGCCATTATGCAAATTTTGGCAGATATGGGCGGAAAATTCAGCTGGCAAAAAGAAGGCTTGCAAGTGCACCCCAGCCCCTTACAGGGCATACGTGTGGATATGGCCCATTGTCCGGACCTTGTGCCCACGGTGGCTGTTATGGCGGCCTTTGCCCAAGGGGAGACCCTCATAGAAAATTGCGCGCATTTGCGTGTGAAAGAGTCAGACCGTATTGCCGCCCCTGCCGCGGAGCTACGCAAGCTTGGTGTTGAGGTGGAAGAAAGGGCCGATGGTATGCGCATTGTGGGTCTTGGTGGCGTACCTCAGGTGCCAGCAGGAATGCTTTTTTCTAGTCATAATGACCATCGCATTGCCATGTCTTTAGCTTTGCTGTCCTTACATGGAGCTGAGGTGGCTCTGGATGATACCTCGGTGGTAGAAAAATCTTTTCCCCATTTTTGGCATGTATGGAAGAGAATTTGTGCCTAAGAATATTGTTATCTTAGGCGCGCAGGGGCGTATGGGGGCGTATTTTTTACGGCGTTTGCAAAAAATACCCTCCTATGCGCCGCAGGGGCTGGATGTGCCCTTAACAGCGCACTCTGTGCAAGAGGCTTGTGCTAAGGCGCATATGGTTTTGCTTTGCGTGCCGGCCCATGCCATGGCTGAGGTTTTGCAATGCATAGCACCGCATATGCCAAAGGATTGCGTTCTTGCGGATATTACTTCGGTGAAGGTGCAAGCCCTTGCCACCATGCAAAAGTATTGGTCCGGTCCTGTGGTGGGAACGCATCCACTTTTTGGCAATAAACCCCAGCGCGGTACAGATTTGCCCGTAACCATAGTGCCGGGGCAGGGGGCCACGCAAGAGGTTGTTGCTCTTGTGGAAAAGCTTTTTACAGACCTTGGCTGTCGCACCTTTCAAGCTACGGCGGAGGAGCATGACAAAGCCATGGCGGCCATTCAAAACTTGAATTTCATCACTTCCTTGGCGTATTTTGCGGCGCTGGCGCAAGATGAAAGTTTGTTACCTTATTTGACGCCCTCTTTTAAAAGGCGCCAAGATGCGGCCCATAAGCTTTTAACGGAAGATGCCGAGCTTTTTGCAGGCTTGTATGAGGCTAATCCTTATAGTCAGGAACTTGTGCGTAAGTATAGCAAGTTTTTACAAATTTCTGCCGGCGG
>CAYJPR010000199.1:0-3089 GCA_964372075.1 uncultured Desulfovibrionaceae bacterium | reverse complement strand
AGTGTGGGCTCCGTTAAGAAAATATGCTCATTATGTATGCCTAGGGCAGAAAAAATTTCTTTTTGCCAAGATTTAAAATGGGAAGGTGAATGAAATACCCCCCACACTCCTGACCAGACTATGGGAAGAGAGCAGTCTTTGGTGTACCAAAGTCTTTGTAAGACCTCTATGAGAAAATGGCCCCAATGCATATGAAAAATGCCGCCATAGATGACTTCTTGTGTTGATGTTTTCCAGGGGTCTATGGGGGGCAAGTGTTTATAGCGCATATCATTATTATGAATTCGTCGAGCTTGAGGGAGTAAGCTCTTGCCTTGATAGGCATCAAGAGCATAGGTGTAGGTGGGGCCCAGTACATCACCTATCATGGGCAAAAGTGTCACATCTGTAAGAATGTCGCACTGTAAAGGGGGAATATTTTGGGTAATTTCATTCTTAGATGTATGCATCATATACCTTGTTATCTAAATATATCAAAGCCCTTAAGAACTTTGCATTGTAAGGAATGTTTGTCATAAGAAATAATCTCTATTTCAGCCCCTTGGTAACGAAAAAGAGTGCCTTTGTCCATATTATGGGTGATGCGCTGCTTATTGTCTCCCTCGCGGTATTCAAAGCTAACTAATTTACCATGGGAGCCTCCATAGGATAAGGAACGCATATATTCATCTTCTTGGAGTTCTTTTAAACGAGCATTCCTTACGAGGTTAAAGCCGCCTTCAAAGGAGCGCATGATGGTGCCGCTTTCTATGGACACTGTGAGGGCATTATCCTTTTTAAGATAGATCAAATCCGTCACCTTGGCCTCGGTAACGTCAATTTCTTCACCGCGTATGGACTTAGGTTTAAAATATATTTTGGATTCGTCCTCGCCAGTTTTTTGGTAGATACCTTCAGGAATATAAATGCCCACCAAAATTCCCGGCGCCTTGTTAAGAGGCATGGGGATTTTTATGACATCTGCCACTTTTTCCACATGGTAGTGAATAATATTATCATTTTTGAGCACATCTTTTACTTGCCCAATTTCCTCAAAGGTACTGACTTTTTCTTGCGGCATGTAATTGTAGGGAGAGCGAGGGCCTGAACAGCCTAAGAATAAACTTGAGAATAAACACACTATGAGTACAACTTTCATAAATTTTGCCTCCTCAGGTATACTATATTCTTATTTAAACATGAAAGAGCATAAATGACAATAATCTTGCTTTCTTTATGGGGACACAAGCACAAAAAAACCGCTGTCCTTCAGAAAAGAACAGCGGCTGTAAATCCTACAATAATTTTACGTGTTATTCTTTTTCAGCAGAGAAGTTGCCTTCAGAGCGAGAAACACCCATGGCAACCAAGGCATCGCCCAGAACGTTCATGGGTGTACGAGCCATATCAAGGATACGGTCAACACCGGCAATAAGAGCTACGCCTTCTAAAGGAATGCCCACTTGCACAAAAACAATGCTCATCATAATAAGACCAGCACCGGGCACGCCCATGGTACCCACAGCGGCAATAATGGCCATAAGTACAATGGTGATTTGATCGCCAAAAGCTAGGGGAATATTATACACCTGAGCCACGAAGATGGCGCAAATACCCATGTAAAGGCTGGTGCCGTCCATGTTGATGGTGTTACCAAGGGGCATGCTGAAGCTGGTTACAGAACGGTGGGCACCTAATTTTTCTGCGGCGGCCATGTTGCTTGGTAGGGCGGCGGCGCTGGAGCAGGTGGTGAAGCCCACAAGTAAAGGTTCAGCCATGCCTTTAAGGAAGCGCATAACAGGAATTTTCACAAGGAACTTAAGAACAGGTACGTACACCAAGGCAAAGAGCAAGAGGCAGCCCAAGTACATGATGATAATAACCTTAAGTAAGGGCAAGAGCACTTCAAGGCCATGACGTGTTACGGTAAAGGCGATAAGGCCAAATACACCGATGGGAGCATACATCATAACAAAGCCGGTGAGCTTTACCATGGCATCACCGCAAATTTCAAAGAAGCGATGCACAGGGGCGCCTTTTTCGCCCAAAGAGCTCACAGCAAAACCAAAGGCCACAGCAAATACAATAAGCTGCAACATATTGCCCTTGGACATGGCTTCCATGGGGTTTAAGGGAATGAGGTTAATTAAGGTATCTAATAAAGCAGGAGGAGTGATTTCTTTGGCTTTAAGGCCTTCGAGGGAAAGGGTTAAACCTACACCGGGCTGGGTAAGGTTCGCAAGGCCAAGACCGATGATAACAGCTACGCAAGTGGTGAAGAGGTAAAAAAGTAAAGTCTTCGTGGCAAGACGGCCTAATTTAGCTGTATCACCAATACCGGCAGCACCGGCTACCAAGGTACAAAACACCAAGGGCACTACAATCATGCGGATAAGACGAATAAAGATATCGCCTAAAGGTTTAAAAATGGATAAGGCCCATTCTGGGTTCATGTTTTGCGCCATAGCGCCTGCAGCGATTCCTAAAATTAAACCAACGCCCATTTGCATGGGTAAGCTGTTTTTTGACGTAGCCATAAAAACTCTCCTGCCAAGGGTAAAAGGGTAAAAAAAGCAAAAAAACTAAAAACCGCGGCTAATATAGGCAAAAAAGTATATAAACACAAGTTCATTTTTAGCCATTGCAGGTTGTAAAAAAACGGCGTCTACCGCGTCAAACTTGCTTTTGAACAGTATACATAACACTTGGTCGCATGTCCTATGCGACACAAGCTCTCGCAAGCGTCGCTGGCGCCGAAAATGAATTTCTGCTGGCTTTGGCTTGCTCCGCTACGCGGTAGCCATATCCTGTGGCATTTAGCCAACAGAAAGTAAGTATGCCCCGCAAGGAGGCAATTTGCTCAAAAAATTATGGGGAAGCCTTGCAAACAAGACTTCCCCATAAAGTGATAAGGAAAAAAGAGCGTATTTTTCCAGTTACAATTAGCCGTGATTGGCTAAGAGTAAATCGTGTACTTGCTTTACCGTGCCGGGACGTGGGTTGTTACCCATGAGGCGAGCAGCACCCACAGCGCGGGTGGCAATGCCTTCAAGGTCTTCTTCTTTCACGCCGTAAGGAGCAAGGCCTTCAGCAATATTTAAGTCTTCCAA
>CAYJPR010000198.1:0-3132 GCA_964372075.1 uncultured Desulfovibrionaceae bacterium | reverse complement strand
CGAGAATCACCACACCCACTTGGCGTAGACGGCTTTTTTCCACAGCGCTTTTTACTTCGCGCCAAAAGCTTATGGTAACGCCACAGTGAGGGCATTGTTTATGAGTGGCAGAAATATCTTTTTCGCAGTGAGAGCATTGTAACAAAGACATATATTTTCCTTATGTTAATCTTTTAATAAGCCACAAGGCCTAGGCCTTGTTTAGCCTTGGTGATACGAAGCCATGATTGGCGAATACGTGCCTCAGAAATACGCCCTGCCCGTACCAATTGCAACAAATTTGCATAAACTTTCTCAGCCTGCGTCGCAAGACCTGTGAGGGGCTTAGCCTTCACCTCAGCCCCCATGGCTCCTCCCAAGGAAGACAAGCCGGGAATTTGATCTGCTCCGGGAATGCCCGAAAGCATTTGCCCCGCTTGATTTTGCAAAAGCATTTGCACTAGCGCCTCTTCGCTTTTATCTGCTTCACTGGCATCCGGCGAAGTATTTTTTTGCATAAGTCCAGCCAGCGCTTCAATATTTCCCATACCGGGTAAGGAAGAAAGCACCCCAAGGCCTGCCAAGGGAGAAGAAGCAGGATTCACCATGGCAGGGGGTTCACTAATAAGAAGTATGTCCACACCGGCTTCTATGGATTGCAAAATACTCTCTTCCAAGGAAAAGAAGGGTTGCATGGCGCGTAAATCTTGCGAAAGTATCAGCCCCTCAAAGCGCCATTGCTCGCGCACCATGTTTTGTAACAGTACAGAAGATAAAGGCACTGGGCGCATGGCATCGTAGCCACGATGATACACCAAGGCCGGTTGCAAGGCAAAAAGAGCCGTACTTTGAGACGTAGCTATGCCTGTGGCTGGAATTACTGCGGATTGCGGGGGCGCGTATTCCAAAGCGGGCACAGCATCGGCAAAGGGTTGTAGTTCTTGCGCTTGCCATGCTCCGGAAATATCCGGAATGCTTTCTAAAATATTACGCTGCCCTTGCTGTGAAGCCACAGGCGCAAAACCACGTACATAAGAGCCCGTACCGGGGAAGTTACGCAAACAAGGCAACACCTTTGCCGCGCGCAAGCCTCGCCCAAAGGCCAGCACATGTTGCGTCACCTGTGAAGGCTGGGTACCAAAGGAACGTTGGCGCTGACCTATGTTTTCACTAAGCGGATTGATATTTACATCCCCAGCCGGTCCCAGCGCCATATTTATGCCAAGGCCACCCATTTCTAAACCGGCGCGGCGAGCGACAATTTCCGTTTGTTCCACAGTTCCTTGCCCAAGACGCGCCGCCGAAGCTAAACCGGCAAAGCCCATATCTGGGCGTAAGGCTTGCACAGCGCCGCCTTCTTGCTCCACCGCCACCCAAAGCGGCAAAGATTTTTGAGGAATAAAACTTTGCAAAGTGGCTATGAGCCTGCGTACTTGCCCTGCTGATGCCACATTACCCGGCACGCCCACTTGAGCTAAAATTTCTGCACTTTGCTGTGCCCCCATACCGCTTTGAGCCATGGCGAGCAAATCTTCAGGGGCTTGTTTATTATTTTGTACAGGCACCGGTTCTAAAAAAACACCGCCCACTTTTCCTGCCCCAATAAGTTTGACTATGGGCGATTGCCTTTCCACTTCAAGACCGGTAAATCCGGCAAGAATCATTTGCCCCAGCATCACTTCCAGCGCAGGAAATTCTACTTTTGCATTTTCAGTGCTGAGTAAAGAAGATGGTGTTTCTGTGCTTTGTCCATGTGTCACCTCGGCAGCCGCCGCAGAAGAAGGGCTTTCTTGTTGAGTTACGGGGGGTTGCAAAGCACGCAAAAAATGCTCTTCTAGCCTTTTTTGTTCAGGACTTTTATAGGTGGAATTTGAGTTTTCCGCCGATTTTTCCGCGGAATGTTTCGTAGCCTGCCCTCCTGCTCCCGACACAGCTGGGGCCATGGGCAAAGGCTGTACGGAAAAGCTGGGGGCTGTGGGCGCCACAGGATAGTGTACGGTATTGTCCCCAGTGCTTTTCTGCTCTAAAGGCAAAGCAGGAATAAGCGGCGCCGCATCGGGTATAAAGGGTAAGGAAGGAGCCGAACTCCCCAAGGGTTTGGGAAAATGCTGTTGCATTTCTTGTGAAGTGATTTCCCTACCCGGCAAGGTAGGTACCCCTGCAATGCCAGATTCCCCGCTGGTGCCTTGCGTTACCGAGGTGGCGGCAAAGCTCGACACGCTTAAGAATAAGCAAAAAAGAAGGCCATAGAGGGCATTAAGCATAACTTTACTTTACCTATTGTTATATCCGTTGCTTTATCCGTTGAGTTATCGGGCCATCAAGGTGGGTAATAAGCCCAGGGCGCCATTGGCATTGAATGCGTATATCCTTACCGCCTCTACCCCTTTCATCTAAAGTGGCAAAGCTTAAAGCCTCCACTATTTCTGCCCTCTGT
This sequence comes from uncultured Desulfovibrionaceae bacterium, assembly GCA_964372075.1. Lineage (GTDB taxonomy): Bacteria > Desulfobacterota > Desulfovibrionia > Desulfovibrionales > Desulfovibrionaceae > CAYJAD01. The sequence goes on along the minus strand of CAYJPR010000198.1, from coordinate 716 downwards.
GCTACTCTTTCTTGCGCCGTGATGCCCTCTGTTTCTGCTTTATGTATGAGAGCCTGCAAGGCCATGGCCTGCGCTTTTTCCATGCTAAAGCCCTTTTCCAAACGTCCTTCTAGGGACAGCGTAGAAATATGCCAGCGCCCTTCCAAGGTATCAGCCACAAAATCTATATGATCGGTGGGTAAGGTGAGGGCCGCCCCCAAAGCATTGGCGCAAGGGCTTAACTTTGGCACAAAAACACGCACACCTAAGCGTTCTTGCGCCATGGGTGCAAGCCATTTTTCAAAAAGCGCCGCCGGTCCGCCCACTAGACAAAGAGTACGCGGTGTTAAAACATATCCTTCCAAAAGTTGGGCCAAAGTATACACGGGTCGTCCTTGCACCGTGTGCCATAAAGTTTCCAGCCCTGTCACCATGCGCTCACAGGCTTGCAAAACCACATTTTGCACCAAGGATTGTAGCTCTGGGCCCTTTTTTTGGCATAGTTTTTCTAAACCTTGCTGGGCCGCCGTCACATCCAAACCTTCTAAGATAACAGAATCTGTACAAAGCAATGCCAGCGCATCCACCAAGGTAGGTACTTTACCACCAAAGACCATGGCTACTTGTTTTGAAATGCTAGTAGTGTTTTCAGCTATAAGACTCTCACCTACTAGGGAGAGTGTTTCGCAAGTCGCATCATAAAAAAGTACAGTATCACCGCCAAGACAAAGAGAGTG
>CAYJPR010000197.1:0-3171 GCA_964372075.1 uncultured Desulfovibrionaceae bacterium | reverse complement strand
GTCTGAGCCAAGCAAGTGAGGAATGGGGTAGCGCGCAGCCATAGTTAAAACTACATATCCAACAGATCGCAGTGGGCTAAGGCTGCATAGAGCACTATACCCGCCGCCGTGGAAAGGTTTAGCGAGCGCACTTCTCCGCGAATGGGAATACGCACACGTCCATGCCCTTGAGCCAAAATATCTTGAGAAAGTCCACGTGTTTCAGGGCCAAAAATGAGACTATCTTGCGAGCTGTAAGTAAAGCGATGCACAGGCTCTCCGCCCTTGGAAGAAGTCATAACAAGACGTCTTCCTTGTCCGGCTCCTGCCACATAGGCGGCAAAATTGGGCCATGTTTGCACCTTGGCATGAGGCCAATAATCTAAGCCTGCTCTTTTTAAATGCTTATCAGAAATGGAAAAGCCCAAAGGCTCTATGAGGTGCAGCTCTGTGGCTGTGGCAGCGCACAGGCGCGCTATATTTCCCGTATTGGGGGGAATTTCTGGTTCAAAGAGGACAATATGCACAAAAATACCTTTTACTATGAATATATACGTAAAAAAGCGGAACTTCCAAAGAAAGTTCCGCCTTTATAATTCGATGAGCTCTAGGAACTACACACAGCCAGTAGGCTTAGGAAGACCAGCCATCTTACAAGCACCCTTACCAGGACCGGAAGGGAAGAGTTCGTAAACTTCTTTCAACTTGTAACCAGTGTTCTTGGAAAGGATACGCACCATAGGAGCGATACCGTTCTTCTTGTAGTAGTCTTGCAAGAAGTCAAGAATTTTTTGGTGGTCAGGATTGATGTCAGTGATACCTTCGGATTCTTTTACATAGTCCATCCACTCAGGGCACCAGTCGTCAAAACGAAGCAAAAAGCCGTCTTCATCCACTTCAAAACTCTTGCCCTTATAAGTAATCTCAGCCATTCTTGTCCTCCTTGGACAGTTTTCAACATTTTGCCCAACTTAGCGTTGGTATTCCAACTACCCTTCAGGAAATCTGAGGGTAGAAAACCTCGACAAACGAAGTAGTGCTTTACGCACCATAACTAAGAAGTCTAATTGCCACATTCTCGACAAAATGGCAAGTCACTAGCGCAACTTTTTTGTGAGTTTTTCTTGTATACAATTTTAACAACTTAAATTCCTTATTCCATTTGACTAAACTAGTTCCAATATAGCAGATTATAGCTCTTTTGGAAAGTCTCAATTAAGGCCTTTTGTGTTTCTTCAGACTCTAAAGGCTCAATGCGAATATACAGGTCTTTTTCACCCACTTTCACATCAGTATTAGATAAAATGGAAATAACATTAGCATTATAGCTTTCCAAGATATCCAAGATAGGACGCAAGGCTCCCACTTTTTCTTGGATATTAAAAGCAAATTGTAAGCTTTCTTGGCGAGCGCCCGTAATATTAATGAGCACTTTGAAAATATCATGGTCAGAAATAATGCCCACTAATTTATCATTTTCCGTTACAGGAAAGCCGCCAAAGGCTTTTTCTTCCATAAGAATAGCCACTTTATCAATGCTATCTTCTGGGGTAACGCAAATGGGATTTACGGTCATAATGGATTTAATCTTCAGCTCAGAGAGCAAGTAAAGCATTTCGCGCATATCAAGCGTGGTGGCTTGTGATGGAGATGCGTCTTTAATATCTCTATCAGAAACAATACCTACCACATGCCCTTCGGTATCCACCACAGGCAAACGACGAATATTATGGTCTTTCATCAACTTACTGGCCTTTACCACAGAAGTATCTGGGGTAACGGTGATCACTTCACTGGTCATCCAATGCTTAATGAGCATAGAAAAACTCCTTAAAAATATTCAGATAGTGACAATACGCCACAAGGGCATTGCTATCTTGGTAAGCTTCACTATATACTCTCACTGGGCGCGCTTCAAGTGCCGTGACCACTTTTTTTTAATTTTTACCCGTGCACCTACAAAATTGAGGGAAAAATGTATATATATTGCGATTGCGAAGCCGGTATAAGCGGCGATATGTTTCTAGGCGCGCTCTGCCATCTGGGCTTAGACCTTGCCCCTTTGGAGCAGCTTTTAGCAGATGCCGGCATAGCTTGCCGCATAGAAAGCTGGCAAGAAAGCCGTGCTGCCGGGCCCGGTTTTCGTGTAGATGTAAGCTGGCCCAGTGAGCAACCTTTGCGCCACCCACATGACATTGCAAACATTTTTAACGCCGTCAATGTTTCCCCGTGGGTAAAGGAAAAAGCTTTAGCTGTTTTAGAAGCCCTCACCCTCGCCGAAGCCCACGCCCATGCCATTGCTCCAGAAGAAGTGCATTTTCATGAAGTGGGCGCCATTGATACGGTGGTGGATATTTTAGGCGCTGTGTGGGGCCTAGAGCAACTAGGCGTGCAAAGCGTGCTCTGCTCTGCCCTGCCTTGGTTTACCGGCACCATAGAATGTGAGCATGGCCTCTTGCCCCTTCCCGCACCGGCCACAGCATTTTTACTCTTAAATAAACCCATCTGCCATACATGGGATGCTCATCCTTGGCTTAGTAAAAGCGAATTAGTCACTCCCACAGGAGCGGCGCTGGCCCATGTACTTGCTACCAGCTTTGACACTTTACCCACAGGTACAAGGCAGAAACTAGGTACAGGCTACGGCTCACGCAAAGCCCCTGTGGGCTTACGTCTTTGGCTTATGGAAGAGGAAGAAAGTCTCCCAGAGCAAGAGTACATTGTGCAATTGGAAAGCCATATTGACCACCTTACTGGCGAAGAAATAGGCGCGTGCATAGAAGCTTTAAGCGCTTTGCCACAGGTACTGGATGTCTTATGGCTTTGCGGCATGGGCAAAAAAAATCGCCCTCATGGCCTGCTCCGCGTGCTGTGCCATCCAGAACACAAGACCTTAGTAGAGCAAGCCTTTTTCACCCACACCCATAGCCTTGGCATACGTCACTGCCTTCTAGAGCGTAGCATTGCACCGCGCACGCAAGGCCATGTGGAAATCCATAAGGAGCCCCTACCTGCCAAGGAATATATAATAGATGGAAAAACCTGGCTTCGTCCCGAAAGTGACGCCCTGCAAAAACACGCCAAAACTCTAGGCCTTGGTATGCCTGCCTTACGCATACAGCTTAAGGATACACAATAAATGCATGAGCTCTCTGCGCAGGATTTTGCTTTCTTTCTTATGGCTGCCTGCGC
>CAYJPR010000196.1:0-3205 GCA_964372075.1 uncultured Desulfovibrionaceae bacterium | reverse complement strand
CCACTTCAAAGCTTAAATTATCCAAAGGCTTGTACGCAATACCAAGGGCAATGGAATCTGGCAATTGGATGGTGCCGTGAATGTCGGATTTGTTGGGGATGTTAATACCAAGCGCGGGAACACTTTGGCTACGGTCAAATTTTGCTTCACCAGTAATATTTTGGGTCATTTGACTCTTATAGCTTAAGCCGGCAGACCATTGCTCGTTGAACTTGGCATGTAAACCAAGATGGAAGCCAATACCCATACCGTCGCCATCAAGATTGGCATTGTTGTCAGCATGAGTACCTAAAACAGGGTGGCTGAATCCAGGCACAGCTAATTTATTTTGGTACATGCTCATATACATAAGCTCTATACCCAAGGAAGCGGAGAACATATCGTTAAATTTGTATGCAATGGTGGGTACGGCAGATACGGTGGTAATACCTACGCCGTGAACATTCATATTCCCTTCCCATTCGTCAGCATAGTTATTACCAAGGCCAAAACGGGTGAACATACCAAAGCCTAGCCATACTTTATCATTGAGCTGATAGCTCATATAGCCATGCATGGGGGCCCAAATGGCGGTCTTGGTTTTGGCAGTGTGACCGCTTTGATCAAAGTTAATGCTACCATAAGGGGCCACAAAGGAGGCGCCGCCCATAATATGAATGCCGGGAAGCTGGGTAATACCGGCGGCATTATAAGCCAAGGTAGAAACGTCGTCAGCACGACCTACCATACCACCGGCAAGGCTAAGACCACGGGCAGACCATTCGGTCATGGCAAAGCCTTCAGCAAGGGCACTGCCAGCCATGGTAACAGTCAAGAGTGTAGAAAGCACAAGAGCGCTAATTTTACGCATAGAAATTCCTCCAAAAAAAAGTACAAGGGGGGTGTTGTGTCACTGTGATTTTTAATAGTGACGCTCTGAAGTTACGCTCCTAATACATATTTAATGGGTCAAGGTCAAGAGAAAGCTTCATGTGTTTTTTGTCCGATATTTCTACTGCTTTGGAATAAAGGCTACGCATATGTTGCCAATTATGCCCTTTAATGAGGCAGTGAAAGCGTTTTTGTCCGCGTAATAAAGCCAGCGGCGCCGGAGCCGGCCCCAGTACGCTGAGACCCATTTCTTGACCTGCGCGGCGCAGTTCGCTTCCCATGCGTAAAAGTTGTGCTGGGCCATCGGTGAAATCTAGTGCAAAGCTTATGCGTATAAGGGCCAAATGCACAAAGGGAGGATAGCGTCTTTTTTCTCGGCGGCGCATTTCCTCTTCATAAAAGCCTTCAAAATTAGCTTCTTGAATGTACTTCCAGCAATAATGATTCACATCGCGCGTTTGAATAAGCACTTTCCCCGGCTTTTGTCCGCGTCCGGCTCTTCCGGCCGACTGTACCAAGAGTTGAAAGGTGCGCTCCGCAGCGCGATAATCTGGGGTATTAAGACCAAGATCTCCATCGGCTATGAGAGCCAGTGTCACCTGCGGAAAGTGATGTCCCTTGGACAGCATTTGCGTACCCACAAGAATTTGTGCTTCTTCGCGCCTAAAAGATTCCAAAATTTCTTCCATGCGCCCTTCACGGCGAGTGCTGTCCTTATCAAGGCGCAAGACTTTGCCCTTAGTGAGGCTGGCTAAATGCTCACTGAGCTTTTCTGTACCTTCGCCCATGGGGAGAAAATGCATACCTTTACAATGGGTGCACAGGGCCGGGAAGGGCACGGCATAGCCGCAATAGTGACAGATAAGGCGCTCACGCCCTTTATGGTAGGTGAGTCCAATTTCGCAATGGGGGCATCTGGCCACTTCATTACAATCTAAACAATACATAAGCGGCGCATAACCGCGTCTATTGAGTAAAATGACCGCTTGCTCACCGCGTTCTAAGGTTTCTTTGAGGGCCCATTCACTTTCCGGAGCCAATGTGGCTTGGGAACCTTTTTGACCACTAATATTCACCAAGGAAATTTCCGGCAAGGTGCCACCGCCCACACGCGCCGGTAAGCTTTGTAGGGGTAATTTACCCTCTTTAGCCGCATAAAAAGTTTTTAAATCCGGCGTGGCTGAGCCTAGTACCAAGAGTCCCTTGTGTTGTGCTATGCGAAACCAGGCCACTTCTTTGGCTTGATAGGGGAGTTTTTCATCTTGTTTAAAAGAGCTGTCATGTTCTTCATCTAGCACTATGGCGCCCACATTTTGCAAGGGCAAAAATAAGGCCGAGCGTGTGCCCACCACTATGCAGGGCTCACTACGTTGGCCGAGCTGACGGAAAAGTTTTTCGCGGCTGGCGGGAGTTTGATAGCCGTGATACAAATATACAGGAATATCCGGTAAAGCATTGGCCACATCGCGGCGTAATTTTAGGGCAAGGGCCACTTCCGGCGCTAAAAGTAAAGTGGAAAGGCCGCGAGCATGGCAGGTCTTGGCTAATTCCATATAGACTGCCGTCTTGCCGCTTCCTGTAATGCCGTAGAGCAAATGGCTTTGAGCCTTACCGCTGCTTTGAGCTGTATCAAGGGCCTGCGTAAAGGCTTCTAGGGCACTTTGCTGCGCTTCAGATAAGGTAAAGGCTGCTTCTGGCGGCGGCAAAAGAGAGATATGCGCCGCTTCGCTTTCTGCGCCCTCTTCCATGGCTTGAATATGCACATGGCCTTGTTTTACTAAAGCGGTAAGAGCAGGGCCAGAGCCTGTGCCTAACAGGCGCACCAAGGTGCGTCGCGCTGTACTGCCATGATCGTGCAAATGGTCAAGGATGGCTATTTGCTTTAAAGCCATGGGGCGCACCGGCCATGGGGGGTCTACTTTCAGTACGCAAAGCTCTGTGGTGGCACTGTCACTGGTGGGGGGCAAGAGTTGCGCTGTGCCTTGCACTAAGGCGTGGGCTAAATGGTGCCCTTGTTCTAAGGGTATTTCTTCTAGGCTTTTAAGGCTAAATATTTGCGCTTTACCTTGATTTTGCTCGCCAGAAGTAAGGTTTTGAAAACAACGTATTTTTGCTTTAGCCATACGCAAGCCTGCAGGAAGTATTTGGCCTAAAATTTGCCCTTCGCTACGGCATTGGCGTAAAGCCAATTGGCGCATGAGGGTAAGGTAGTTCTTGTCAAGTAGGGGCTGCATTTCCAGCGGAGAAGCGAGGGGTTTTATGGTCACTTCCTCGCTAAGTCCGCTTTCTTCTTGCTGGCTGAGGATAATGCCCACGCGTAAACCCTTGCCAAAGG
>CAYJPR010000195.1:0-3223 GCA_964372075.1 uncultured Desulfovibrionaceae bacterium | reverse complement strand
ACCACAATGGCGTCAGCTTGCATATTTTGTGCAACTTGAATGATTTTACCAGAAAGCTTTGCTGTTACTTGACGCTCAGGAATACCAAAAGAAGCGCCGCAGCAGCTGGTCTTTGGGCCAAAGTCCAAAACTTCAGCGCCGCAAGCTTTAAGGATGTTTTCCATAAGCTGGGGATTTTCTGGGCTTTCAAAATTCATGATTTCCGCAGGACGGCTCATAAGACAGCCATAATAAGGAGCTAAGCGAATGCCTGTAAGCTTTTTGGCAGCGCGTTTAGCAATGGCGTCCACACCATAAATGTCCACAAGGGTTTGCATGACAGAAGTGGCTTCTGGTAGAGTTTCGGCTACAGGCTCGTCCAAAAGGCCGTTTACGCTTTCACGAAAATCAGCATCTTCCATACGATGCGCAGCATGGCGCAAGTTGGAAAGACAAGATGGACAGCCGGTGACGACTTTGTCAGCGCCGGAATTGTGGGCAATGTCTAAATTGCGCGCACACAAAGCGGCGGAAAGTTCGGTGCTCACGGCGTGGGCAGGGGTAGATCCACAGCAGTTCCAATCTTCCATTTCCATAAGGGAAAGACCCAAATCAAAACAGACGGTGCGGGTGGACTTTTCGTAATCTGCCGATGTCCCTACGGCCGAACACCCTGGGTAGTAGGCAAGTTTCATGCTTTTTTGCCCTCCTCACGGCAGCGTTGTTCATAACGTTTGAGAATGCGGCCCACAGCTTCGGCGCCTTTGATGGCGTGAGGCTTAAAGGGCAACTTGTTTTTGCGTAGTGCTGTGGGGGCTAAGTCCACGTCGGTCCATAGACGGCCGGAACGCATCATATACAGAGCCATAACGCCCATTTCGTAGGTACGACCGCAAAAGCGAACGGTATCTAAGAAGGACTGCCAGAAAGCATTCACCTTGGGCACAGCAAAAGTACCTTCATGGCGAGCCTTATGGCGCAAATGCTCCATGATGGCGGCAATGTCTATGTTGTTGGGACATCGCTGGGAACAGGTTGAACAAGAAAGACACATGGCTATGGACTTAGACTTGAGGACGCGGTCTAAATTACCCAATTGCAAGTGACGTAAAATTTGATGCGGTTGTAAATCGTACACGAAAGATGCCGGACAACCTGCTGTGCAATTGCCGCATTGGTAACATGTAGATACCTTTTGGCCGCACTCTTCTTCCAACTCCGCAATTTCTTTGCTAAAGTCTACTTGGTGAAGTTTTTGCATTATACTTACCTCATGAATTTGCCTCTAACTATAAAAAAAGCCGGCCCTATGGTCTTTGCGTAAAACATTCACAAGTTCGCGCATTGTGGGGCTGCCCTTCAAAATATAGGCACCCAAGGCTATACATGAATGCCTAAAAAAAGCAAGCTTTTTGCTGTGTGAAATATGTAAAAGGTTGTACATATATTATAGTAGTATTTCAATATATTGTTCTGCGTGCCAGTGTATACCTTTTTTTAACAGACCTAGTTCCTCCCATTTGTGTACAAGGTTTTGCTTATGACCCCAAAAGTAGCCTTGGCAAGACTTTGGCAAAGTCATTTCTATAGGAAAAATAGTGTCTTTTTTTCCGTGTGCAAGGGGGGATTGTGAAATTTTACGCGATACATAATTGAAGAGAGCCTCAGCTTGCACCATATTGCCCAAAGCTTCATGCCTTGGCCCTGCCATAATATGCGCATCCAGCTCCGGTTGCGGCGCCAGACCCATGCGTATAACAGGAACCTTGGCAAGATGCGCTTTGAGCCATGCTTCACTTAAAGCCGTAATGCTTTGCTCTAAGGTCCAACATGTGTATTTTTGGGCGTGCCAGAGCTTTTCAAGCTCAGTACCTGCAATAACTTGGCAAGGGTAAAAGCGTAAAAAGTCGGTCTGTTGCGCTAAAGCTTTTTGAACATCAGCAAGAAAAATAGCTTCATCCACGCCAGGCATACCGGGCATAAGCTGTACGCCTAGGTTAAAGCCTGCTGCACGCACCATTTTGCAAGCCCCTAGAGCAATTTCTTCAGTGTAATGCCGCTGGGCAAGGTGTAGGGCTGTGGAGTCAAAGCTTTGCACGCCTAACTCTATGGTATGGAAGCCGGCCTCTTTGAGGGCGTGTAACTTTTCGGGAGCTATAGCGTCGGGCCGTGTGGAGCAACGCGCCCCCGTGATGATTTCTTGGCTTACCAATTTGTTGCATAGCGTAAGCGCAGCTGTAAAATCTTTTTCCGGTAAGGCCGTAAAGGTGCCACCATAAAAAGCCAGTTCCATGGCTGGGAGCCCTTGGGCTTGCCTGTTCTCTAAGTCTAGGTGCGCCTCTTTAAGGATGGCTAGGGTAGGGTCTTTTTCTGCGCAAGGCTCTTGGCCGCTTTGAAGGTGCTGTGCGCAGAAAATACAGCGACGCGGGCAGCCTGCAAAAGGGATAAAAACAGGATAGATGCGAGAGCTAGGGGGCCTTAAGTCTGGCCATGGGAGGCGTAAGGTTTGTTTTTGCATAGCGGCTTATTATATTTGCTTTTTTGTGTTAATATATTGATTATTTTGTAAAAGTAATGTTTGTGCAAGAAAAAACTTTTATGAAGATGCAAAAAGACCTTGCATACAAGGGGGATACAGAGTATATGGCTTGAAAGAGCTTAGCTCCTTTGCATAAGCGCATTTCCCTTGCCGGCATGGTAGGGCATGATGGCTTTTGTGTCAAAAGGAGAGGTGCCTGAACATTACCGTATATGAAGTTAAGCAAGTTTTATGAGCTTAGCTTTGTGTGGCATATTATTTGGAGGATTTTATGGGGAAGACATTAACGAAGGCTGAAATTGTAGAAGCCATTTATGAAAAGAGTGATAAGAATCGCGCTGATGTGAAAGTTATTGTAGAAAAACTTTTAGACATCATGAAAGGCGCCATCAAAAAAGATGATGCTTTACTTATTAGCGGTTTTGGTAAATTCGAAGCTTACGACAAAAATGCTCGTAAAGGCCGTAACCCACAAACCGATGAGACCATCACTCTTGCTCCTCGTAAGGTTGTAGTTTTCCGTTTGTCCCGTAAGTTCCGCATGGAATTAAACGGCAGCTAAGCGCCTGTACATACGTAAATTTATGAAGCCCGTGTTTTTTAACAGGGGCTTTTTTTGTGGGGAAAATCAGTTGTAACTATGGATGTGAAGCCATGGCTTTGTATGCATATTGTGTTGGCTTGGTTGCGTCTTTTACTAAAAAA
>CAYJPR010000194.1:0-3225 GCA_964372075.1 uncultured Desulfovibrionaceae bacterium | reverse complement strand
CCGCCCCTGTGGAAATTCGCGAGCGCTTTGCGCTTTCGGCTCATACAACTGTAGAAACATGGGCTTTGCCTTGTCGCGGTGTCATTGCCGAAGCACTTATTTTATCTACCTGTAATCGCGTAGAAATTCTCGTTTGCGAAAAACACTGTGACTGTGCACGCCACGCCTCTTTGTGTGAACCTGTCATCATAGACAGAGTTTTAAATAAATGGGCAGAAGCATGCGGGCAACAAGCCAAAGATTTACGCCCTTATGTGTATGTTCACCACAATGCACAAGCCATACGCCACGTCTTTACCGTGGGGGCCAGCCTTGACTCCATGGTGCTTGGTGAACCACAGATTTTAGGCCAATTGAAAGAAGCCTACCGTAAGTCTGTGGAAAGCAAAAGCGCAGGTACTATTGTTAACCGCCTGCTACACAAAGCTTTTACTGTGGCAAAACGCGTACGCACAGAAACAGCCATTGCTTCTAGCGCTGTTTCCATTTCCTATGCTGCAGTGGAGCTTGCCAAGCGCATTTTTGGGCATATGCAAGAACAAAAAGCCCTGCTCATTGGCGCCGGTGAAATGGCAGAACTGGCCGCCACGCACCTTTTACAAGCCGGTGTGGAGCACATTTATGTGGCTAACCGCACCCTAGAGCGCGGGCAAGAACTGGCCAAACAATTCAATGGTACTGTGGTTCCCTTTGATACCATGGTGGAAAGCCTTGTGGATATGGATATTATTATTACCTCTACAGGCTCTCCGGAAGCTATTTTACGCGCTAAAGATTTACAAAAAATTCTAAAATTGCGTAAATACAAACCCATGTTCTTCATTGATATTGCTGTTCCCCGTGATATAGATCCCGATGTGAACAGCTTAGAAAATGTCTATTTATACGACATTGACGATCTTAAAGAAGTGGTTGAAGAAAACCTTGCCGGAAGACGCGATGAAGCTCGAAAAGCGGTGAATATTGTAGATGAAGAAGTAGTACTCTTTGGGCGCTGGCTACAAAGCCTTGATGTGCAACCCACCATTGTAGACATGATTAAACGCAGTGAACGTCTTGCCGCCGATGAATTACAACGCACCTTAAAGCGTTTGGGAACCACCGATGAAGCCACAGTGCATGCTCTAGAAGACATGACAGCAGCCCTCATTCGTAAACTCAATCACGCGCCTTTGTCCTTTTTAAAGCGCGGCACCATGAGTGAAGACGGCCCTGCACCGCGTATACATATGGTAAGGCGTATTTTTGATCTTGATAGCGATGACACTTCACGCTCTAATAAAATTTTATAGCTAACTACCTGTAAAGGAAAATTATGCGTTCGTATTTTATAGAAGGTTTAGATGAAAGTGAGCTTAAAAAAGTTGAAAGCTTATTAACAGAAATGCAACTTCAAGGCTCCATGCCCGGCTTATTTTGGCTCCCCATTCCCTCCAGCATGCATACTCCCTTACAAGAGGAACATGCCAAAGAATGCGGCCCCTACGTAATGGGCTTTGAAATACAACATAATGCCGTACAATTGGAACTTTTAGTACGTGCCCAAAATGCCTTGCATTGCGCGTGCGTGGGCTATGCCAGCCCAGAATTACAAATGCACATGATGCGCTATGTAGAAGAGCTTTTAGAAAAACTTTCCATACGCATTTAGCTGGCTGTTAAAAAGCCACAACAAAAAGCATGAGCGCGCAAGCTTTCACCTTTCCTCCAACGCCTCCACTCTATACGAGCCAAAGTTTTAGCACCAAGGAATTGGTGCGCTCTGTACGTCATTTTGTACAAGAAGAACTCTCCCTTTCTTTGCAAAATACCCACTGTCTGCTGGCTGTTTCCGGCGGAGCTGATTCCTTAGCGCTACTCTGCCTTTGGCAATGGCTACGCCCTGTATATGCTCTTTCTTTCACTGTTTTGCATATTAATCACCATCTGCGCCCTCAAAGCACCGCAGAGGCTCAAACCGTAAAAGCCCTTTGTACAGCGTGGGACATTCCCTGCATTGTGGAAAATATCTCTTTTGAGCAAAAGAGCGGCCTTGAAGAAGCTGCACGCCATAAGCGTTATGCCTTGTACGAACAACATAGACAGCAATGCCAAGCACAGTGGATATGCCTTGGTCACCATAGAGGAGATGTACAAGAAGATGTACTCATGCGCCTTATGCGCGGCGCTGGCTGGCCTGCTTTAGGCGGCATGACGGCAAAAGATAGGGATAGGCATATTTTACGTCCGCTTTTACTCCAAGACCCGCAACACTTGCGCAAACTACTACAACATGCAGGCTTAAGCTGGGCCGAAGATGCAAGCAATGCTGATACGCAGTATTTACGTAATAGAGTGCGCCATAACATCCTCCCCTTACTGCAAGCAGAAAACCCTGCCTTTGCGGAAAAAATCAGCGAGCTTTGGCATTTTGCCCAATATGATCAAGATTTTTGGCAAGAAAGACTACACAGCTTATGTGCAGAGCATAATGTACAAATACAAGAAAAAAACTTAACTCTACCGGCCAAACTTTTACAAAAAAGTGATAAAGCCACGCGTTTGCGTTTGTATCACTTTGCCCTACAACAATTACAAAAGCATATAATTTGTGAAGAAGTAAAAGGCGCACAAGCCCGCGCTCAAACTCTTTTTAAGCTGGACACAGCCTTACAAGAAGGCCGAGGTGGTACTGTTTTTCAATTTTCAGGAACTCTCACAGCCACAGTACGTAAAGGCTCTATACTTTTTACTTTTTCGTAAAAGCCCTTTCATAAAAAATATGGGAGAAAGAAAAACTCCCTCTCCCATACAACACATACTTTATCAGTAAAATTTATATTGTAAGCATATCTTTTAACATGTCTGCCATATGTTGCGCCGTTAGGCCCAATTGTTCGCGTAGCAACTGTTGCTTACCATGCTCTACAAATGTATCAGGCACGCCCAGACGTTGAATATTCTTTTCTGCCAAGCTGTGTGTATCTGCCAAAAGCTCTAAAACTGCTGAAGAAAAACCACCACTCAAAGTGCCTTCTTCCACCAAAAGAATATGCCTATGCGCCTTCATAAGCGCAAGTAATTCTTGCTCAGGTAGAGGCTTTAACCAAATGGGATCAAAGACAGCCACATTTTTAGCACAGTCTTGCGAAATGATTTTTGCCGCCTCTAAAGCCATGTGCACACAGGGGCCTGCCGCTATAATAAGGGCATCACTTCCTTGCAAAAGCATTTCCCCTTGACCTT
>CAYJPR010000193.1:0-3233 GCA_964372075.1 uncultured Desulfovibrionaceae bacterium | reverse complement strand
TGTATTATATTCTTTCCGGTAACGGTACCTATAATGACAATGGCACCGATATGCCCGTGAGCGCCGGTGATGTTACCATCTGTAATGAAGGGGAAATCCACGGTATTAAAAACACCGGCACAGAGAATTTAGAATTCATGGCCATGATTTTATTTACAAAATAACAACGGCATAAACATACATAAAAAAGGAACGCAGCTTTAGGCTACGTTCCTTTTTTAAAATGTTTCACATATGTAAAAAAATCATTTCTATAAAAAATTCAAACAAATGCTTAGCTAGCCCAAATAGGCAGGCTGTTCAAAAAGTAGTGGATACAAGGAAGGCAAAGTTTTTTTGCGTAGGGAGTGTATATAAACATACATGACCGAAGCAAAAAACAAGCCTGGCGCAGTAAACGCTGCTTTTGGGGCAGCCTCCTAAAAGGATTTAATACCTTCCACCGGCTCCGACAACAAGAACTCACCTCTTTGAATCCAATCTTTCAATTCATTGGCTACATCTAGCGACAAAGAGTAACTTGTCAAAGGTACGGTTTTTACCTTTTTATCCAGCAATTCAATTTCGCCGCTCATGAGCTCATCAAAGGGCGCATGGGCCAAAATTTTATTGATACAGTTGGGATAATCATGACCATAGTCTTTAATGGGCATAAGAATTTCATTATTATCCACACCGGTGAACCAAGCAATTTCTTCATTCAAAATGGGAATAGGAATACCCACACCCACGTTAAGTGTGCAACCATAGCCTATGAGGGACAGGCCGCGAATGTATTTTTGTTGCATGGCCTTTAAATCACCCTTCAGCATAAGTGTGCCCGAAGCAGTGAGCGGAATACCGCGCTCATTACGCTTTGGAGCTTCCACGTGCTGGGTGCCGGCGCCAATAACATAGCCCACACCGCCGCCAAGGAAAATACGTGTACCAAGGCCAATGGTGCGGAAGTACGGATCATTAAATAAAGGCGACAAATGCCCCGCGGTGGCATAGTTTAAATTTTGCATATTCGGACGCAAGGGGCCCATATAGGTATAAATAATGCGTCCTGTAAGGTTTACGGCGGCGTTATAGTTTTGATAGCAGTTACGTGGGTTTAAAAGTTCTGCATGGGGCAAATCTTTCAGCGTAATATGCCTATCTTGGGTGCGGCGTGGGTAACAGTCTGTGCCGTAAGATTGCGATTGCAAATGCACAGTTTTGCCGGCCACCAAATCTTCAATGACATGGGCGCCGCCATAGGCAAATTTCCCTGGATAAGGTTCATTTAAAGGATCGTCTTCCTTCATTTCCGTGGCGCCAAGGTAACCATCTGCCGCGGCAATGCCGCCGTAGCAAGGCACACCATTGAGCCAAATTTTAGAAGAGCGCATGGTGGGAGGCTCCGGCTGGCCCATATTAAAGAGCAAGCCCGAAGAACACATGGGGGAAAAGGTGCCTGTGGTAACAACGTCCACTTCTTTGGCGGCCTCTTCTTTACCTAATTTACGTACAATATCACACATTTCTGCGGCATTCACCACAACAGCCTTACCGGCTTTAATGCGTTCATTTATCTGTGCAATAGTTTTTGTAACTTTGCTTTGTGACATGAATTTCTCCTTATAGAAAGAGTCTAAGGGCTAGCAGTATCAAACAAATTTTTCTTTGTAAATGTAAAAACTTGGTCTCATATGGAGTGCCGTCTTACTTTGCAGACCCTAAAAGTGATGCGAAATTCTTCCGCCAGTTGGACCAAATGAGCCTTGGACATTTGCCACGCTTTGCGGTATGAGACCCTATATAACTCTATTACTATAGGTACACCATGCCCAAATTACAACATATTAGAAACTTTTCTATCATCGCGCACATTGACCACGGCAAGTCCACCTTGGCTGACCGTATTTTAGAAATCACCGAGCTTGTGTCCGATCGTGAAAAAAAAGACCAATATTTAGACAAGATGGACTTGGAACGCGAACGCGGCATTACCATTAAAGCCCAAACCGTGCGCATTCCCTTTACCTCCAAAAGTGGCGAAGAATATATTTTAAACCTCATCGACACCCCCGGGCACGTGGACTTTAACTACGAAGTTTCCCGCTCTTTGGCAGCCTGCGACGGTGCCCTCTTGGTGGTGGATGCCACGCAAGGCGTGGAAGCCCAGACCCTTGCCAACGTGTACCTAGCGCTGGACCATGACCATGAGGTTATTCCTGTACTTAACAAAATTGACTTGCCAAGCTCTGACGTAGACAGAGTGCGCGAAGAAATTGAAGAAGCCATCGGCCTTGATTGTACCGATGCCCTTCCCGTTTCTGCCAAAACCGGCGAAGGCGTGGCAGAAGTGCTGGAAGCCTTGGTACAGCGCTTACCGGCCCCCACAGGCGACCCCGATGCGCCGCTCAAAGCTCTCATTTTTGACTCTTGGTACGACAGCTATCAAGGTGTTGTAGTGCTTTTCCGTATTATGGACGGCACCATTAAAAAGAATGAGCGCATTCGCCTTATGGCTACAGATAAAGAGTACGAAGTCTTACGCCTAGGGGTATTTTCTCCCGAGCCCACAGACATGCCTGTGCTCAGCGCCGGCGAAGTGGGCTTTTTATGCGGCAGTATTAAAGAGCTTGGCGATGCCAAGGTGGGTGATACCATTACCCTTGTAAATAATCCTGCCAGCGAACCGGTGGAAGGCTTTAAAGAAGTACAACCCATGGTATTTTGTGGTTTGTATCCTTCTGACTCCGACGATTACGAAACCTTAAAAACTGCGCTGGAAAAATTACAACTCAATGACGCGGCTTTTTCTTATGAGCCAGAAACCTCACAAGCCCTTGGATTTGGCTACCGTTGTGGCTTCCTAGGTCTTTTGCATATGGAAATTATCCAAGAGCGCATTGAAAGAGAATTTGAAGTAGCCCTCATTGCCACGGCGCCCTCGGTTATTTACAAAGTAGTCACCGTAGACGGTCAGCACCTTGATATTGATAACCCATCTAAATTACCCGACGCCAGCAAGATTGAAAGCCTGCTTGAGCCGCTGGTAAAAATGGACATTCACGTGCCCAATGATTATGTGGGGAACGTCTTTAAACTTTGCGAAGAAAAACGCGGTGTACAAAAGAATTTACACTATCTTGCCGCCAATCGCGTGGTTATTACCTACGAATTGCCCTTTGCGGAAATTGTGTTTGATTTCTTTGACCGCTTAAAGTCCACCACCAAGGGCTATGCCTCCATGGACTATGAAT
>CAYJPR010000192.1:0-3233 GCA_964372075.1 uncultured Desulfovibrionaceae bacterium | reverse complement strand
CGCGGCGATCCATTACCAAAGGATGATTCTTGCGATAAATCATTTCCGTTCAGAGTATGGTTGATGCATTATATATTATTTGAATATATATAGATAGGCGACGCTTATCGTTCCTTGAGCATGGATTGCTTCGTCGAAGACTCCTCGCAATGACGTTGGATGTAGGATGTTATAACTAAAAAAATCATCATAAAAAATGGTTTGAGCAAGTAAGATGCCACTTTGTCATCAAACTGAGGCTTAGAGACACACTCTAAGCCTTTTTCACTAAGAAAGTGTATAAAAACTATAAAGCTTGCATAATAGTATTGGCTACGCGTTGCATAAGAACTTTTTCCATGGCGGCCTTTTCTTCAGTCTTTGGCATATCTTCAGGCTTTGACATATCTTCAAGGGGCATAGATACCACCACGCGGCTTTTCTTTTCATCTTCAATGGTATTCAAAGAAGCCGTGCTCACCACCGGCGTATTATTTCGCACGCGTTTAGCCAGTGTGCGCACAGCCACATGCACGTCCACCACCATGGCGAAATGCATGGCGTCTGGCATGTCTGCATCCTCTGTTAAAACTGTAACTTTAGGCGCATCGCTGCCATAGGGCTTCTTAGCAATACCAGAAAGTTCTGTCTGTGAAAAAACACCCGTTTGCACCAAAGAGCTCAGCACCACATAGCCTGCAAGGCTGGGGTTTTGTATTACCTCTAAAGAAGCTGTAGCCGCTGCATGGCTTAAGGCTTGTTGCAGGGGAGCGTACTTTTGTCCCTCATGGAGGGCCATAAGAGTCACTTTTTTCTCTGCACTAGGCACATTCTTTAGTTCTAAAGAAGCGCTTTGCTGTATATGCACTTGCGCCGCCATTTGCTCTGGTGTCTTAGGTTGTTGTACACAGCCTGAAAGCACTAAGCAGCAAAATACTGTTAACCAAATTTTCATTCTTCATCCTTAATTATTTTTTCTAAAAGCATGTACCACAGACCAAGCCGCGCTATTTTCTATAAGAGCCGCTGCATTTTGCGCATTCATCTGGGCCCCTTTGGCCTGCGGCGTAAGCTTTGTTGCATATTTTTTCTCATTTGCATCTGTAATGCTTAGTTGCATTTCACTTTGCCACACCAACATTTCTTCGCTTCCCAGCATGGAACCCAAGGCCACACCAGCCACAAGGCCTATGCCTGCGCCCACAAGACTACCATCAAAGGAGCCGCCAATTTGCGCCCCTAAGGTGGCACCAGCAATACCCGGCAAGGCCATATCTGCCGCTGAAGCAGAGCTCGTTTCGCTACCTACCTGATTAAATTTACTGATAGTAATATCTATTATATAGTCTGCATCTTCCGGCGCATCTGCCTCTCTGGCGCCATGCTCACTTTGCATAAGGGCCAAAATGGTGCCTTTCAAATATTCTTGCATGGAAGTAGTGTTGTTCACTGTAATGAACACAGAAGGATAATCTTCGCTCACAGGAACATTCAAATGCGCATCTTGTGGCAATGATTGCTCAGGAGAGGGTGAAGAACTTCCCCCGCAGGCCGTGAGCAAAAAACAAAAACACAACATAGGAAGAAAAAAAAGTTTTTTCATAGGTTTTACCTCCCCCCCCTTGCTACAAAAAAAACACCTTCTTGTCCAGAAAATTAGCTTCTATTCCCCTCATACCCTTGACGTAGAAAAATTTTGCCGTATGTTTTGTCTCACAACATCACAACAGTGAAAAAAGAGGTCGGCATGGCGAAAAATCTTATTATTGTGGAATCACCCGCCAAAGTGAAAACCATCAAAAAATTTCTTGGCGCTCAATATCAAGTCCTAGCCAGCGTAGGTCACGTGCGCGATTTGCCCTCCAAAGTGCTTGGTGTGGACATTGACAATGACTTCGCCCCTCAATATGAAGTTATTGACAATAAAAAGAAAGTTGTAAGCGACTTACGCACCGCCGCCGCCAAGGCAGATACTGTCTATCTAGCCCCCGACCCCGACCGCGAGGGAGAGGCCATTGCGTGTCACGTGCGTGAGCTTATCAAAGATAAAGTAAAAAATAGCGAAAATATCAAACGCATACAATTTAACGAAATCACTGCCAAAGCCGTGCGAGAAGCTCTTGCTGACTCACGCGAAGTCAATGAACACCTCTTTGATGCGCAACAAGCTCGTCGTGTCCTTGACCGTTTGGTAGGCTATAAAATATCTCCTCTTTTATGGAATAACGTTAAACGCGGTATTTCTGCCGGTCGTGTGCAATCGGTGGCTTTGCGCCTTATTGTGGAAAGAGAAGAAGAGCGCCGCGCCTTCACCCCTGAAGAATATTGGCTCTTTAAAGCTTTACTCAACGCAGGCCAAGAACCTATCATCAAAGCCGACTTGCATAAAGTACGTGGCAAAAAAGCTCTCATCCCCGACGCTGCCAGCGCCGAAGCTTTAGAAAATGATATGGCCGGAAAGCCCTTTGTAGTAGAAAAAATTGAAGAAAAGGAACGCCAAAAAGCGCCTCTACCTCCCTTCATAACGTCTACCTTGCAACAAAGTGCCAACCAGCGTCATGGCTATGCCGCCAAACGCACCATGACCATTGCCCAGCGCCTCTACGAAGGTGTGGAAATAGGCGACATGGGCATCACGGCCCTTATCACCTATATGCGTACCGACTCTACACGCATTGCCGATGAAGCCAAGGCCGCAGCCGCTGACTTTATCACCAATCACTATGGCCCGGACTTTTTGCCCGAAAAAGGCGGAAAAGCACCGAAAAAATCTGCTAAAAATAAAGCCAGTGTGCAAGATGCCCACGAAGCCATCCGCCCTGTAGATGTGCATATTACTCCCGAGCAAATAAAGAGCTTTTTGCCACCAGAGCAATACACCCTCTACAGACTCATTTGGTCGCGTTTTGTGGCCTCACAAATGGCCGCTGCTCGCTTCCATGACACCACCGTCACCATCAGCTGTGGCCCTTCTGAGTGGCGCACCAAGGGCATTCGTATGCTCTTTGCCGGCTGGACTGCAGCCTACCCACGCTCTAGCGAAGAAAGCGATGCCGATTTACCACCTTTACAGCAAGGACAAGAGCTCAAGCTAGAAAAGCTGAGCAAAGAACAAAAATTCACCCAGCCCCCTGCCCGCTACAGCGAAGCCTCCTTGGTTCGCGAGCTGGAAGAACAAGGCATTGGGCGCCCTTCCACGTATGCCAGCATCATCTCCACCCTACAGGACAGAGAATATGTTAGCCTTGCGGAAA
>CAYJPR010000191.1:0-3255 GCA_964372075.1 uncultured Desulfovibrionaceae bacterium | reverse complement strand
ACGTTTGGCAATGCCGCCCCCACAGATACAACCAAAGCCGCCGCAAGTCCAGCATAGGCATAGGACGTGTCCCCGCTTAAGGCCGCCGTTAAGCCTAAACCGCCGCCCACTGCCATGGCAAGGGTCATAATGCCTGTATGCAATACTATTTTCTTATATAGCACCATACCCACAAAAACAGGCACCACCACGCCGCACACATAAATATCATTAGCCATGAGTAATAAAGATAAAATGCCCTTACCCGGCAAAGCCAAAAGCACCGAGCCCAGCCCCATGCCTAAAATGCACCAGCGGCACACAGAGGGCTTAGTGGAGCGGAAAATATCATTACTGGCAATGGTGGCCGCCGTCACAAGGCTAGAATCTGCCGAAGAAATAAGCGCCGAAAATATACCCAGCAGTACCAAGCTAGAGGCCCAAGCAGGAAGTTCAGCAAAAAGTACTGTGGTAAGCACCGTTTCCGGTAACGTTCCTTCCGCCGCTGTGGGCACAAAGCCGCGGCATAAAATTCCCAAGGTCACAATAAGGCAAGCCGTCACAACCAGTCCCAGCACTGCCCATAAAGCGCCGCGCTTTGCCACTTGCTCATCTTTTGCCGAAAGCAAACGTCCAAAAAGCATGGGGCACACCACATAGGAGCCCCCCACTATAAGCAAAAAGTAGGTAAATTTACTTAAGCCAAAGCCTTCATTGAGCACTTCCACGGGTACAGCTTGCAAACTCGCCGCATTGTCTTGCCATAAAAATACGCAAGCCACCACCAAAGAAAGCATCAGCACCGCATATTGTACCATATCACTCTTAATAATAGCCGCCTGTCCACCAAGACAAGCATAAACAATAACCACAGCCGCGCCCAGCACCAAGGCCACATCTTTAGCCATAGTCGCCTCAAGGCCCCAAGACGACATAAGCATCGGAGAAAGTAAGGCTGTCATGGCGCTAAATTGCGCCGCCGTAATGGCAAACCATGCCAATATAATAATTATAGACGACAAAGGCCGAGCCGGTGCGCCCACAAAGGTAGTCACCATTTCCGGCAAAGTAGAGGCGCCGCTCTCACGCACGCGTTTAGCCAAAAATAAAGCCAATACACACAAGCCCATGGCGCCGGTACCCAGCCACCAAAAAGCCGGTAAGCCCACATTCCAGGCCAGCCCCGCCATGCCCAAGGTGGCAGAGCCACCCACGCATGAAGCTATAATGGAAAAAGCCACCGCCGTGGAGCTAGATTGTCTATTATTCACAAAAAAAGCCGCACTACTACTTTGCTTACCTACGCTATAATAAGAAATTACGCACAAAAACACTGCGTAAAGTAAAAGTATTGTCATCTTAACTCCGTATATATTTTTATTTTTGGCTTAGGGGAAGCAACACTATAATTCCCCATCAGTCTACCCCTACCTTTCCCCCTTGTGCGCCAGCACTATAAGGGGGGTGGCCTGTCACGTAACGTAGCGAAGTGAAAGGCCGGGGGGTTCCCTTCGAGGCGTCGCGTTTTTGTCTCCTTTTACAGGGTACAAAGCGTGTGTTGCCAAAATATTTCTGTTACAAAAACGCGACTGGTTGTTTTTTGTGGGATGTATTTAAATTTTCAGATTTTACGTGCGCACAAGGAAAATTTTCTTTTTTGAAGGTAAGCGTACTCAAGTTCGACCCAAAGGGCGCGAAGCGTAGCCGTTGGCGAGGTACGAGCCTTACGGATATCGTACGCCTAGGCGCGTGCGTTCAAAAAAGGGAATTTGACGCAGTGCGCGCGCAAAAGATAAATTTTGCATACAGGGCGCAAAAGTCATCCTAACACCTAACCACACAAACCTGCTTCCACCGCCGCACACACCGCTTTACACAAAGCCGCCACATCTTCCGTGGTGCTCACATAAGGCGGCATCACATACACAAGCCGCCCAAAGGGTCGTATCCACACCCCTTGCTGTACAAAGAAAGCCTGCAATTTCGCCATGTCCACAGGCTGGCGCATTTCCACCACCCCTATGGCTCCCAGCACGCGCACATCGTGCACAGTCTCATGATTTACACAAGGGGCTAAACCTACCTGAAGCTCCGCCTCTATACGCAACACCTGCTCTTTCCACGCACCATCAGCAAAAATATCCAGCGAGGCCGCCGCCACAGCACAAGCAAGAGGATTAGCCATAAACGTGGGCCCATGCATAAACACTTGCCCATCTGCGCATATACCTTCTGCCACGCCCTCAGTGCATAAAGTGGCCCCAAGGGTCATCATACCACCGGTAAGAGCCTTGCCTACGCACATAATATCCGGCGTCACAGCCTGACCAAAATCTTCGCACCATTCATGAGCAAACATCTTTCCCGTGCGTCCAAAACCCGTAGCAATTTCATCACAAATGAGCAACACGCCATGAGCGTCACACAGCTCACGCACTCTTTGTATATAGCGCGGATCATAAAAATACATGCCCCCGGCACCTTGCACCACAGGCTCTAAAATCACCGCCGCAAGCTCAGCCCCATGCTCGGTAAAAACCTGCTCTAGGGGCTCTAAACACGCTGTATCAAACTCTGCCTGTACATCTCCTGTAAAAGCACAAGACGGCCTTTCTATAAAAATATGCTGCGGCAACACATGATTAAACAAAGAGTGCATGCCATTTACAGGATCACACACAGCCATGGCTCCGAGGGTATCACCATAATAGCCACCACGCGGCGAAAGTATCTTTGTGCGTTGTTTTTGTCCCACACCCTGCTGATATTGCAAAGCCATCTTCAGCGCCACTTCCACAGCTACAGAACCGGAATCAGCCCAAAAAATACGTGACAAGGTGGAATGCTGTGGTAATAAGGCCATAAGCTTTTGTCCAGCTTGCACCGCAGGAGCATGGGTAATACCGCCAAACATCACATGCGACATGCGCTGAACTTGCTCTTGCGCCGCTTGTACTAACGCCTCATGCCCATAACCATGCACAGCGCACCACCACGAGGACATGCCATCTACAAGTTCAACTCCATTTTGTAAATACAAACGTGTGCCCTTGGCATGACTCACTTCATAAACAGGTAAGGGTTGGGTGGCAGAGGTATAAGGATGCCACAAATGGTCTTTATCCCAAGCTAAAATATCTTCCTGTTTTGCATTTCGCCCCCGTAAATGAGCCGTTTTCCACAAGCATGCCCATTTACGCGCCAAGGAACGCAAACTCTGGGCCAAAATATCCCAGCCTTGAGCATTAAGCTCTTCCACATGGGGCATGGTGCACA
>CAYJPR010000190.1:0-3285 GCA_964372075.1 uncultured Desulfovibrionaceae bacterium | reverse complement strand
ACGTCAATTCTGTATATTTCTGCCAAACAGGGACTGCTGCCCACAAGATTTACTTGTATATGTTTTTCTAAGAGATGTACATGCACATTTTTGATGCATTGAGTGTGGCTAAAATCCAGCGCATCGCCCAGACGAATGATACTTGCTAAGATGCGTATGGCATGACGCTCTTCTTTGGAGAGCTTGGCAAAATGTTTTTGACTAAGATGCGGATCTGCACGGCGATGATAGCGCGCCACCAAGGCCACAAGAGGGCGTATTTCTTCCGAAACATCCACGGGCAAAGGTTGCCCGTTCTGAAAGAACCCTGTGCGGATTATGGTTGCAGAATTTTTATGATGGGCTTTTTTACCGTATTGCCAACCAATATCGTGAAGTTTGGCCCCTAAGTCTAAAATTTTCCGCCATTTTTTAGAAAGCTTATGCAGTGGAGCTAGTCCGTCAAAAAGGGCTGTGCTTAAATGCGCCACATGGGCTCCGTGCACTAAAGATTCTGCGAGAACAGGATTCTCCGGAGACTGCACACGGGTATTTTTTACAAAGCTTGTGTGCCCGCTGGCTACAGAAGCTGATTTAGAAGCCCCTTTAAAAGCCTCTTTAGAAGTCTTTTGGTGAGCAAGCTTTTGTGCTGGCTTTGGTCCGCTTTTTGAGGAGTTTTCCCTACTCATTGCTTACTTTCCTTCTCTCATAAGCATCATTTCTTTTTGCGCATTAAAAGGCGTTACGCCACGCGCCACTTTGCGGCGTAAATAGCTACCATCTTCTTGCAACACATAGGCTTTAGCGGTGTCGTCAAGGTGAGAGAGTAAAATTTCTTCATGCACTTGTTTGCGCAAGTCTGGGTCAAAAATAGGCACAAGAGTTTCAATACGCCTATCTAAGTTGCGCGGCATAAGGTCAGCGCTTCCCATGTAAATTTTAGCGTCTCCGCCATTGTGGAAGTAATAGACGCGGGGATGTTCTAAGAAGCGTCCCACCAAGGAAGTGACTTCTATATTCTCACTCACACCGGGCACGCCGGGACGTAAACAACAAACGCCGCGCACTTGCATACGCACTTGCACACCGGCCATGGAGGCATGATATAAGGCTTGGATACAGCTTTTATCGGCCACTTGGTTGCATTTGATATAAATTTTGCCATTGCCATGTTTTTTATGCTGAGCAATTTCAGCTTGGATAAGCTCTATGAGCTTGTGTCGCATAAAGTTAGGAGATACCAGTAGGTGTCTGTAACTGTCTTGCTCTGCATAACCTGTCATGGTGTTAAAAATATCGCTTACATCGGCACAAATATCTGCATGAGATGTGAAAAGCGCTAAGTCTGTGTAAATTTTTGCTGTAGAAGGATTGTAATTGCCTGTGCCTATGTGCACATAACGTGTAACCCCTTGTGGCTCACGGCGAATAACAAGGCACAGCTTAGTATGAATTTTCATGCCCGGCATACCATACACTACGTGCACACCGGCTTTTTCCATTTCTTCGGCCCAAGTAATATTGCGCTCTTCGTCAAAACGAGCCTTAAGCTCTACCACCGCGGTCACTTGTTTACCCATGCGGCGTGCTTGAATGAGAGCATCCACAATGGGAGAATCATTGCCTGCACGGTAGAGGGTTTGCTTAATGGCAATGACACCGGGGTCCATGCTGGCCTTTTGGATGAACTCTTGCACCGGTAAAAAACTGTCATAGGGGTGATAGAGCAAAATATCTTTTTTCGCTATGGTATCGAAAATATTTAAATCATTTTCATCACGGCACACAGGATGAATATAGGGCGTTAAACGCTCATCTTTCAAGCCCGGCTTATCAAGGCCGTACAGTTCCATCATTTCAGAAAAAGCCATGGGGCCTTTAATGCGGTACACTTGGAAGGGGCGTACCTCTAAATGTTCCATGAGGAAACGGCGCAAGTCTGCCGGCGTGTCTTCAGAAACTTCAAGGCGCACCACATCGCCAAAACGGCGTTGTTCCACAAGGTCACGAATGGCCTCTAAAAGATCGTCGGCTTCATCTTCTTCAATTTCTATATCTGTATTACGCGTAATGCGGAAAGAGCCAATAGCTACCAGTTCATGACCGGCAAAAAGGCTTTGTAAATGTACTTTAATAAGGTCATCAATGAAGATGATGTCATTATCTCTGGCATTGGCAGAAAAACCTAAAGCTGCATAGGTTTTAGCATCTTTGGTGCGCGGGCTGAAAAGAAAGCGTGGAATATTATTGGGTATTTTTATACGCGCATATCTGTTGTTGCCATACTTATCGCGCAGATGTACCACAAGATTGCGGCTTAAATTGGTAATAATGGGCAGGGGGTGACTGGGGTCAATGGCCTGAGGTGTTAAGATGGGGAATATTTCATCCATAAAATATTCATCCAAAAATTTTTGCTGCTTTTTGTTCAGGTCAATATAGCGCACAAGGCGTATGCCGCGGTCTTTCAATTGGCGGCACAATTTTTTTTGCCAATGATCATGGGCAATAGCTATGAGGCGCAAGGTTTGACGGCGAATTTCTGCCAATTGTCGCCCCGGAGGGATTTTATCGGGGGCTGTATTGACCACATTGCCCAAATATTGGCGCATGAGGTTAGCCACGCGCACCATGAAAAATTCATCTAAATTGTTATAAAAAATGCTTAAAAACTTTAATTGTTCCAATAAGGGGACCTTGGCTTCCAAAGCTTCTTGTAACACTTTGGCATTGAAAGAGAGCCAGTTAATGTCTCTGTTAAAAAAGAGCCCAGAGCAGGAAAGTTCTTCAATTTCTTGAAGAGTACACTGTTTTTCATCGGCGTGTATAAGAGGGGAGGCGGCGCAATTGATGGTGCTTGTGTTTACACTTTCACTGTCCGCAGTTTCGAGAGGTTCTTCTTTGTTAAGATCAATGTCTTGCATGGCTTTTTCCTTGCAAAGGTTAAGCTAAAGTTGTTTTTTATTTCTGTTAAATCAGAATGATAGATATTTTAAAGCAAAAGAATGGTATAGTATTTAGAATGAATAATCCAGTAAAAAAAACCTTTGTCACCTAAAAGCCATGCGGGAAAAAAAGCGGAAGTGAAAAAAAAGAGTGCTTTTAGCTATGAATTTTGTTATAGGCTTTTCAGCAGGGCAGAAATGCTATGTCATAAAGCCTTTGCTCGAATTTTTGGATTAGGTTAACCGTGTAGAAGGGGATTCTTTTGCACGGTCTGTGTTGTGCTCTGCGCCCTGCAGAGTGAATATTCATCCTAGTACGTAGAGGAGTAGGCATGAAAAAACAGGCTAGGGTATTGAAACA
>CAYJPR010000189.1:0-3311 GCA_964372075.1 uncultured Desulfovibrionaceae bacterium | reverse complement strand
AAGCCAGCCGAAATTTATTTTCGGCGCCAGCGACTTTTGCGAGAGCTTGTGTCGTGCAGGACGCACGACCAAGCGTCGTCTAAGAGGCGGTTCAAGTTTCCATCGTGGGATGGGTTAGCGCTATGCTGATTTTTTAACAGACCGCTAAATACCCTAGAGTTATTCCCTCATAAAAGGCTTGACAGGCTTTTTCATGAGGTGTATTGTGCCCTTGCTTTTACGGGAAAGTGGCTTACCCTTGCATCTCCTTACTAGTTTTCTTGCCGCTTTCTCCATCCTGATGCAGAACGCTTGTTCACAACGGGGTGGCCTTTTTGAGGCCCCCTTTTTTTTATGCTTACGCCCCTTAGCCTGCTAAGAGGACTCACTTGAGAGATTATGGCAAAACCAGAATTATTAGAAATATTACACAGCATTGCTGAACCCATTGTGGCCTCTAAGGGTCTCAAAATTTGGGGCATAGACTTGCTGCAAGGCGGACGCCCATTAGTGCGCGTATATGTAGATGCGCCCTATACCGAAGGCAACACAGCCCCGACAACACAAGGCGCTGAAAATCCCCACCATGAAAAATCGCAGGACATGAAGCATATTTCTGCCACGGTAGAACAATGCGCTGAAATTTCGCGCATTATAGGTCTTACCATGGAAGTGGAAGATATTTTTTCTTCAGCCTACATATTGGAAGTTTCCAGCCCCGGTTTTTCACGCATGTTTTTTCACCTAGACCAATTACGCGGTTTTATAGGTGATAACCTCGAAGTAACCTTAAATGATTTTCTTCCTGACGGCCCAGAGTTCTTACAGGGCCGCAAAAAAATCAAAGGTGCTTTAGAGTCTGTGAACCTTGAAGATAATAGCTTTGTCCTTGGCATGGACCATGGCAAAGACCATATCACCCTCACCCTTGATTGGGATATGGTACGCAAGGCTTCGCGCGAACATATTTTTGTTATGCCTGAAAAACCAGGCAAAAAACGTAAAATTGAAAAATAGTTATTGCAGATTGCCCCTCATTTTAGGGAATACATCGGAGGCATCATGAATCCTATAGAACTAAAAAAAGCCATAGATCAAATCAGCAAAGATAAGGGCCTTGAGCGCCAAATGCTGATTGAAACCTTAGAAGATGCTGTAAAAGCGTCTATGATACGTCGCTTTGGCGAAGATGCCATCATTGAAGTGAGCTACAATGACGAAACCGGCGATATTGAAGTCTATCAATTCAAAATTGTAGTAGCCGATGGCGACCTTGCCAACGAAGATTCCGAAATTGAATTGGAAGAAGCGCGTGAGCACGATCCCTCCGTACAATTGGACGACGAAGTGGGCTTTCGCATTAAGATGCAAGACCTTGGACGTATTGCCGCTCAATCTGCCAAGCAAGTTATCATTCAGCGCATGCGTGATGCTGAACAAGGTATCATCTATGATGAATACATCAGCCGCGTAGGTGAAATCGTTTCCGGTATAGTGCAGCGTCGTGATAAAGGCGGCTGGATCATTAACCTTGGTCGTACCGAAGCCATGCTCCCCCGCGATGAACAAATTCCCCGCGAACATTTCAAACGCGGCGACCGTGTGCAAGCCATCATTTCTGATGTGCGCCGCGAAGGCCGTGGTCCGCAAGTTATTATTTCTCGTGCACACCGCGATTATATGGCGGCTCTTTTCCGCCGCGAAGTGCCCGAAGTGGATGACAACACCGTACAAATCATGGGCGTAGCTCGTGACCCTGGCTCTCGTGCTAAGGTGGCAGTGCTGTCTCGTGAACGCGATGTGGACGCCGTGGGCGCTTGCGTAGGTGTACGCGGTTCACGTATTCAAAACATTGTACAAGAATTGCGCGGTGAGCGTATTGATATTGTAATCTGGAGCGCCGACATTGCTACCTATGCACGCAATGCTTTGGCTCCTGCTTTGGTATCACGCATTGTGGTAGATGATGAAAGCAATTTGCTAGAAATCATCGTGCCCGATGACCAGCTTACCAATGCCATTGGTCGCAAGGGACAAAACGTTAAACTTGCAGCCAAGCTACTGGGCTGGAAAATAGATATTTTCACCGAAACTCGCTACAACGAAGCCAACGCCATTGGTCATGGCCTTGAACAGTTAGCTTCAGTGGCAGAAGTTTCCATGGACGCCTTGGTGGCGGCAGGCTTCTCTAATATTGAAAGCTTACGCGAAGCCAGCGATGAAGAATTGACAGAAAAATTAACCATGAGCGCTACACGCATTGCCGATTTGCGCTCTGCCATTGCCTTCTTAGCGCCTAGCGTAACAGAAATTGACGCGAGCGAAGAGCAAGAAATAGCTACAGAAGAAGAGGCAGCAGAATAAATGCCGCATACACCCATACGAATGTGTGTGGTATGTAGGCAGCGATTGGCCAAGGTGGAGTTGATGCGCCATATTATCACCACCGAGAACACGTGGCTTTGCGATGAAAAGGCCATATTACCCGGCAGAGGGTATTATGTGTGCCAAAACCAAAGCTGTAAGGAAAAGTTTTTTCACTACAAAACGGGAATGAAAAGGCGCAAAGGGGTACAAAGTGACAAAAGATAAAATGACAGTAAAAGATTTAGCCGCCGAGCTAAGTACGACGCCTAAGGAGTTACAACAAACGTTGCAAACTCTAGGTATTGAAACCAAAAATGCTTCTAGCCCCGTGGCTATGGATCAGGTGGAGCGCGTGCGTAGCCACATGAGTGAGCAAAAGAAAAGCTCTGTGATTGTGCGCCGTCGCAAAAACAGTGACACAGAAAAAGCCCCCGCTCCCAAAAGCGATACCAAGGCTGCACCTAAAGCACAGGCCGATAGCGCTGACAGTAAAAAAGCTGATCAGGGTGAAAGCGTAGCTACAGAGGCTCCTGCCAAAGAAAGCACCGCCGAAGCTAAAGCTAAGCCAGAAACTAAGTCAGAAGCTAAAGTAGACGCTAAGACTGAAGTTAAGGAAGCACGCATTATCAGCTCCCCTACTTCTGAAAAAGCCGCAGAAAAAGCTACAGAAAAGCCTGTGGAAAAATCTGGGGAAAAGCCAGCCCAAAAGGCTACGGCTGAAAAAGATGCAGACAAAGCTCCTGCTAAGAGCGATGATGCTAAAGCTAGCACTCAGGCTCAGCCAGATGCTAAGCCAGAAGCAAAACAAGATGCTAAGCCAGAAGCTAAGGCCGAAACACGCGCAGCAGCTCCTCAAGCTTCCGCCAGTCCTGAAGGCTCTTCTGTGCCAACAGACAAAAAAAACTCAGATAGAAATGACGATGCTCAAGGCGATAGAAAGAAAAAAGATCGCGCCCCTAAAAAGC
>CAYJPR010000188.1:0-3323 GCA_964372075.1 uncultured Desulfovibrionaceae bacterium | reverse complement strand
CGTTTACGTTTGCGAGGAACGAGCAATTACGTAAATCGAGAGCAAAGCGGGTCTGGGGGAAGAACCTTTTTTTCAAAAAAGGTTTTCCCCCAGTAGATTTTGACAGAAACTTGTTATGTACGTTTAGCCTTAAGGGCCCCACGCAACCAATTGTACCAGTTAGTTAAACCTTCTTGGGTGCGACAAGACACTTCAAAAATAGGCAAATCTTTATTAAGCTTGGTGGAGAATTCACGGGCACGGGCCACATCAAAGTCTACATAGGGCAATAAGTCTATTTTGTTCAGTACCATAGCTTGCGCAAGGTTAAAGAGCAGAGGGTATTTTTCCGGCTTATCGTCGCCTTCGGTAACGCTGAGCAAGGCAACCTTAGCATCTTCACCGCAGTCAAATTCTACGGGACAGACTAAATTGCCCACGTTTTCAATGAAAAGAATGTCTATTTCGTCAGTATCTAAGGATTTAAGCGCTTCTAAAATCATATTGCCGTTGAGGTGACAGCCGCCGTCGGTATTAATTTGTACAGCTTTGGCGCCGGTGGCGGCCACGCGGCGAGCGTCATTGTCGGTTTGTAAATCGCCTTCAATGACAGCCATGCGAAATTCATGGCGTAAATCGGTGAGGGTGCGCTCTAAGATGGAGGTTTTGCCTGCGCCGGGAGAGCTGATAAGGTTTAAGACCAAAATCTTTTTTTCTTTAAAAAGCACACGTAACTCATCGGCAATTTTATCATTAGCTTCGAGCACATTGCGCACTACAGGGATTTCCATATATATCCTTTTATTCCGCTTCTAAATGTTGAACGTAAAGCTCGCGCCCTTGTTCTACGTCATGCCCAATGGCATTTTGGCAGTGAGGGCAAGGGGAGAAGGGGTTTCCTTCTTCCGGAGTAAAGCTTTGTTGACACATGCCACAGCGTAGAATGAGGGGCACTTCCTCCATTTGGAGGCAGGCGCCTTGATGTGGCCCGTCCTTAGTGACGGCTTCAAAGCAAAATTGCAAAGAGTCCGGCACCACCTGTGAGAGCGCGCCATAACGTACTCGCACCAAGGTGAGTTTGGTACAATTGTTTTTGACAAGCTCGTCTTCAATAATGTGCAGAATGTTTTCTGCTATGGCCATTTCGTGCATGGCTTAGCTATACGCCAAAAGGGGCAAGGCGTAAATGAAATATTTTTTTTCACAGGCTCTTTCTTTTGACACCCCCCTCCACACAGCATATGCTTAGCATTACAGTTCTCTGAAAATGGGCAATCTGCTTTGTCAGACTTGTTTTTTGCTTCAGTCAGGTATGTCTATATACATTCCTTACGCAAAAAACTTCGTCTTCCTCGCATCTTACCCATTTTGAGCGAACTGTAATGTATTGTTTTTTACTTGTATTTCAGTCTTTTTGAACAACCTACATGAAATATATTTGTGAAAGAGTACAGTCTGTTCGTGCGACTTGTTTTTCCTTTTGGCAAAATGGAATTTCCCCTAATACACTCAACATAATTTCCCATATGCAATTTTCTTCCTATAAACATATTTTCACCTTATTTTTACTGGTGCTTTTGTGGATTGTATCCATAGCTTTGGCGTGTTTGCCTGGGCCCATGCCCTTGGCTAGCGGTGAGGTATGGCACGTGCTTGGGGTAAAGCTTGGCCTCAGCGACGGTGCAGGGCTAGACCTTACTACTTTGCTGGTGGTGGGTGATATTCGCCTTGCGCGCGTGGTGCTGGCTTTATTGTGCGGCGGCGGTTTGGCTGTTTCCGGCGTGGCCTTACAAGGGGTGCTGCGCAATGCCTTGGCAGATCCTTTCACCTTGGGCATTTCTGCAGGTGCGGCTTGCGGGGCTAGTGTGGCCCTAACGTTTTCCGGAACTGTACTAGCTTTTTTTACCTCTCTGGGCTGGATGGCTATGGATTTTTCCGGCGGTCTTGTGAGCCTATGTGCTTTTGCAGGGGCTTTGCTGGCACTGTGCTTTACCTTGCTTTTAAGCTCGGACCAAAGTTCTTTATTTGGGGGAGGAAGCTTTGGACAATCACAGCGTGAAAGCAGTATTTTAGCCGGCATAGCCGTGGCTACTTTTTTAGGTGCATTGGTGGCGCTTATTAAGGCCTTAAATGAAGAGTCGGTGACCAGCATAGTCTTTTGGATTATGGGCTCTTTTCAAGGGCGTGGTTGGGATGCTGTGCCGCTTTTGCTCCTGTCCTTTGTGCCGGGACTTGCTCTGGTTGTGGCCCATTGGCGCGACTTGGACGTACTAGCCTTGGGACAGCGCGAGGCCATGCAATTGGGCGTGCCTGTGGGCAGAGTGCGCTTTTGCGTCTTGCTGGGGGCATCGCTCATGGCGGCAGGATGCGTGGCTGTGTCCGGCATTATTGCCTTTGTGGGTCTTGTGGTACCGCATATATTGCGTTTCCTTTTGGGCACAGGCCATGCCCGTCTCTTGGTGGGAGCGTGGTTTGGCGGCGGCTTGGTATTGCTTTGGGCTGATGTGCTGGCGCGCACTATCTTAAGCGAAGGCCAAGAGTTACCCGTGGGCGTGGTCATGTCCCTTGTGGGTGGGCCCTTTTTTGCGTATCTTGTGCGCCGTAAGACAAGGGGCGTGTAAGATGTCATCCTCTACACAAGTGCAATTGCAATGCTCGCACATAGTGGCCGCCTATGAGCAAGGAAAGCCTGTTTTACATGACATAGATTTTTCTGCCAAGGGAGGAGAATGCGTAGCCATTTTGGGCCCCAATGGGAGCGGAAAAAGTACCTTTATGCAGGTGCTGTGTGGTCTGTTACCTCCCGTGCAAGGTCATGTGCAGGTACAGGGCAGGCCCGTGCAGGCTTTTTCTCCGCGTGAAAGGGCCAAGCTCATAGCCGTAGTGGCACAAAAGCTGACAGCCATGCCGCCAGTAAAAGTAAGGGATATGGTGCTGCTTGGGCGCTATGCGCATACTTCGTGGCTGGGGGTGTATGGTGAAGCCGACTATGCGGCGGCTGAGGCGGCCATGCAAGAGTGTGATGTCTTGCATTTTGCCACGCGCTATGTACAAGAACTTTCGGGCGGCGAAGTGCAAAGGGTGCTTTTAGCGCGTGCCTTTGCCCAGCAAAGCCCCATTTTACTTTTGGATGAACCTGCGGCGGCGCTGGATATGGCGCGTATGCAAGAAATTTTTGCTTTATTAGAGAAAAAACGCCAAGCCGGCGCTCTGATTATTTGTGTTATGCATCATATTAATGTGGCGGCCCTGTATGCCACCAGACTTATGGGCATAGCTCAAGGGCAGGTGCTCTTTGATGGTCCTGTGAAAGAGGTTTTCACAGAAAAAGCTTTGCAAGATTT
>CAYJPR010000187.1:0-3324 GCA_964372075.1 uncultured Desulfovibrionaceae bacterium | reverse complement strand
GGCCCTTCCTTTTTTCGAGAACTTTGTCTTTAATAACAATGGAAAGCACCATAAGACCCATGAGAATCACCGATAAGGCCGAGCCAAATTCTGGGCGCTGCACTACATCTCCCACAAATTGCTCAGAAATACGTATGGGTAATAAGGAAAGATTATTAGTCATAAGCGCATAGGCCGTAGCATAAGCTGCTATGGCATTGGCAAATAAGATACTAAAGGTGCTCAATAAACTTGGAATAAGCGCCGGTACCCCCACCTTAAACCAATAATCTAAAGAAGTTCCACCAAGTAAAGCAACAGCTTCGGGCCATTCTTTTTTCAGCGATTTAAAAGCAGGAATCATAAGTAAGGTAGCTAGGGGAATTTGAAAGTAAATATAGGTAAGCAAGAGCCCACTCACGCTGTATAAATTAAATTCAGCCAAGGCATCCAGCCCAAAGGCTTTACCAAAATTCACAATAATACCCACATTGCCAAATAAAATAATATAGGCAAAAGCCAAGGGAATGCCGGAAAAATTGGAGGTCATATTCAGCATATTAATGAAAAGTGTTTTTTTAGACCCACGTGAAGACTCATAAGCTTTGGCCCCAAAAAAGGCCACCACAAGCCCCACCAATGCTGATACCACAGAGATAATCACACTATTAAAAATAGCTTGCTGATACAGCCTTTTAGAGAACATATTACTATAGTGCTCCAAGGTAAAACCTATGCCATCTACAGGCATAAAGGAACGAAATATCACCATAATAACCGGCAACATTTCAAAGAGTAGCACCACAAAAAGAAAAGGCACCAAGGCAAAGAGGTAAAGTTTACTATTTTTCATCCCAATTCCTAACATCTTAAATCGATAAAAAAGGAAAACTTACTTTCAAGCAAGTTTTCCTTTACATAAGAACTCTGCTACCAACTTATTGAGCGTAAGACATGACGTCTTCTTGCCACTGTATGCCTAAACCAGCGGCGCTTTTTTCCCAAGCCTTTATGTCAGCTACGGGGCGAGCGTTGGCATATTGTTCTTGAGGAATTCTTTTAGCCATAATTTCTGCAGGTAATTTTACATTGCTTCTAATGGGTGTTGCATAGCCCTTAGCAAGGTTAATTTGGCCGGCATCGCTTAAGATATATTCTCTGGCCAGCGCTGCAGCATGAGGATTGGGGGCATATTTATTAATGATGGTTGCATAGCCGCTTTGCACGGAAGCCTCAACAGGAATCATAATATCAAACTTAGCATCAGGATTGTTTTTTTCAATTTGATCACGATAGTTCATACCATTGTAATCCCACACAAATAAACAAGCAATTTCGCCTTTTTCTAAACGGGCAATGCTGGCTTCACCCTTATCAATACGGCCTTGCTCAGCCATTTTTTTGAAAAATTCCAAACCGGGCTTCAAATCACTTTCACTACCACCATGGGCCAAAGCTGCTGCCAATACAGCATTTTGAGCTTGTGCAGCCTTAGTCACATCGCCCACGGTAACCATATAATTACCTTGCATAATATCTGCGAAAGATTTGGGAGGCACAGGCACAAGCTTACGATTGGTAAGAACAGCAATGGTACCATAATAGCCGATAACCCAATCGCCATCGTCATCTTTGGCCCAAGCAGGAATGTCATCCCAGTAGCTGGTTTTATACTTTTGCGTCACACCCTTTTGCTCAGCCACAGGTCCAAAAGATTGGCCCACATCGCCAATGTCCTTGGTGGCATTGTCTTTTTCTGCGGCAAAAATGGCAATTTCCTCAGCAGAGCTCATATCCACATCACTATGCTTAAGAAAATAAATATCATGTAAATCTGTCCAAGTTCCTACCCAGTTGGCCCAGGTATCAGGCATACCCACAGAGTGCACTTGACCTTCTTTTTTAGCCTTTTCTGTGATTTGTTCTAGGCTAAGGCTGTTTAAATCCACAGCGCTTACCTTTTCTTTTTCTTCACAGCCCATAAGAAATAGGGAAGAAACAAGAGTAGCCATCACTAAACTTTTTACTACTGTACGCATATAAACTCCTCAAAAACTAAAATATTTTCTTTTGTTACAAAATTTCAACCACACTGACACACAGTGCTGATGAGAAAATAGAGGGCTTTGGTGACAAAATAGCGACACTTTTATGACGTTTCACAGTGCCACTCATTTTTACAATATATTAAAATAGTAGAGAATTTTTCTTAAGTTACAAAATAGTTACGACAATAAATTGTAACAAACATATAGGTAAAAAGAAAAAACTATATAAAGCTGAGGATTATGAATAAATGACGGTATAGTTGCAGGCTTTGCTGCTAGAGAAAAGAGAAGTCAAGATAGAGTTGTCTTCTTTAGACCTTTAAATTTTTTGCAATATTCTAGTATTATTTTTTTCTTTTTCTAAGCACTCTTCAAAAAAAGTATGAAGTTTTCTGTTTTCTACAGATGTCTCTGTAAGCATGTAAAAAAATACTATGTTTTATGAAAAACCATATTGTTTAGTATAAATTCCCTAATGTAAAATAGATTTACATGAAAACTATTACAAAAAAACTTCATACTTTTTCCACGCAACATATTGAAAATCATCATCTTGCATGAATTGACAAAAAAGAAACCTTTCCCTAGAACAGATTCACATACTGAAAACGACTTTCGTTTTAATCAACTAGTAACATCATGGAAAATGAGGTTAGGAATGAGTAAACATATTTGCATTATGCTCTTATTGTTAGGTTTGGCTTTGCCTTGTGGAGCCGTAGCCGTTGAAAGTAATACCGAAGAAAGCGCCAGTACAGCACAGGCGCCAGTGATAGAAACAGGCTCCGTAGTTGTGACCGGTACACGCACTGAAGCCATGCTGGAAGACACTTCTACCAGTATGGAGGTAATTTCGGCTACCAAGAAAGACAAGTTGCTCTATATTCTTCCTACCACGGATTCTCCGCATATTAAGAAAACATTAAAATCCTATTATTCTTATGCAAACAGTTGGAACCACAACGAAAAATGGAGTAAAATTGAATATTATCAAGATAGTATGCGTGGCGCCTATTTATAGAAAAATAACATCCTCCTCTCTCAGCATAGTAAGCATTTGCTTCAAGAAAATAAGGGATAAAATATGAATATTCTAAAAATAGAGGCCGTAGTGTACCTTTTCATATTTCTTAATGCGATACCAAAAGAAAAAGCCTTTACAACTTTCGTCGTAAAGGCTTGAACTTATAGGTTCGCCTAAACATATCCAAGGGGGGTGTTTAGTTGTTTGAAACCATCTGCAACGTATTTTCATACGCTTTTAAGAAAGGCACGCTCACTCCAAATACCCCTTTCG
>CAYJPR010000186.1:0-3324 GCA_964372075.1 uncultured Desulfovibrionaceae bacterium | reverse complement strand
CCTTCTTCATCTTGATAGATAATGGGACGAGGCTCTTCCACCACAGCATTGGGATCCACAGGCTTAGAAGCAGGATCAACAGTTTGTACCATATCCATGGACTGTTGTTGTTTGGCATTTTCAGCCACTACAGGATTCGCGTCAGTATATTGCTCTGCCACACCATCACTGGCATCAGGAGAAGAAGTGTTTTCTTGCCCAGGCGCATTGGATGTAGGAGAAAGCGAAGCAGAAGAGGGAGCAGTCCCCTTATCACCCAATTTGGTTGCAATGCCGGCGTCAGCAGGCCAATATTCAGGGCCATTTAAGTTAATGGTTCCCTGCACCTCTTGAGGGCTTATGACAGTGCCTCGGCTAGGCGTGGAAGGCTCTACATTGGCGCTTTCACTAGATGTGTCATTGCTTTTTACATCAGCATCTGAGCTGACTTCTGGGCTGACTTCTGGGCTGGTCTCTGTGCTTGTTTTTGGGCTAGCTTCTGAATTGGCACCTTCTTCAGTGGAAGTAGCAGATGTTTTTTCGCCCACGTCTGCGCGAGAAGAAGTCTCAACTGTTTCAGCCTCATCTTCAGAAGAACGACTAGTCTTTTCTTGAGGTAAGGGATCCGGCTTAGGTGCAACAGCACTTTGCACTTTTTGCACAACTTCCGTGGCAGCGATGGCCGTGGCGGGTAAAATATCCGCCTCACCTTCAAGCATTATTTCTTCGTCTGCACTCTTTGCATTTGGTATTTCTTCCGTAGCAACAGCTTGAGTAACAAGCACAGTTTCATCATAAGCAACACTGGCTAAAGCTGTAAGATCTGCCAAAGGAATGTTGGCAGAGGGAAGAGCTGTATCATTTGCGACTGAAGGAGTTGTAGCTACAGCTTCTTGAGGGACAAGCACAGTAAATTTTTGCGCCTGAGTTCCCACAGGTGCCAAACCACCGTCAGCTTTCCAACGTGCACCCAAAGGATCAGAAAAAACATCAATGACCATTTGTGTGGGGCTCACTTGCGTAGCTAAAAAGCCAAAAGCAGAAGAGCGTAAAACCAGCTCTATTCCCTTAACTGAAGCTTGCATATTCCCCACAAGGCTTTGTATATGGGGAGCTTGCCCCTGCAAAATAAGACTATTTTCACCCTCAGCCAGGTGCACAGTTAAGGTATTTACACCTGTACGCGTCACCTCCATAGAGGGCATCTCTTGATTTTTTACATCCAAAACAATGCGCTCACGCCCATCCACATATTTCCATTGCCACTGCAAAGAATTTGTAGCGGGAGATGCAACTGAGGCCGCCATGGCCACAGAGGGCCCTCCTAAAAAGGAGACAACCATGTTTAAAGAAGAAGGTAATAAAGAGGGATGGTAAGGGGGCGCAAGTTCAGAATATGGCACGGCGCAAACCAATGAAGCCATAATCAATAGCACTCGTAAGCGAGGAAAAAGAGACCGGGTACCGGTGCAAATGCTATTTTGCATAAGATTTTATTTGCAATTTTTGTTCCATTTTGCCGCCAAAATTCCGCCTCTTACAAGAAAAATTACATGCCTTTTTTCTTTAACTTTTCTATGAGTGTTGTGCGTTTAACACCAAGTAATTCCGCCGCTTGATTTTTTACGCCGGAGGATTTTTCCATGGCTTCATCTAGCAGCCTATCTTCAATGGCTTCCAAAAAGTCTTTCAAACCCATTTCAAAAGTGTCCAACTCAGCCAAAGTTGGCCACACAAAGCCTTGAGCAGGCGCTGTGCTCAAGGGCGCACTTTGCACGCCTTGCCCATTATGTTCATTTGGTCCATTTTGCCCATTCTGTGTTGTCCCATTATTAGCTACGCAAGCAGGCGTAAGCTTTGTTGAAACATCCACCATGGCCGCCAAATGCAAGGCTTCGGCCATTTCTTCTGGGCTAATACCCGGAAAATCATCAGGAAGTTCTTCTAAAGATCCCACAGAGTCCAGAATTTTTTGCGGCACATCTTCTACTTCCACCACAGCGCCGTCGGCTAAAATGCTTAACCTTTCCATCAAATTTTCCAACTCGCGCACATTGCCCGGCCAAGCATAAGCCAAAAATACACGAGCTACCATGGCAGAAAGCCCTAAGACATCCCTCTTTTTCTTTTCGCAAAAGCGTTGCAAAAAATGGCGTACCAGTAAAAGTACATCACCGGATCTTTCTCGTAAGGGAGGTAAATGTAAAGGAATAACATTTAAGCGATAATATAAATCTTCCCGAAAGCGCCCTGCGGCTACTTCCTGCTCAAGGTCACGATTAGTGGCAGCGACAATGCGCACATCCACCTTTTTTACGCCCATGCCCCCTACTCTTTCAATTTCTTTTTCTTGTAAAACTCGGAGAATCTTTACCTGTAAGCTTAAATCCATCTCTCCTATTTCATCAAGAAAAATTGTGCCGCCATCGGCCATTTCAAAACGTCCGGGGCGGGTGCGAATGGCATGTGTAAAGGCGCCTTTTTCATGCCCAAAGAGCTCTGATTCCAATAATTCTTTAGGTATGGCGCCGCAGTTAATGGGAACAAAAGGCTTATCTGCCCTTTCACTATATGCATGGAGAGCACGAACCAACAATTCCTTCCCTGTACCGGATTCCCCCGAAACAAGCACGGTACTATCGGTGGGTGCCACTTTTTTGAGCACGCGAAAAACCTCTGCCAAAGAGCCGCTTTGCCCAATAATCCCACTTTTTTGCCAATCCATACCTTCTCCTCAAGCTGCTTAGTTACAGCCCATTAGTGTCAATACACTGACACAGGAATAAAATCCAGCAATATTATGGCTCAAGAGAAAAAAAGATACTCCCCGTTAACACAGAAACATGTATACACTTTTAGTATATAAGACATTTTTACAAAATGGGAAGGAAAGGGAAAATAAGAGCCCATGTTCGTCATAAACATGGGCCCTTATGCTATGCCACATAAGTGGCATGGAAATCAGAAAAATTATGCGTCAAAATTACGCTTCAAAACTATGCGCCAAAATTATGCGCCAAAATTATGCTTCGAAGGCACGCATAACTTCTATTGTTTCTACTAATACCTTACGCAATTCTTCGATGGCAGGCTCAATGCCGTTACCTTCTTTAATAGCAGTTTCTAAAACCTTACCGGCTTCAGCAAGAACTTCTGCTCCAAGATTTGCGGCTGTACCTTTAACGGTGTGAGCTTGCATTTGAGCATCTTCCATATTGCCAGCAGCTACAGCTTCAGCAATTTTATCAGGAGCGTCGGCAAGACTATCGGCAAAGCGCCCTAAGAGTTTTGCATATAATCCACGGTTATTTACAACACGTGCTACGCCATCTTGCCAATTTAAAA
>CAYJPR010000185.1:0-3336 GCA_964372075.1 uncultured Desulfovibrionaceae bacterium | reverse complement strand
AACCAAGTATCTCTACCCAGCCTGTACCCTTACACACGCGGCACATATCATTGCCTATATGGCCCTTTCCGCCGCAAATACAGCAGGAAATATCTGCCTCAGCAGAGGGCTCTGTGAAGGGGAAAAAGCTTGGGCGAAAACGTACATCGGTACTGGGCCCAAAAACACCACGCATAAAGGCCGTTAACGTACCGCGCAATTCTGCCATGCTGACTTTTTTATCTACGAGCAAACCTTCCACTTGGTGAAACATGGGCGTGTGGGTAATGTCAGAGTCACGGCGATACACCTTACCGGGAGCAATAATAGCTAGCGGCGGTTTTTTGGAAAGCATGGTGCGCACTTGCACAGGCGATGTATGCGTACGCATAACCACCTTATCAGCTACGTATAAAGTATCTTGCATATCACGAGCAGGATGGTCCGGGGCAAGATTAAGCGCTTCAAAGTTATGATAGTCCGTTTCTACTTCAGGACCGGACATAATATCATAGCCAAGCTTTTTGAAAATATCGCAAATTTCTTCCATGACCAAGGTCACAGGATGCAGCGAACCTTGCCAAGGGGCACGAGCCGGCGTTGCCACGTCAAAACGTGCTAAAGATTTAGCCTCAGCGGCCGCTTCTAAACTGTCTTTTTTGGCATCAAAAAGAGTATTGAGCGCCACT
Organism: uncultured Desulfovibrionaceae bacterium; assembly: GCA_964372075.1. GTDB lineage: Bacteria > Desulfobacterota > Desulfovibrionia > Desulfovibrionales > Desulfovibrionaceae > CAYJAD01. Next base: position 2,668 of record CAYJPR010000185.1, on the reverse strand, counting down.
TTCACTTCATTGGCTTTTTGACCCACGGCAGGACGCTCGGTGGGATCTAATTTAGGAAGCTCTGCCATAATCTGAGCTACACTGCCCTTACGACCCAAAAATTCAATGCGTAAGGCTTCTAAATCAGTAAGGCTCTCGGCACTGGTCAAACCGCTTTCTAGCTTGGGTACCAGCGCATCTAATGCTGCAAGAAGATTCATATCTGTTCCGTTTTTCCTATGGATTTCACATTGCCGCTTATAATAAGACAAGCCCTTGGCCCCTAAAGGCAAAGGGCTTGTTAACTCATTATAAGCCTTAAGCGTTGCTGTCTGTATGCGTACTAAAACTATTTCAATGCGGCCTTAACCACATCCACTACTTTTGCAAAGTCGTCCTTAGAACGAACTGCCATATCAGCAAGAACCTTACGGTTCAATTCGATACCGGCCTTTTGCATGCCGTGGATGAAACGGCTATAGGATAAACCGTGCTCGCGCACACCTGCGTTAATACGCAAAATCCAAAGCTTACGGAATTCGCGCTTGCGGTGCTTACGACCAACAAATGCATATTGTAAGGAACGTTCTACTGCCTCGCGAGCGGTACGGTACAAGCGGCTACGGCCACCACGAAAGCCCTTTGCAAGAGCTAAATATTTTTTATGCCTACGATGTGAGGCAAGACCTCTCTTTACACGCATGGAAAACCTCCATAATCATCAGGCGAGGCGGAGACCTTGCCAGCCCGATGGTAAATTCTATTCTGTGTCAAAGGTTCAAGCACCCTTACGGGATTTAATGAGCTCTTATCCTTTTGACTTACCCTAATGTGAGAAAATTTCTCTTCTTAGTGTAAACGACTATACATAAGGCATCATGCGACGAACAGCCTTCTCGTTGGTGGCATCCACCAATGTAGACTGACCGAGACGCATTTTGCGCTTGGCGTTTTTCTTGGTCAAAATGTGACGCAAGTTTTGACGACGACGTTTGAACTTGCCAGAGCCAGTCACTTCGAAGCGCTTGGCGGCAGAACGTCTGGTTTTGATCTTTGGCATGAAAACTCTCCTTAAAAGTAGCCTACCTAGGTAAGACACACTTTTTAGTTCATTGGCGAAATATCGCTACTTTTTTTATGCAAAAACATAAAAACGCATACAGACAGCATGACATTATTTTGCAAATCCCAAATATTGCAGAGTTTACAGGGCCAATGCCTAGCCAAAATTTTGCCCGTAAAAGAGCACTTTGTGCTGAGGTAAAAATTTTACCGCACAAAGAAGGTGTAACTTGCCCTAATTTGCCACTAAAGGCAAGCAAACAAGTTGCAAAAATTTTTTCTGCGCTTATGCACTCTTTTTAGGAATAAGCAGCATCTGCAAAGTACGGCCTTCAGCACGGGGCTCTTGATCTACTTTAGCAATATCGGCAAGGTCTTGAACCACGCGCTCTAAAATAGATAAGCCTCTGTCCTTATGCACAATTTCACGCCCGCGGAAAAACACCGTTACTTTACAACGGTCTCCGGCTTCTAAGAAACGGCGGATATGACGTACCTTGGTTTCATAATCGTGATCGTCAGTTTTTGGGCGCACTTTAATTTCTTTAATTTGCACCACAGTTTGCCTTTTCTTGGCTTCTTGCTTTTTTTTCTGTTGCTCGTACTTGAACTTACCATAGTCCATAATACGACATACAGGCGGCTCCACATTGGAAGCTACTTCCACAAGATCCATTCCGGCTTCTTTGGCGGCGGCGATGGCGTCATTGCGGGATAAAATCCCGAGCTGATCACCTTCGGCACCAATAACCCGTACCTCACGGGCACGAATCATCTCATTACGACGCACGCTATCTTGCGGCATTTCACGCCGCGGTCTTGTATTAGGCGAAGCTATAACACATACCTCTCTCTTTAAAGGGTTTTTCACAGTCGGCACGTATTACATCGGTCACTTCGTCAAGGGTCATAACACCAAGGTTTTCCCCAGAACGTAAGCGCACGTTCACACTTTGTGCTTCTACTTCCTTATCACCCACAACAAGGATGTATTGCACTTTTGCCAATTGAGCCTCGCGCACCTTGAAGCCCAGCTTCTCGTTGCGAATATCGGCAGAGGCTCGCATACCTGCTTGCTTGAGAGTTTTCTCTACTTGCAAAGCAAAATCATTTTGTGCATCTGTTACGGTGAGTACGCGTACTTGCTCAGGCGCAAGCCATGTGGGCAATATGCCCGCATAGTGCTCTATCAAAATACCAATAAAGCGCTCCATGGAGCCCATGATGGCGCGGTGCACCATGACAGGTCTGTGGCGTTCGCCGTCGGCGCCCACATATTCCAGCTCAAAACGCTCTGGTAAGGTAAAGTCACATTGAATGGTAGAACATTGCCATTCACGGCCAATGGAGTCCAGCAATTTTACGTCAATTTTGGGTCCGTAAAATGCGCCGTCCCCTTCATTAATATAATAGTCTATGCCTTCGCGTTCCACAGCTTTGATAAGGGCATTGGTTGCCAGTTCCCAAGCTTCGTCAGTGCCTATGCTCTTTTCAGGGCGCGTAGACACAGCCACCTTATAATCAAAGCCAAACAGGCCCATAAGGTCGCGAATAATTGCAATAATCTTGATGATTTCATCTTCAAGCTGCTCTGGCATACAAATAATATGCGCATCATCTTGCGTAA
>CAYJPR010000184.1:0-3345 GCA_964372075.1 uncultured Desulfovibrionaceae bacterium | reverse complement strand
CAGAAGAATCTGGCACGGTTCCTCTTATTTTTATGACACACACAGCCAAAGCATCCTCCATGCAAGCAGCCATTGCCAGCATTAATGCAAAAAGCTTTTCTTTGGCACCTGCAGTTTGTTACGGCGTTTTACACTAGAAGCTATCTCATAAATCACGCAATGGCGTACTTTGAAAAGCTTCTAACCGCCAAACAAGAGTTTCGCGTAGTGGCATAGCCACTGGAATAAGCCAAAAATCGCACTTTTTGGCGTAGTAATGCCTCGTAATGCAGCATAAGCTAAATTACGAGGTGCGTTCTATGTAGACAAGAATTAAAGAACAGTTTACAAGGGAGAAGGCTTCCCGTGTAAATTATGTGGTAAAGTATTTTAAAGAGAACACAAACTCTCTTAAGGTAGTATAAAGGGTTTCATATGCAAGAAAACTTTTTAGCGAAAATCAGCCATGAGGTTCGTACACCCATAAACGCCATTGTGGGTCTTGGCTTTTTGTTTCAACAAACAAGGCTTGACGACCAACAGCGTAAGTACCTTTCCACTATCATTGATTCTGCGCAGAACCTCTTGCAAACATTCCAAAGTATTCTAGACTACACCACCACAGAAGATGGCAGCCTAGAATTACAAAATTTGCCTTTTCATATGGATACCTTACTTGAAAATGTATCTAAAACCACGCATTTACGCTGCCAAGAAAAAGGACTTTCCTTTCACATAAATACGGCTGCGGATGTACCGCCTGTACTTATGGGGGATGCCATTCGCATTTCTCAAATATTACTAAGCATTACCAACAATGCAGTAAAATTCACCTCTTCTGGCAGTGTGCAAATCTCTGTGGACATGGCTGACGTAGGGGCTAATTTAGTACGTTTTTCCGTACGAGATACAGGCATTGGCATTGAAAAAGATTTTGAGCAAAAAATATTTACTCCCTTCTTTCAGGTGGATAACTCCCACACACGTACCTTTGGGGGTGCTGGTCTTGGCCTTGCCACGTGCGCACAACTGGTCCAGCAGATGAAAGGCAGCATATCAGTAAGTCCCAATACCTTTGGTTCTCAAGGCGGTAGTATATTCACTGTAGTACTTCCTTTGCCACAAGCCGATGAAAATGCCCTTTTACGCGAAGGCCCCCTTCAAGGAAGCAAAGCCCTTGTGGTGGACCATCAAGAATTACGCCAACAAGTTATTACCAATACTTTGCGTAATTTTGGCATGGAAGTCCATGTGGTGAATGATGCAGAAAAAGCTGTAAAAATGATTGCCGCCGCCGATGGTGACGGCACACCCTATACCTTCGCCATTATGGCATGGCAAACTCCTGGTATGGATGGTATTGAGGCAGGAGAATATATTGAAAAGCTTCCCTTAGATAGCCCATCACCTTTACGCATGCTTATTTCTGATTACCAATTGGATGAAGTAGAAAAACTCGCCTCCGATGCAGGTTTCTTTGCCTTGGTGCAAACCCCTGCCACCAGCGAAGCATTTTATGCCCCCATGGTAAAAGCATTTGAAGAGCAAAAAGAACGCCTTGCCGCTGAAGAAGCAGCCAAAGCTCAAACTGAAAACACAGAAGAGCAAGGTCCTGTACGTATTCTCTTGGTAGAAGATAATGAAATCAACCAAGAAATTGCCTATGAGGTACTCACGTCTGCTGAATATACCGTAGACATTGCCAATAATGGTCAAGAAGCTGTGGACGCTGTGGAAAAGACCAAGTATAGTTTGGTACTTATGGATATTCAAATGCCAGTCATGGACGGTTTGGAAGCCACAAAATGTATACGTGCTGCCGGGCATAAAATACCCATCATAGCCATGACAGCTCACGGCATGGCCGATGATAAAGAAACATCCATATCCGCTGGTATGAATGCCCACCTAACAAAGCCTTTGGAGCCCATGGCTCTTTTTGCCACCATAAGCTCTCTTTTACCTGCCACGGCTTCTACTTCCAGTGCAAAAAAAGAGCCTGCAGCAAAAGAACAAGTGATGGTGCGCCGCGAAAAACTGCCTGATAGCTTAAATGGCTTTAATCTTGATAAGGGCCTTGCAGCCGTTGCTGGCAATGAAGCGTTGTATATAAGCTTATTACGAAAATTCGCTGATAGATACGCCACCATTAATAAAGATATTAGTGACTGTTTACAAAACAGTGATATGGAAACAGCCATACGTCATGCGCATACTGTACGCGGCATTGCCGCTAACCTTGGGGCAGAAGCCCTTTCCAGCGCCGCAGAAGGCCTAGAAAAGGCCATTAAAAATGCGCCTGCCATGACCACGCCTCTCCTACGCACACTGGTGGTACGTTTAACAGAAACAGTTAATGCCATTCATGAATGTTTTGGCTCTTCGCAAACGGATGTAGAAACAGAAACTTCTGTTAAAATAGAAGATTGTCTCAATATGGCAGAGCGCGAACATGCGCGCCATGTGCTTGATATAGCCATACAGCATATGGAAGAAGATTGGGGCCATGCCACGGAAACTGTAGCTTATTTACTAGAACGCTTACACAATACCGAGGCTGAGCAAGATCTCTTACGGCTTAAGCAAAGTATTGAAGATTTTGAAGTCCAAGCGGCTGAAAAATATAGCCACTCTGTACAAAAACTTCTTAAAACTACATAAAATAAGAAGCGCCTATGAAAACCATGGGCGCTTTTTTTACCTTGGGCCTGGCCCTTAGCTAAGGTATTCATGAGACCCCTATTCCATCATAAAGATTTTTTAGAAAAACATCACAAAATCGTAGATGCTTTTTGGGCTTGGGTAGGTTCTTCCCTATGCCTTTTATGTATTGTTCTCTTAGACAATTATTATTTCCGCGGACAGGATATTAACTTACTTATGGCCTCTTTTGGGGCTTCAGCTGTGTTAGTTTTTGGTGCCCCCTCCTCCCCCTTGGCTCAGCCACGCAACGTTATGGGGGGGCAATTTATCTCTGCCATTGCAGGTGTCACCTGCCAGCTCTTGCTCTCCACACATCCCACACTGGCAGCTTGTACGTCCGTTTCCTTAGCCATCTTGCTGATGACCATAACCAAGACATTACACCCTCCAGGCGGTGCTTCTGCCTTACTAGCTGTGGTAGGTGATACTTCCATTAAAAACCTTGGTTATACCTACGCTCTTGTTCCTTGCCTTTTGGGAGCCAGTATAGTGGTAGGCATCGGTGCTTTTTTAAGCTATGCAACCGGCAGAAAAAAATATCCTGTACAATGGTGGTAAATCATCAGCCGAATTAAATACCAGTCTAACTGATGATTTCTTTTTCCATAAAAAAAGTCCCTTCTGCTCTACAACAGAAGGGACTTTTTTCTTATGCAAATTATG
>CAYJPR010000183.1:0-3355 GCA_964372075.1 uncultured Desulfovibrionaceae bacterium | reverse complement strand
CAAGGTTGGTGTGCATGGGTGATTTCATTCAACAGCTCATAAATGGCCTTGCTGTGGGAAGTATCTACGCCCTCGTGGCATTGGGATACACCATGGTGTACGGCATTTTGAAGCTTATTAACTTTGCTCACGGTGACTTATTTACCATCGGGGCATACTTTGGCTTAACATTATTGGTAAGTGCCGGTATTGCCGGAGCCTTACCTGTGGAACTGGCTATTGTGCTGGTCTTTATTATGGTGGGGCTATTTGTGGCGCTTATGGGCTATATTTTAGAACGCGTAGCCTATAGACCTTTGCGAACAGCCAGTCGCTTGTCCGCAGTGGTTTCTGCCCTTGGGGCTTCCATCTTTTTCCAAAATGCTATCATGCTTATTTATGGTGCGCGTTTCTTCGTGTATCCTGAAATAGTACGTCCTTCCTTTATGGTTTCCATAGGATCATGGGAAATTCCCGGCATTCGTATTTTGGTTATCTTGGCCTCTTTCTTACTTATGTTGGCCTTATACCTTTTTGTACACCGTACTCGTACTGGTGCAGCCATGCGCGCTGTATCCATTGACCAAGGGGCCGCACGCCTCATGGGTATTAACGTTAACAGAATCATCTCCATCGTCTTTATGATTGGACCCGGTCTTGGCGGTATTGCCGGCATGATGGTGGGTCTGTACTACGGACAAATTGACTTTGTTATGGGTTGGAGCTACGGCTTAAAAGCCTTCACCGCAGCCATTTTGGGCGGCATTGGTAATATTCCCGGTGCCATGCTGGGTGGTCTTTTACTTGGCGTTATTGAAGCCATGTCTGCAGCCTATATTGCCGCTGCTTGGAAAGACGTTATCGCCTTTGGTGTGCTTATTTGTATTCTTATTATCCGCCCCACAGGCATCTTGGGCGAAAGGGTGGCTGAAAAGTTATGATGAAAAATATTCGCCCCATCATTGCTGGTCTTTTAGTCATTGCCATTATCTGCTTACCCCTCATGGCCAATAGATATTGGATTGATGTATGTGTAAGTATTGGTATTTATGCCTGGCTTGCCTTGTCTCTTAACGTTATTTTAGGCCAAGCTGGTCTCTTTCACATGGGCCATGCCGCTTTCTTTGCCATCGGCGCCTATACCACAGCGGTGCTCAATACCCAATTTGGTATTCCGGTGCTGTATGTAATGCCTCTTGCCGGTATTATGGCCGGTATATTTGCTCTTATTGTGGCGCGCCCCATTATTCACTTACGCGGTGACTATTTGCTCATCGTAACCATTGGTATTGTGGAAATTGTTCGTCTTACTCTCATAAATGACGTGGGTGGGTATTTTGGCGGCTCCAACGGTATCTTTGGTATATCTCGACCCGAGATTTTTGGCATGCGCATTGTGACGCCCACACAGTTCTACTATTGTGTGTGGGGCGGGGTGGCGCTTTCTGTGCTCTTCTTTGCTTGGCTTGCTCAGTCTCGCTTTGGCCGCGCCTTGAACTATATTCGTGATGACGATGTGGCCGCCAATGGTTGCGGCATCAACGTGGCTCGTTACAAGCTTATTGCTTTTGTTATTGGTGCTTGCTGGGCCGGTACTGCCGGTACGGTATTTGCCGCTAAAATGACCATTGTTACGCCGGAATCCTTCTCTTTCACAGAGTCGGTGGTGCTTTTTGCTGTGGTTATTTTAAGTGGTGGTAGTCAGCTGGGTGTGCTTGTTTCTACCTTTATCTTCATTGGTTTGCCTGAAATTTTACGCGAATTTTCTCAAGCGCGTATGCTTATTTTCGGTCTTGCCATGATGGTAATGATGGTATGGCGTCCTCAAGGACTGCTTCCCCCCACCTTGTATAAGTATAAGCTGAACTTCTTTAACAGAGACGGAAGCCCCAAGGCACCGCCGCTGGGCTCGGCCATTCCCAAAGACAGTGCAGGAGGTAAATAAATGAGCTTGTTACGTCTTGCCAATGTGACGAAAGTTTTTGGTGGCCTCACCGCCATGCAAGAAGTTTCTTTTGAAGTGGAACGCGGTAGCATTGTGGGTCTTATTGGCCCCAACGGCGCCGGTAAAACCACGGTATTTAACTGCATTACTGGTAACTACACTCCTGAAAAAGGGGATATTTACTTTAAAAATGAACGCATCACCGGTGTGCCTTCGCATACCTTAGTGCGTAAGGGCATTGCCCGTACTTTCCAGTCCATCCGTCTTTTTCCTCGTATGCAAGCGGTGGAAAATGTACTGGCTGGGCGTCACTGCCGTATGACTTCTGGGGTGGTTTCTTCCATGCTACGTTTGCCTTGGCAGCGCCGCGAAGAAAAAGCCGCTTTTGACAGAGCCATGCAAGAGCTGGCCTTTGTGGGCATTGATGATGTGCACAGCGAGCTTGCCGGCTCCTTACCCTATGGTAAACAGCGTTTATTAGAAATTGCTCGCGCCTTGGCTTCTGATCCTGAATTGCTTATTTTGGATGAACCCGCCGGCGGTATGAATGAGCAGGAAACAGCGGAGCTTATGGATCTCATCCACGCCATCCGTAAGCGTGACATTACCGTGTTGCTCATTGAGCACGACATGCGTCTTGTTATGCATATTTGCAAATGGCTCGTGGTATTAGAAAATGGCAGTGTTATTGCCAAGGACGTTCCAGAAAATATTCGTAATAATAAGGCCGTCATCGAGGCATATCTCGGTGTCGACGATGGGAGTTGGTAATATGGCTCTCTTAGAACTAAAAGATGTACATGTAAGTTATGGGCAAGTTGAGGTTTTACACGGCATTAACCTTAAGGTAGATGAGGGTGAGATTGTTGCCATCCTTGGTGCTAACGGCGCCGGTAAAACTACCACCATGCAAACCATCAGCGGTCTGCAAAAGGTCACTAAGGGCCAAATTCTTTATGATGGCATGGAGCTGCATAAATTGCATTCCTATGACATTGTAAGAAAGGCCATTACGCAATCTCCAGAAGGGCGCCGTGTTTTTGGCACCATGTCTGTGCTGGGTAACCTTATGTTAGGCGCTTTTACCATTGAAGATAAAGACAAAATAGCCAAGACCTTAGAATGGATCTTTGAGCTTTTCCCACGTCTTGAAGAGCGCCAACGCCAATTGGCCGGTACTCTTTCCGGCGGTGAGCAACAAATGCTTGCCATTGGTCGTGCCCTCATGGGACAGCCACGCTTGCTTTTGCTGGATGAGCCTTCTCTAGGTCTTGCGCCTTTGTTGGTAGGTTCTATCTTTGAAGCTGTGCGCACCATTAATAAACAAGGTGTAACCGTGGTTATTGTGGAACAAAATGCCAGAGCCGCTTTGAAATTGGCCACCCGTGGCTATGTTTTGGAAGTGGGTAATGTGATTATGGAAAATGAAGC
>CAYJPR010000182.1:0-3361 GCA_964372075.1 uncultured Desulfovibrionaceae bacterium | reverse complement strand
TGGAGTTACTATGCATAAAATATGTCTATTACTTATATGTCTGCTCCTTCCTTTTAAGGTGCATGCCGCCTCCTTGGAAGCAGAAATTCAAAGCAATTATCAAAAAATTCACACCTTACGCACCACTTTTGAGCAAGAACTTTTACATAAAGAAAGTGGCAATGTACAAAAGCGCACCGGTGAATTACTCTTTAGTAAACCCTTTCTCATTCGATGGGAAACCAAGGGCCCGCATCCTGAACTCTTACTCATAGGCAGTGATATGGTGTGGAATTACCTGCCCGATGAAGAAGTGGCCTATACTTATTCACCGGAAATAGTGGAAGGTTCGCGTCCTTTAGTGCAAGTTATCACAGGACAAGCGCAATTAAGTAAAGACTTTGCCGTGAAAAATGCCGGTAAAGAAAATGGACACACTAAGCTCATTCTCTACCCCCATGAACCTACCCCAGATATGGTGGAAGCCGTTATTTGGGTAAATGATAAAAAGCTTATACGTAAAGCTACCATCATAGACTTTTACGGTAATAGCAATACCTTGAGTTTCAGCAAGGTAGATATTAACCCTACCCTCGACAAAGAGACTTTCACCTTCTCACCGCCGAAGGGTGTAGATGTGGAAAATGGTATGCGTGAGTAAAATTTACCTTGTTGCTCGAAATTTAAGACCTCTGCATACAATATTATGCAGAGGTCTTAAATAATATGGCCTAAACATCTTCTTTGTTTTTCTGCTCTATTACACAATAAAAACAACCCTACAGTCTCACTTCCATCCACGGAAATATTGTAGAAAATATTTCTCTCTTCACCGCTAGACTTTACTCTAAAAAAAACTATACTGTATGCAATATACAGTGCACTTTGTGACACATTTTCTGATACATCTAGGAGGCAGCAATGCAACTGAAAAAAAGTTCCCTAGGACAAGAAGCTACATATCTTATCCGAAAAATGGTTCTTGATGGCCAGTTCAGCGAAGGTGAACGTTTGGTGGAAGACCGCATTGCCACAGAGCTCGGTATAAGCCGTACCCCTTTACGCGAAGCCCTGCACCGTTTAGCTCAAGAAGGCTTGCTAGAAAAAAGGCGTACTGGTGGCTACATTTTACGCCCCTTGCAACGCACTGAAATTGAAGACGCCATTGCCATTCGCGCCATGCTGGAATCCTTTGCTACAGCCTTAGCTGCCACACGTTGCACCCCAGAGCAAAAAATAGCTTTACGTGAAAATCTCCATAAATTTAGTGCAGCCAATATGGACGATATTCCTGCCCTAGTAGAACTCAACGAGTCCTTTCATGGAATACTACGTGAAGCCGCTCACTCACCTCTCTTAGCGCAACTGCTTACAGAATTAGACGGTGTAGTGGAACGCCTTTTACGCCCCACCATATCCAATACAGAAGCTGAATGGTCTGATGCAGACCATGTACGCATTGTAGAAAGCATTGAAAAAGGCGATGCGAAAGCTGCCAGCGAAGCCATGCAAGAGCATGTTAAACATGCCGAAGAAGCTATTTTTGCCCATTTAGATGCCGAAAATAAAAGCCTCTAGTGCGTCATCCAACTACGATGGTAGCAAAGGAGAAGCTTCCAATAATTGCCCAAGAGTGTAAGACTGCAATTGCTGGCCATCAAAAATACTACAGCTTACAGCTAACTCTTCTTCGCGGCCCTGTTGTAATGTGCGTAAAATAGGAAATACCTCAAAGCTTGGCACTTGCCCTTTGGGAAATTGCCCCAGCGCCCATACAGCCATAGCTCGGCATACTGTATCTTCTTCTGCGCCTGCAATGTTTTTCATAAGCCATGGAATAATTTTATCACACAGCTCTGGCCTTGCACCCACCAAACGCCCCACAGCCCAATAGCAGGAGCGGCGTAAAAGTGCATGATCGCAATAATTATCATCACGCCCTGTGTCTATAATATAAGACAGCAAAATACTATGGAATTCCTTGGCCATTTTTTCTGAATGCACTAAAATTTCTGCAAAGGCTTCAGGAATACCCCAGCCAATATTGCCTGACTCTTCATTCATATGCCACATAAGTCTGCGCATAATATTACGAGCATCTTCTGGCTTAGCTTCAGCCATTTTGGCAATACACTGCCCTAAGGCATAAGCTGAACGATGAGTCATATCTCCTCCTAAAAGAAGAAAAGATAATAGCGGCCCTGTGGCTTGCTTAGGGTCCATATCCACAATACTAGGTATGATAGATTTCCATTGATCAGATTCTAATTGTTCACGTAGAATTTTTTTATGATTGCGTAAGCGTGCCATGGGCTGCTCCTAAAGAATAATATGTGTTGCTAAAAGTAAGAGGGAAAAGCCTCTTTGTCTAGATATGCTCAACAGTATTCCAGTTTTATTTGTAAAATTTTCAAGTATAAAATTCATGCCATATGTGAGTAGAAAAAAATAGGGAAGAGCTCTGTAAGATTTATTGCCTTGTTTTTACATAACTATGTGCAATTATCATGTTTTTGCAAAGGATTCTTGCATAAAAATAGTTTTCTATTTACAATAATCTAGTACCCAACAGGAGGTCATATGAAAAAAATTTTAATGTTAGCTTTGAGCTTAATGCTTCTAGCTACTCCATGTTTTGCTGAGGAAATTAAACTTTTTAAAAACTATTCATATGGAATGAGCAAGGAACAGGTGGAAGAAACAACAAATCTCATCCCTTGCGAAGCAGCTACTCTAGAAGGAGACTTATGCACTCCACATAAAATAACATTTCTAGGTGAAGAATGGATTCAGGCTTTTTATTTTCACAATGATGAGCTTCGTTATGTAGGGCTTTTTTCTACCTTCACAGAAGGTTTACTTCATAAATCCTTGCAAGGCATCTCTCAAAATGGATTTGTGCTTATGCATATCGTTTCTGATTCTAGTGCTTTCGATGCAGTTCCTTATTTACCTGAAGGACGTGACATCACTCTTGAAGCTCTCAGCACTTGGGAACATGAAAATCAAAATTCACAAGCGTTTACCTATTCTTTAGTTGAAGAAAAAAACTTAAAACAAATGATAGTGGAGAGAAATGTTAAAAGCACAGCCTCTTTTATCCACAAAGCCCCTATCACAACAAGAATGGTAGAAATAGAGCTCACATCCATGTCTGTGACCGTAAAATTTTTAGCACCCATAAAAGCCCTAGAAGATCATAGAAAAGAAAATCAAGTTTCCAAAGAAGAATTCTAACACATTGCAAAGCTATATATTCATTTACTATTTTTGATCAACGTTGACAACTTACACTGCCCCACACTCTTTGTTTAAAACCAAAACTTCATGGCCATTGGTTTTTTTGAGGGGGTGTGGGGGAACTTTTTTTTCCTAAAAAAAG
>CAYJPR010000181.1:0-3380 GCA_964372075.1 uncultured Desulfovibrionaceae bacterium | reverse complement strand
TACAAAGGCGTGTTGATGTTTCATCTTTCGGTTTAGTAGCACGAGAAGATGGAGATGTAACACAATGTGATTTAAATACTGCCCTAAGCGAGGTGCAAGATTTTTATGACAAAAAGAAAAACTAAACCATTTTGGCAAATTGAAGAAATTGCAAAAAACTACTTAGAGTTGCATAATTGCTTTGATGAACCTTACAAAGGGATTGATTTTATCATAGAGAGTTGCGGAATAGACCTTATACCTCTTAACCAAGTGTCGAATGATAATTTGCTAGGTTTTTTCGGGAACAATGGAAACGAAAAATTTATTGCCTATAATTCCAAACTGATTCCCGAAAGAACTCTATTTACAAAAGCTCACGAGTTAGGGCATTTTGTGTTAAATCACAAACTTAAAATTGACATTATAACTGAAACAACAATTAAATCGAAGGATTCACAAGAAACGGAGGCTAATGTTTTTGCTGCATCGTTTCTGATGCCTAAACAAGTTTTATGTCCGTTTTTAACTTCTATAAATTATGATATGAACATATCTATTGATGATTTATTGCACTTTCAAAAACAAGAGGTTATTTCATTGGTATGTGATAGATTTAAGACATCAAAGCAAGCTACATATTTTCGACTAAAAAACCTATCCAAAACTTGACATTGGTATATTTTTCATGGTATAATATTCTCGCCCGTGGTGAAGACTCACGGGGAAAAGGATTGTTGTCAAGAGATAACAGGCATTCTGCTGAATAAATTTATACAATTTACAAAGCACCAGCTTGGTTATTTCTAATATGGCGAGTTCGACTAAGGAACAAACAACATTCATCAGAATACCTGTTATATCCACATAGTTCATTTGTTGAATTATTGTTGAGCTTATCATAGCACAATAGACCTCCTTGATTATAGTTATATCTATTATAACATAATTATTGATTAACGCATTTTGGACAGTTGATATGTACAAACAATAGGCTCTAGCTTAGAGTAAAAAGTAAATATTAAGTTAATCTTATACCCTACAGCAATTCGGAACACTGTCCTCCGTGCTGTGGGGTATTGCGATATGTAGGGAGATTTTATGAACATAGATAAAGAGAAACTAGAAAAATGGAAGCAAAATAATAGTAAAGCTGCTGGATATGCTCATTTCGATGAAAAATTCGGACTAAATTCAGCGTGGGGATATATAACAAATCCTGATAAAGTTACAAGTCATAGTTTCTTTCCATTTATTACATATGACCAAGTGTTTTACAAAATAAAAGCTATAAAAAAAGCTAAAATAGACAGTGATGGAAATGTTATTGAAAAAGCAAAACTTGAGGTTAAAGATAAGATAAGACCAATATGCTATTCTGCTCATATTGACCGTTGTATTTATCAATATTACGGTTATATCTTGAATGAATACTATAATGATTATGCAGATAAAGAAGGTTTTTCACTCTCTGTTGTTGCGTATAGAACTAATCTACATAAAAATAATATCCATTTCGCCAAGCAAGCATTCGACTTTATAAAAAAAGGAGATTGTCATATTATTGTTGGCGATTTTAAAGGATTTTTTGATAACCTAGATCATCAATACTTAAAACGTATGCTTTGCAAAGTTTTAGGAGAAGAAACGCTATCCCCTGATTGGTATGCTATATATAAAAATATAACACGATATTCTACGTGGGATTTAATTGATATATTAAAATTAAATAATTTGATAACTGATGAAGATATAGAAAATAAGGAGAAATTTCATAAAGAAGCATTGCGGGGAGATACTAGAAAATCGAGAGACTTAATAAAGCAGTTTGATGAAAAAATAAAAGAGCTAAATGGATTCGAAATTGAAGATCCGATACAACGTGCTAAAAAGCTTGCATTAACCAAAGAGCAGTTTAAAAAGTATAAAAAGGATTACTTGAAACGACATCGGGATAATTTTGGAATTCCACAAGGCTCATCAATTAGTGCAGTCCTTTCAAATGTTTATATGGTGGAATTTGATAAGAAGTTATATAACTTTGTGCAGAAATTTAAGGGGCTGTATCTGAGATATAGTGATGATTTTATAATCGTCTTACCTAAAGATATACATTTTACTTTGGATGAACTGATTACATATTTACATGGTGTGGTCTACGAGACAGATAAACTAACTTTAGAAGCTAAAAAAACCCAAGTATACTCTTTTGAAGATAGCAAGATACTTAATATAAATATTACAGATTATGATAAGAAGGAGTCTCATATAGATTACTTAGGATTTATTTTTGATGGAAAGCAAGTCACACTAAGACCTAAAACTGTTTCAAAATATTATTATAGAATGTATAAGAAACTTAAGACTATAGTAAGTAGTGGTGGCGTTACTAAAAAAGGTAATAGAGTTAGTTATAATGAGTTGTATAATACGTACACCCAAAAAGGACGAAATGGTCAATATGATACATCAAAATATCCAGAAAAAATTATAATGAAAAATAAAAATAACCCCTATAAAAGCGGGAATTTCTTTTCTTATGTTCAAAAAGCAGATATAATATTCAATCCAGAATATGTAGGCAGAGATAAATTGGAACCACCTAATAAACCTACAAATCCCAAAGAACCTATAACTAGAGATACAAAAAGACATATGTTGAAAATACGTAAAAAAAGAGAAGAAATTAAATAAAAACAAAACAGCACCTCAATCAAGAGATGCTGTTTTGGTATTTTAGCCGTATACTATTTCAGAAAATATAATTTCTTCTATCTGAGCTACGATGTTATTCATTCTACCAACCCATTCCATTTGGTCGGTGGCTTTCAGTTCCTCTGTAATACCTTGTTTCTCCTTATACTGTGGAATCAGTGTATCAAGTAACTGTTGTGCTTCCTCCTGAACATCTCTCAGGTGTGAGTGTAATTTACCAATAAGTAATAGATGGTTGTACAAAGGTTTGTGATATTCTTTTAGAAAGGTTTCTCGTAACATTCCGTACTTACCAATAGATCTATTGTCCATAGTTTTTTTCTCATCATCAAACTGACCTAAATCAGGAACATAGTAATCTCCAACTTTAATATATTTACCGCCCATTTGTTCAAATAAACTTTTCATTTTTGTACTCCTTTATATTTTTGTTATCACTTTTGAATAGTCGCTGGTGGTTTGCACGTTGTATGAATATTCATTGTATATAAATATACATCTGAAAATTAGTGGCTACATTTTGGCTACAAAAATCTTGCGAACCTAAAATATGAGGTGAATTTTAAACCAAACATGTGCTATAAATACATAAATTATTATAGTTTGGATATATACGCACTATCAAGGGCTTGAGTTCCAGTAGATAAATATGGGGATACGCATTATAAAATATGGTGTGTAGAGGC
>CAYJPR010000180.1:0-3381 GCA_964372075.1 uncultured Desulfovibrionaceae bacterium | reverse complement strand
CAATCCTTACCCGGCGGCGGTGCAGAAATTTTGCATAATGAGGTGCGTCAGCAAGTTTCGCCCAATAAATGTTCTGCCACGCGCTGGCTGGAAATTATGGAAGAAGCCCATTCGCTGGGATTACGTACCACGGGCACCATGATGTTTGGGCATGAAGAAGATCCCTCCCATCGCTTGGATCATCTTTTTGCCGTGCGTGCCACGCAGGATAAAACTCAAGGTTTTACAGCCTTTATTCCGTGGACCTTCCAGCCGGGGCATACCAATATACAATGCCAAACCTTACCGGCGCCGGCTTACTTACGCATGTTGGCCGTATCGCGCTTGGTGCTGGATAATATTAAAAATATACAATCTTCTTGGGTGACCATGGGGCCGCAAATCGGGCAATTGGGACTTTTTTACGGCGCCAACGATTTTGGCTCGCTGATGCTAGAAGAAAATGTGGTGGCTGCCGCCGGAACATCTTACTGTTTAAGCCGTGCAGAAATTCATAAAATTATTAGGGCGGCGGGTTTTAGACCTGCGCAACGCACTATGGATTACACTCTTCTACAGCCGCAACCTCATATAGACGAGTAAAAGGGCTTCGCAATGAAAACTCCCTTACGCATGGGCCGCATTGGCTACTTAAATGTCTTGCCCATTTATTATCCCCTAGAGTCCGGACGCATTGCCCATGAATTTGAGCTGGTTTCGGCGCCGCCGGCGGTGTTAAACTCCATGATGGAAAGGGAGGAGCTACATATTTCTTCCATTTCTTGCTTGGAATATGCCTGTCACCCTGAGCAATATTATGTGGTGAAAGATCTTTCCATAGGATCGCGTGGGCCCGTTATGAGTGTGCTTTTGCTCTCCTCCTGCCCCTTTGAAGAGCTCACAGGGGAGGATATTCTCATTACCGGAGAAACAGCTACTTCTGCGGCCCTGTTGCAATTACTATTAGAAGAGCAATACGGCGTACAGGCGCGCTATACAGTGGGCAATGTGAGCCAATGTCTAGCCACGGGCAAAGCGCCCAAGGCCTTTTTAGCCATTGGGGATGAAGCCTTACGTTTGCGCCATCATGCGGACTATACCTATAGATTGGACCTTGCCGAAGGCTGGCGTCAATGGACGGGTTTGCCTTTTATTTTTGGCCTGTGGGTAGTGGCGCGCAAGGCCGCTGAGGCGAGGCTTTTTAGTGTAGATCCTACCCAGCTTTTTCATGAAGCTAGAGACTGGAGTTTTGCCCATATGGATGTGATTTTAGATCTTACCCAGCATGGATGCCCTTTATCTCGTGAAGAGCTTTCTACTTATTACCATGAAGGCTTGCTCTATACTTTGCGTGGAGATGAACTTCAAGGTCTACGGCTTTTTTTTGATAAATTGGCAGAAAAAGGGCGTATAAAGCAAAATCCAGCTTTAAATTTCTATGAATTTAGTTAAAATTCTTTGCAATAAATTTCACGAGTAAAAAATAAATCGTAGCACGATTTTAAAAAATTGACACGCACCTCCCTTTTGTATACAGTGCCATCACAAAGGGAGGGGTTTATGAAAAAAATTTGTCTAAGTACAGTTTTGTCTTTTTCTTTATGTTGCCTAACTGGTCATCTTATGGGCGGTCCTCTTATGAGCGGTTCTATCATAGGCACGAGCACTGCCCATGCCGCCGAGGGCTTTCATAAAGATACTCTCGTCACCGCATGGAGCACCCATGTGGGTCCGCTTAATCCTCATGACTATGGCGCCAATATGATGTTTGCACAGGCCATGGTGTATGAGCCGCTCTTGCAATACGGCGAAAATGGCAAAATTTTGCCCTGCCTTGCCACAGCGTGGACCCTTTCTCCCGATCAAAAGACCTATACTTTCACCCTACGCAAAAATGTGTTTTTTTCCGATGGCGAGCCTTTTACGGCAGAAGCTGTGGTGAAAAACTTTGACACTGTTTTTGCTCGTAAAGACCGTCATAGCTGGTTAGAACTCATAGCCCGTGTGGATTCCTATAAGGCTGTAGATGCGCATACTTTTGAACTTACGTTGAAAAGCCCTTATGCTGCCACCTTACATGAGCTTACCATTGTGCGTCCTGTACGTTTTATTTCGCCGCGTGTGCTGGAAGCTGTAAAACAAGGCCAGTCCCTTACCCCTGTAGGCACAGGGCCTTGGGTATGGCAAGAGCGCAAAAATGGTCAATATGATGTTTTTGTGCGTCATGCAAAATATTGGAATGCCAACGCTCTTCCGGCTGAAGGTTTTAAAAAAGTTGTTGTGAAAGTTATTCCTGATGCTGAAGCCCGCGCCGTGGCCTTGGAAACTCAAGGCATTGATATGCTGGTTTCTGCCATGGGAGATCATGGCTCAGCAGAAGTGCAACCCGATGCCTATGCGCTTTTTGAGGCCGATGATGCCTATACTACGCATATGTCCGGACCGCGTAATACACGTATTATTGCCATGCATAGCGGTAAGGGCGCTTTACAAGATATTCAGGTGCGTAAAGCTCTTATGCGTGCCATAGACCGCAAGGGGATTTTGCAAGGGGTTTTGCTCCATCAAGAATTGCCTGCTGAAACGCTTATGCATACATCCTTACCTTATGCCAATAGCTCTTTGGAATCTTATCCTTATGATGTAGCCGCCGCCGAAGCCCTTTTGGATGCCGCCGGCTGGAAGCGCGTGGAGGGAGAAAAATTCCGTCAAAAAAATGGTCAGCCTTTACAGCTCAGTATAAAATTTGTGGCTCATGAAAGTCTTATGCGCTCCATAGCCCAAGTGGTGCAGAGTAATTTGGCTGTTATAGGCGTGGATGTACGCCTTGTGGGTGAAGAAGGCGTGGCCTTTATGGACTCTCAAATTTCAGGGGACTTTGAGCTTATTTTTGCCAATTCTTACGGTGCACCTTATGTGCCTTTCGCTTATTTAAGCAGTATGCTGGTACCGGGGCATGCGGAGCACCATGCTCAAAAACATATTGCGCAAAAGGCAGCCTTAGATGCTGCCATGGAAAAAGCCCTGCATAGCACAGACGAAGCCCAAAGGGCCCAAAGCTTTGCTGAGATATGGCGTATATTACATGAGGCAGAAGTGTATGTGCCCTTAAGTTATACGGTGGATAAAGCCTTGTATAAAAAAGGCCGTGTGAAAGATTTTGGCTTTGCGCCAGTGTCTTATGAGCTGGGCTTAGAAGGCCTCTCGCAATAAGATGACACTCTTTATCCTTCGCCGTATATTGGCCCTCATACCCTTGGGCCTTGGCATTTCACTCTTTGTCTTTCTGGTGCTGCGTCTGGGAGATGCAGATGCAGCGCTAGCCTATGTGCGCCTCTCGGGTTTGCCTCCTACCGACGAAATTCTCCGAGAGGTGCGCATGGAACTGGGCCTTGATTTACC
>CAYJPR010000179.1:0-3383 GCA_964372075.1 uncultured Desulfovibrionaceae bacterium | reverse complement strand
CTGAAGAAAAGGTTCTTCCCCCAGACCCCCTTTCCAAAAAACTTTAATTGCGGCAATACGTTACCCTTGAAAGTAAAATTTCGTCGCAACTGAGAGCTATAAAATACACTCCTTTAGAACGCTTTTTGTAAAGAGTTTTTACCTTTATGTATTGTCATTAATTTGAGGCTGTAAAAATTAACCTAATCAAAATATTTTCTACAACAGGCTATTAGAATAACGTTTTTTTGTTGGCTGCGCCGCCGGGACCATCGGAAAGGGTTTTCTTTTTCCCCTTACCTCCTCCGCCAAACCAGCCGTCATCAGAATCATCTTCATAATAGTCTTCAGAGTCGTCTTCGTAATCATCTTCGTAGTATTCTTCAGACTCTTCTGCAAATTCATCATTGGCGTCATCTTCATAGACCTCGTACCCTTCAGCTTCATAGGCTTCGGTAAACTCGTCTGCAGGTGCTGTCTCTGCGTTACTGGGTTGGGTGGCAAAAGCAATACCATTTTCCGAAAGGGCTTCCACACGAACTTGCGCCGTGCCGGAGTCCTTCATGCCCAGCTTTTCAGCGCCGCGTTTAGAAAGGTCAATGATGCGCCCATGCAAAAAGGGACCGCGGTCGTTAATACGTACCTCAATGCTTTTTCCATTACCCAAATGCGTCACGCGCACATCGGTACCAAGGGGCAAAGTTTTATGGGCCGCCGTCATGGCATTTTGATTATAACGCTCCCCATTGGCGGTGGTTTTTCCGTGAAACCCCGGGCCATACCAAGAGGCTTCCCCTTCTTCCACATAGCCTTCCCCCGTTTGCAAGGGATAATAAGTTTCCCCGCGCACCGTATAAGAAGACGTTCCGCGAACTTTGCTTTTAGGCGCTTCTTGTTGGAAGGCCGCGCAAGAAAGTAAGAAAAAAGCACAGAGTACATGCCCAAGAAAGAAGCAACAGAAACGCCGCGAAGGGAATATGAACGCAGAAGGCAAGGTAGACAACATGGGACACCTACAGGGCCGCGGGTTGTAGTGGTTTGGTCTGCTCAAGTATATGCAATAGTTCTTGCACAGCTTCTTGCACAGATTCTTGGGCCGCACCTTCATGTTGTGCTTGCGCCACCAAACGCTTAGCCTCTGTGCGGTGCCCACCGTCTAAGCAAGCTTTAGCCGCCAGCACATACATTTGCCATGGTTCATCCCCATATAAGGCATGTATCAAGGCCGCATAACTTTCTCCAAAGCATTGCTGCACCATGGCCTGCTCACTGCAGAGAAAGCGCGCCACGGCGGCATTTTGCCCATGGTTAGCATAATATTCTAAAAATAAATGCCGCGCTTCTTCCAGCACACCTAAGATACGCTTCATCTCACGGGCAATGCTTTGTTTGGTTTGTGCAGTAAAGGGCGCTAAACGCTCTATGGTATCCGCATGATTTACAGCGCGGGATTGTAATTGCACAAGACGATTGGAATAATGCTGTAATTGAAAGGCGTCTTCGCGTAATTTACAACACTCGTGAAAGGCATAGCCCACACACCAATCCACCATGCTTTCCAGCACATAAGCCGAAGCATCTTGCTCTTTATGGCCTTCAAAATCTTCACTCATGCCATAGCCCTCAAAGGAGCGTTTGCCATGGGCAGATTTACGAAATAAATGATGCGCTGTATCTTTAAGACGCCAAAAAACACCCTTACTTACAGCCTCGCCCAAAAGTTCACGCAAGACAGCGTAAGAAATGGTTTGAGAATGGGCAAAGCGCTGTTCTTGCTCTTGCAAAATGCCTTGCACCACACAAAAATCACGCAATAAATCACGGGCCAACACCACATGATTTTGCGTACGCCACACGGCTCTATTTCGCGCTAAGTTTTGGCAATCTTCGTGAGTCATCATTGCCCTGCCTCTTGCAATAAAGCCTCAGCCACAGAGGCATCATAAAGCACCAAAGGATTGGAGCCTTCTTCACCGCGGCCAAGCTTTTTATACATATTAGCCGCTTCTACTATAACAGAATGGGGCAACCATTCATGCTTTTCCCATACCTCGGCATGCTCAGATTCCCATAAGCGAAACTCAATGGACTTTTCTTCGCCACGGCGCACATAAACACGCACCTTCAAATTGCCTGGTTGGGGATGGTAATACAAACCTCTTTCGTCTTTCATAGAAGCACCTCACATAAAAATCATACAGCGTCCAAAGACAGCCGAATACGAGGTACTTTGCCTTGCCTTGTGCGCTAGGTCAACCATTGAGAAGCTTCCTTGAAAAGATTTTTTTACGCCATTACATAATTCCTGCACTTTTTTGTGCAAATTGCAAAAACTTTTCGGCTAACACAGAAGTGGCCACACTTTGCTGTGTAGAATTGGTAATCTGCAAATGATGCTCTTCTTCCATGGGCAAGCTGGCATCGGCGCGTAAAAGCTCTTGCTCAAAAGCTTCGCGTAAAAGCTCAAAGGAGGCTTCCACTTCGGGATAGGCATTATCTTCACGCCAAGGTAAACGCAAAGACTGCTCCCACGTTTTCCCTTTGTGTGAATTAATTTCTAAGGAGTAAAAACCCTTATATTGTGGATCTACGGCACGCTCATGACTTTGAGGATAGCAATGCTCTTGCCAAGAGTCCACCGGCTCTGCAATGCTGGAACACACACGAATGGGCGGTAAAGCTAAGCTACGTTCATAACTTTCTATGACAAAAGAATATTTGAGTACGGGGCGAATATTGCCTCTTTTCTTTTCTATTTTCCATTGAATTTTCATGGTAACTCCTTACGCTTCATATAAATTCAAGACTTCACCAAAAACAGGCTCTTGTTTTGGCAATTTGCTAGAAATCCATAGCACAGGATACGGCGGCTCTTCCGGAAAAGAAGCGCATTCCAAATCTGTAAACCACAGCAAACAAGCCGGTTGAATAAGATTATCTTCTAAATATTTTGGTATAGGACGATAGTCTGTCCCGCCGCCGCCTTCCGGCAGAAGACGCAAAGGCCTGTCCTCACGTGTATATAGTTGATGCTTTTTCACCAAGGTATCATGATACAGCACGCAGAGTTCACTATCAAAGGCATCTAAAATGCTTTCCAGTTCTGTGGTAAAGTGCGCTAGCAAATCCTTATCTATGGAGCCGGAAGTATCTATAGCTAAGGCCACGGTCATAAGGCGCTGCTCTTGGCGCGAAGGTAAGTACAAATCTTGCGAAATATAGCGTCTATTGGGCACAGACCAAGTATAATCCCCCTGATTGCAACTCTCTATGAAGCGTTGCAGCAATATGCGCCAATTAAGTTTAGGTTGTAAGGTTTGCTGAAAAAGACGTAATAAATTGAGAGGAATGTCACCGAAATGTTGCGCGCTTTGCAATGCCTGAGAAAGATTAATCTTAGATTC
>CAYJPR010000178.1:0-3401 GCA_964372075.1 uncultured Desulfovibrionaceae bacterium | reverse complement strand
AAATATGAAAATTGGACTGTGGACCTTGCCTACGCGCACTTATGGATTTACGATGTAGATTACAGCAAAAGCCAAGCTGAACACGTTAAATCCGGCTCTTCCTCCAATGTAGGCGCGGACATTTACTCCTTCTCCATTGGTTATACATTCTAATAACTTTCACTTATCATTTTTAAAAAGAGCCCTGTAAAGGGCTCTTTTTTTTAAATTTACCATAAAGCAATGCATATATGTTCCGATTAAGAATATAACTACACATAACCAAGGGAGTTTTATCTATGAAATTGCTGCAAAGAATCTTGCTTCCTATTACTCTGATCATTATGCTCTCCATGAGCGCTTTGAGCTATTTGACCTACGACGAGACGTCCAAGTCATTGACAGAGTCCTCGCTTAATACCATGCAGGTGACCACGCAGTCCATGCAACGTATGCTGGATTATACCATTTCATCTTCTAAAAGTTTTGTAAAAATCACCGCCACGGGCAAGTATCTTTCCAACCTCATGGAACAAAGCCACATAAGCCCAGAAGAGCTTTCCGCCGCCAATGCTTGGCTTAAAACAAGAGCTTCAGAACTGCCCATGATTAACGGTTTTAATCTCATTAGCACCAAGGGCATAATCATTGCTTCTTCCAATCCCTCAGCCGTGGGCACAGATTTATCCTTCCGAGATTATTTTCAAACAGCCGTCAAAGGGACCATTCCGCAAACAGCGCCGCGCATGTCCACCATTAGCAATGAAGTGCTACAAGCCGAAGTGGTTCCCGTAAAAAATGCCCAAGGCCAAATTATAGGTGTGCTTAGCGGAGATATTTCCTTTGCTAAAGTATACGATACGGTCTTCAAAGGCATTACTGTAGGCAGTAAAGGCTTTGCTTTTGCCATAGATAGCAAAGGACGTGTAGTGCTGGATGCCACAAACAACGATACATTACTCAAAGATAATTTATCCATTACCCCAGACATGCGCCGCATTGCCGCAGAAGGTGACGGCGTAAATAGCTATGTCAACCTCGCCGGCTATCCCGTTATTGCGTATAGTACCAAGATTAAGGGTTCAGATATTATTATTATTGCCAGAGCTGAAGAGCGTGATATTTTCTCTGACCTTACAAACTTACGTAATCTTTCCCTCATGGCAACCCTTGTGGCCATGCTCATAAGTGCCCTTGTGGCCTATATCATTGTACGCCCTGTGGTCTCTGCTGTGGCACAAGGGGCCAGCTTTGCCACTGCCATTGCCCACGGTAATTTCAGCGGCACACTGAAGGTACAAAGAAGCGATGAAATTGGCCATCTAGCAGATGCCCTACGCTCCATTCCCGATTCATTGCATAAAGTAACCGAAGAATACAGCCGCGTTAAAGACGATTTACTACATGGCAATGTTCTGGTTCAAGGCAATGATGCACAATTTGAAGGAGCCTTTGCCGAGCTTGTACAAGGAACCAACACCACCTTGGCGCAATTCCAAAGCATTTTAAACAACCTCACCTCCCCCTTAGTTATGCTAGATAAGCAACTACGTGTGGTCTATGCCAACGATGTTTGTCAAAAAGTAGTGGGAACAGATTATTTACATAAAAGTTGTAAAGAAATCATGAACCGCGATGATTCCGGCACCCCAAGCGATGCTTTAAATAAAGCCGTGGCTACCCTACGCCCTGCCACAGGCTACACCATTGCCAGACCGCGCGGCATGGCCAGAGATATTGCTTATACAGCCATTCCCTTTACCGATGGCGCGGGTAAGCTTGCTTGTGTTTTACAGCTTATTACCGATTTAACAGAAGTGAAAGATACTGAACGCACCATTGTAGAAGTTGCCAATAATGCACAAGATATTTCCGAACGCATGGCCACGGCTTCTCGCGAGCTCTCCGCGCAAGTGAATGAAGTTTCCATAGGTGCAGAAACCCAGCGCGACCGCGTCACTTCCACGGCAGCAGCCATGGAGCAAATGAACACGGCGGTGCTGGAAGTGGCCCATAATGCCGGCGAAGCCAATAGCCAATCTGACAATGTACGCAATAAGGCCACCGAAGGCGCAGATTTGGTGAATCAAGTAGTAGCAGCCATTAAAAGCGTTAATGATGTGGCATTGGAGCTGGAAAAGAATATGCAACAGCTGGGCAAGCAGGCTGAGAGCATTGGCAGTGTTATGGATGTTATCTCTGACATTGCCGACCAGACCAACTTACTGGCCCTAAACGCAGCCATTGAAGCGGCTCGTGCCGGTGAAGCCGGACGCGGCTTTGCGGTGGTAGCCGATGAAGTGCGTAAATTAGCAGAAAAAACCATGTCCGCCACCACAGAGGTGGGCAATAGCATTCGTGGTATTCAGCAAACCACCACCATGAATATTGAACGCGTAAGTCAAAGCACCACCTTTGCGGCTAAAGCCACAGAACTGGCGGCAGTATCCGGTGCGGCGCTGGAAGAAATTCTTGACTTAGCCAATAATAATACGGCGCTTATTTCTGGCATTGCCACAGCGGCAGAAGAACAATCTGCCACATCTGAGGAGATTAATAACTCCATTGATGAAATCAATCATATTGCCAATGCCAGCGCCACAGGTATGCAAGAAGCCTCGCAAGCTGTGCAGGATCTTTCTGAAATGGCTGCGGAATTACAAGTTTTATTACAAAGACTCATGCAGAAATAGAAAAAATAAAATAGGCACATATAAAACCACGGCCCTTATACTATTGTACTAGTATAAGGGCCGTGCTGCAAGTCACCTTCAAAAAGACTAAAAACTTCCCATATGCGCTAAGAGTTTATACCACACAGCGCGCGATGTAGCGTGATGTAAACAAACAAACTCACAGCCCTCAAAGACGCTTTCTTCGTGCACATGATAATGCCCATGCAGCCATTTTTTGGGTGTATATCTTTGGCGTATCTCTTCTAAATAGCTTTGCGAGGCTTCCTTGCCATGATGCGTTTTGGTCTTAAGCGCTACACCCAGCGGCCTTGCATGACTCACTACCCAATCTATGCCCCCTGCCGCTTCATCTTCTACTTTAGGTAAAGCTTGCATATCTTGAAGGGAAATACCTTCTTGAGGCCACCAAGCCCTATGGCCTGTGCGTCTTTCATGTTCAAGGCGTCTTTGTTTATCTCGGCTTTCGCTTTCTGCACCCCCGCAAAACAGTACTTTTGTACCATCTAAAAGAGAAAGCACCGAACCAAAAGTAGCAAAATAAATACTGGGGGCCACTTCAATAAAGGGAGCCTGCGCATGCTGTGCTTGCAATGCATCCAGCATATCATGATTTTCATGATTGCCCGCGCACCAATAAATTTTCACATGTTTATCATGTAAAAAATCCACCTTATTCTTTATGGCTGTGCTATAATCAAAAGGCGGCCAAAAAAAACAAAAGTCTCC
>CAYJPR010000177.1:0-3418 GCA_964372075.1 uncultured Desulfovibrionaceae bacterium | reverse complement strand
GAGAAGATGGGAAGAGTTTTGTGTGCAAAGCCTTCAAGGGTATTATCATTGAGGTTTACATGTGTCATTTCCACATCGGGCACGGAGGCAAGGTCTACGCAGAAACCGTGGTTTTGCGAGGATATTTCAATGCGTCCTGTCTCAAGGTTTTTCACAGGGTGGTTACAACCATGGTGCCCGTGTTTGAGCTTCATGGTGGTACCGCCAAGGGCGTGACCAAGTAATTGGTGACCTAAGCAGATGCCGGCTACGGGGAAGGATTTGATGAGATCGCGCACAATGGCGATTTCTTCCTTGAGCGAAGCCGGGTCGCCGGGGCCATTGGAGAGGAAGATAGCTTCTGCACCGCTGGCTTTCACTTGTTCGGCAGTGAACTTGGGAGGTACCATGAGCATGTCAAAACCTTGGGCTTCGAGTAGGCGCATGATATTCCACTTGAGACCATAATCGTACACGGCAAGGCGAGGGCCTGTGCCTTTCCAATTGTAGGAACCATCAGCATTGAGGGTTACATTTTCTGTGCCTGTACCTGTCCATACATAGGGCGACTTGGGGGCTACAACGTCCACAAGGTTTTGGCCTTCCATGGTGGGCAGGGCATTGGCGCGGGCTTTGAGTTCTTCCACATCATGGCAAGAAGTGGAGATAACGCCGCGCATGGCACCGTTTATACGGATGTGGCGAGTAAGGGCGCGAGTGTCGAGCCCTTCCACACCGGGAATGTTATGTTTTTGCAAAAATTCCGCCAGCGTCATGATGGAGCGCCAGTTGGAAGGTTCTTTGCAGGCTTCTTTGACCAACAGGGCCGCCACTTGCACTTTATGGGATTCCATATCTTCGGCATTGATGCCGTAGTTGCCAATGAGCGGATAGGTCATGCACACCATTTGACCGCAATAAGAAGGGTCGGTGAGCAGTTCTTGATAGCCTGTCATGCCGGTATTGAAAATCACTTCGCCGCCGCCTTCAATGGGGCCGGTAAAGGATTTGCCAACGAGGGTAAAACCGTCTTCTAATACAAGGGTTGCTTTCATACCAATCTCTTCTTTTTATTGCACATTTTCGCGTGCATAATATTCTTGTAGGCTTTCTACATGTATGTCTTTACGATGAGCACCAATGGCGCGGGCTGTAGCCTTTGCACCGGCTAATGTGGTGCAATAGGGGATACCGTAGCTGAGCGCTGCTTGGCGGATGGCCTTGGAGTCTTGGGCTGTGAGCTTGCCGGAAGCGGTGTTGACCACCATGGCAATTTCGCGGCTTTTCAGCAAGTCCACCACGTTGGGGCGACCTTCATACACTTTAAGCACAGTTTCTACTTTGAGACCTGTTTCGCGTAAGAGCTTTGCAGTGCCGGCGGTGGCTAAAAGGTCAAAACCAAGGTCTGCGTATTTTTTAGCCACGGAGGGAAGTAATTCTTTATCGCGGTCGTTGACAGAGATGAAGATTTTCCCGCTTTGCGGAATGCGCTGACCGGCAGCTAATTGGCTCTTTAAGAAGGCATCTTCAAAGGTGGGCCCCATGCCCATAACTTCACCGGTGGAGCGCATTTCTGGTCCGAGGATAACGTCCACACCGGGGAATTTATTGAAGGGGAATACTGCTTCTTTCACGCAGTAGAAACCGCCTTTGCGCATGCTCCATGGGTCCAGCTCTTCCAAGGTTTTGCCAAGCATAACTTGCGTGGCAAGGTAGGGAAGGGGCACGCCGGTGGCTTTGGCCACAAAGGGGGCTGTGCGTGAAGCACGGGGGTTCACTTCAAGGATGTAAATGGTATCATCCTTAATGGCGAATTGGATATTCATAAGACCAACCACGCGTAATTCGTGGGCGAGGGCTTCAGCTTGCAGAGCAATGTCAGCCACATGGTCGTAAGAAAGAGAGAAGGAAGGCAGCACACAAGCGGAGTCGCCGGAGTGAATACCTGCTTCTTCAATATGTTCCATGATACCAGCCACGTACACTTCAGTGCCGTCAGACAAAACGTCTACGTCCACTTCAATGGCATGGTTTAAGAATTTATCAATGAGGATGGGGTGCTCTAAATCTTCTGGCACATGGTGCTTGAAGTATTCAGTCAACTCTTCATCATCATATACAATGGCCATGGCGCGTCCACCAAGTACATAGGAAGGACGTACCACCACGGGATATTCAATATCATTGGCGGCGGCAAGAGCTTGTTTTAAGTTCTTGGCAGTGCCGTTGGGGGGCTGTTTTAAGTTCAGCTTTTCAATAAGAGCTTGGAAGCGCTCTCTATCTTCGGCGCGGTCAATGGCGTCGGGGGAAGTACCTAAAATGGGCACACCGGCGCGCATGAGCGGTACGGCAAGGTTAAGCGGTGTTTGACCGCCAAATTGCACAATAACGCCTTGGGGCTTTTCTTTTTCCACAATGTGCATCACATCTTCAAAGGTCAGCGGCTCAAAGTAGAGACGGTCAGAGGTGTCATAGTCTGTGGAAACGGTTTCGGGGTTGGAGTTCACCATAATGGCCATAACGCCGGCGTCTTTTAAGGCAAAAGAGGCGTGACAGCAGCAATAGTCAAACTCAATACCTTGACCGATACGGTTGGGCCCACCACCAAGGATGATAACTTTTTTGCGATCATCAATGGTAGCTTCTTCGCCGCCTTCATAGGTGGAGTAGAAGTAGGGGGTATAGGCTTCAAATTCTGCGGCGCAGGTATCTACTAAATAGTAGGTGGGCAGAATGTTAAGCTCTTTGCGCACGCGGCGAATGTCTTCTTCGGGGCGCTTCCACATTTCGGCCAATTGACGGTCAGAGAAGCCGTATTCTTTAGCTTCGCGTAATACTTCTGCCAATTCTGGGTTTTTAGGTGTCATGTCATTGGCTAAACCAAAGTTAAGCAAACGATTTTCCATGGTAACAATATCACGGATTTGACGTACCCACCAAGGGTCGAAGTAAGATACTTCAAAAATTTCAGCATCGGTCATGCCAAGGCGCACAGCTTCGCGCAGGGCAAGGATGCGGCGCGAGTTGGGCTGGCGTAAAGAAGCCATGACCATTTCTTTATCTTGCAAAGCATTGCGGAAACCAAAACCAAGGCCGGTGTAGCCAAGTTCCATGGAGCGCATACCTTTTTGCAAGGATTCTTTGAAGGTACGACCAATGCTCATGGCCTCGCCCACGCTCTTCATGGCTGTGGTGAGTTCATCCTTGGCACCGGGGAATTTTTCAAAGGTAAAGCGGGGAATCTTGGTTACCACATAGTCAATGGAAGGCTCAAAGCTGGCGGCTGTTTCGCGGGTAATATCGTTACGCAGTTCGTCCAGAGTGTAGCCAATGGCTAGCTTTGCGGCAATTTTGGCAATGGGGAAACCGGTGGCCTTAGAAGCCAGAGCAGAGGAGCGAGATACACGGGGGTTCATTTCAATGACCACCAACTCGCCAT
>CAYJPR010000176.1:0-3427 GCA_964372075.1 uncultured Desulfovibrionaceae bacterium | reverse complement strand
AAATCGCGGGCAGCTACCTCTTCAGGGGAATACGAGGTAAAGGCATAGGTGCCGGGTAAGTCTACCACAGAAATTTTTTCTTTGCCTACGGTGCAGTAGCCGGCAAGTTTTTCTACTGTCACACCGGGGTAGTTGGCTACATATTGGCGCGCACCGGTGAGCAGATTAAAAAGGGTAGATTTACCGCAATTGGGCTGCCCCGCAAGGGCAATGGTTTTAAGAGACATGAGCAATGACCTCTACATACTGAGCTTCAGACTTACGTAAGGCCACATGGTAATTGCCAATCTTAATTTGGATGGGGTCTGCTAAAGGAGCGGTGCGTATAAAGGTTATCAACGTTCCTGGGCAAATGCCTAAGTCGTATAAACGTTGGCGCAAAGAACCTGTAACAGAGATATTTGTTACCTCAAGCTGCGCAGATTGTGTAATATCGTTTAAAGTCATCCTCACTCCTTCTTTTTCCTTTGGTCTAGCAATGGATTTTAGCTTGCTAATAAAGGTTACCCATGCCTTTACGGCATACGGCAGAGGCAATATGTCATTTATGACTTTAAATGTCAATTCCGTTTTCAGAATAGTATATATTTAGTATTATTAAAATAAATAATGATTTGAAAGCTATATGGAAAAAATATTAAATTTTTTTTAAATAATTATAAAAAATTTACAGAAATATATTTTGTGAACGTGCTAAAATGAGTTTCATGAAAAAAATACCTCTTATTAAATACAGTACTTTTAGCGAAGAATCAGTATAAACATGCCGTGCAAAAAAGGCCTGTTCACTCCTTTGTGGTGAGTAAACAGGCCTTTGGGTCAGGTTAGGTAGCAAGAATGTGCTTTAGCTTTTTTACGTATTTTTTGACATCCAATAGGAAAGCGTTTTGTAGAGCAAAGGCGCATCAATGGGTTTAGTTATATGGTCATTCATGCCATGAGAAAGGCTGATTTCCTTATCTCCCTTCATGGCATGGGCAGACATGGCAATGATGGGTAAGGAGGCATAGCGTGCTTGTTCTCGTATTTTCTTTGAGGCGGTGTAACCATCCATAAGGGGCATTTGAATATCCATAAGCACAGCATCATAGTGCTTTTTGTCTAGCATATCCAAAGCTTCTTGACCGTTGTTAGCTATATCTAAGCTAAAGCCTGCCGATTGCAAAATTTCTTGGGCTACCAATTGATTGATTTCATTGTCTTCCGCCAAGAGGAGGTGCCCCGTTAAGGTACCTGCTTCATACGAATCCCATTCAGCATGTGTGCTGTCTGTTTCGTGGGCAGTGCCAGCTTGTGTAGCCGTTTTTGCACTTGTTACGGCGTGAGGGTTAAGGGCAAAAATGGCCGTACAATAAAAGGTAGAGCCTGAGCCTACTTCGCTTTCTACCCAAATCTCTCCCTGCATCATGGTGATGATATTTTTAGAAATGGCTAGACCAAGACCCGTTCCACCGTATTTGCGGGTGACGGTATTATCTGCTTGTGAGAATGCCGAGAAAAGCCGCTTTATCTGCTCAGGCTTAAGTCCAATGCCCGTATCTTTTACGGCAAAGGTGCAGTGTAGGGTATTGTTTTCTTGATATGTACTTTGGATAAGTAAGGAAACACTGCCTTGGCTGGTAAATTTGATGGCATTGCTAATAAGGTTAAAGATAACCTGCTTGATGCGCAAAGCATCTCCCAATAAAGATGTATTGGGGTGATCGCCATTTTCTATGACAAGACTGAGGTTTTTCTCTTGGCATTTAGGGCCATAAAGGTCTGCCACATCTTGGCTAATGCTTTGTAAGGTGAAGGGGCGTTGCTCCATTTCCAGCTTGCCGGCTTCAATTTTAGAAAAGTCTAAAATATCATTGATGATACGCATAAGATTATTGGCAGAAAAGGCTGTTTTTTTGACATAATCTTGTTGCGTGGCGTCCATAGTTGTTTGTTCTAAAAGGTGCAACAAGCCTAAAATACCGTTCATGGGGGTGCGAATTTCGTGGCTCATATTGGCCAAAAATTCCCCTTTGGTCTTGGTGCTTTGTTCTGCAAGCTCTTTGGCCTGGCGTAACTCTTGCTCATTGCGGGTAATTTCTTTTAGCATGGCATGGTGCTGACGCATATCTCTAAAATAGGTAATGAGCCCATGTTTGCCCCTATAAGAAGTACGCATGACGGAAATTTCCACGGGAATTTCTTCTTCTGTCATAATATGTTGACACATCACTTCAGCAGAACATGCACCATGCAAATGAGTTTCTCGTATTTGCTCTTGCACCACGTCTAAGGAGGCTCGTCCGTCAGGCTGATAGGGGGGGTGTATTTTGTGAAAATTCTCTATGGCATCTTCTCTGCTTTCAAAGCCAAATAAGGTGACGGCTTCCATATTACAGTAGATGAGGTTGTTATTATCATCCCAAAAGTGCACGCCCATGGGCATGGCGTCCAGCATAAGGGTATTGCGCAGCTCGGATTCTTTGAGCAGGTTTTGCGCTTGTTTTAATTCACGTAAATCTTTGACATAGGAAATAATAATGCTTTCTCCGCCAAGGGATGAACGCACATGTATCACCTCCACCGGCATAAGCTCCCCTTTGCGGGTAATATGCAGCCATTCAAAGCGGCAAAAGCCTTGCTCCAGCACTTTGGTATGGTTATCTATGACGGCTTGTTCTGAAAGGCGCCCATCAGGTTGATAGGTGGGGGAAAGTAGAAGAAAGTTTTCCATGTAATCTTCTTTGCTTTCACAGTGGAAAATGCGCAAGGTTTCTTGATTACAGTCCATAATATCCCCTTCATTATTCCAAAAAGTAATGCCAAGGGGAAGGTTCTCGGTGATGATGGTGTTGAGTTTGGAGGCAATATGTGTTTTTTGTAGCTCCAAAGATTCAGTAATGTCGGTAATAATAGACAAACGTACTTTTTCTTTTTGGTCCCAAGCTATGCAGGAATCTACAAATTGTAAGTGCTTGCCGGTGGGTTCATCAAAGCGATCCCACACATAGGGCGTGGAAAGGTTTTTAATAATGCTGTTGGTACAAACGCTACAGGGCTCATCCATATTACGAAAAACCTTATGACAAAGTTTAGAAATAAGGTCTTTACTTCCAAAGAAAGCATGGGCGGTTTTATTGCAGTAGAGAACTTCGTAATTATCAAGATCAGAAATATAGATGGGCATAGGGAAGGCATCCAGCATTTCTTGAACTTGTCTTTGCTTTCTCTCTAAGGCTTTTTTTGTGGATCTTTGCCTTTTGCTGTAAAACACAAGCACTGCCGTAAGTATGGTAAGCAGGGCAATGATGCCAATAAGCAAGTTCACACTGGCATAGGATAAAAATTGCACAAATCTTGAGGTGTAGCTGGGAGCAGTGGTGTGATTGAGTAAAATGGTGCTGAATTTATCTCTGGGAAAGGCAGCTATAGCTTTATTAAAAATAGA
>CAYJPR010000175.1:0-3435 GCA_964372075.1 uncultured Desulfovibrionaceae bacterium | reverse complement strand
TTATTTATACACAGCGCCGGTGGCAGCAGAGCTTACCAAACGGGCATAGCGTTTAAGGAAGGGGGAAGTCACTTCTTTGATCACGGGTACGTGATTTTTGCGGCGCTCTTCCAATTCTTCTTCGCTCACAAGTAGGTCTAGCACGCGATTGGGAATATCAATGCGGATAATATCGCCTTCGCGCACAAGGCCGATAGTGCCACCGTCGGCGGCTTCGGGCGAAATGTGTCCAATGGCGGCGCCGTTGGTTCCGCCGGAAAAGCGTCCGTCGGTGAGCAGGGCCACGTCTTTACCAAGGCCCATGCCGGTGATGGCAGCCGTGGGGGAAAGCATTTCGCGCATGCCAGGGCCGCCGCGAGGTCCTTCATAGGTAATGACCACGCCATCGCCCTTTTCAATTTTGCCGGCTAAGATGGCTTGCATGGCATCCTCTTCGGAGGTGAATACACGGGCGCGCACGTCACGACAGAGCATTTCTTCTGCCACGGCAGATTGCTTTACCACAGCGCCTTGGGGGGCAAGGGAGCCCTTTAAGATGGCAATGCCGCCTTGCTGGGAATAGGCATTGTCTAGGGTGCGAATAACATCATCATTTTTGATGCTGGCTTTAAGGTCTGCTAAGTTTTCGCCTACGGTTTTACCGGTGACGGTGAGAGCCTTGTCGCTGATAAGGCCTGCTTTGCGCAGCTCTGCCATAACAGCAGGGATGCCGCCAGCAAGGTGCAATTCTTCAATATGATGGCTTCCGGCAGGGGAAAGTTTGCATAGATTGGGTGTCTTGCGGCTTACTTCATTGAAAATATCTAAGGAAAGATCAAGACCAGCTTCACGGAAAATGGCGGGCAAATGCAAAACAGTATTGGTAGAACAGCCCAGAGCCATGTCCACAGCCACGGCATTGGAAACGGATTCTTGCGTGACGATGTCTGAGGGACGGATGTTCTTTTCAAGTAATTCCATAACCTTCATGCCGGCCTTTTTGGCAAGGCGAATGCGCGAGGCCATAACGGCAGGGGTGGTACCATTGCCGGGTAGAGCCAGACCAATGGTTTCAGAAAGACAGTTCATGGAGTTGGCGGTGAACATACCGGCGCAAGAACCACAGCCGGGGCAAGCGCCTTCTGCCAATTCTTCCAATTGCTCTTCATTCATTTGTCCGCTTTTTACACGGCCCACACCTTCAAAGACGGTGATAAGATCTGTCTTAGCGTCTTTACCAAGATGTTCAGACTTAAGGCCTGCCAGCATGGGGCCGCCGCTAATGAGAATGGAAGGAATATTTAAGCGCAACATGGCCATGAGCATGCCGGGAACGCTTTTGTCGCAGTTGGGTATAAATACCAGCGCGTCAAAGGGGTGGGCACAGGCCATAATTTCTATGGAGTCGGCAATGATTTCACGAGAAGGTAAGGAAAAGTGCATACCTTGGTGATTCATGGCAAGACCATCACAAACGGCAATGGCGGGGAATTCCATGGGAGTACCGCCAGCCATGCGCACGCCGGATTTAACGGCTTCGGCAATGCGATGCAGGTGAATATGGCCGGGCACAATTTCATTGGCGCCGTTAACAATACCCACCAAGGGGCGATCCATTTCTTCGCGGGTGAGGCCAAGAGCATAGAGTAAGGAGCGATGCGGGGCTTTTTCCAGTCCGGCAGTCATTTTTTTACTACGCATGAGAATTCCTTTTGTATGTTATGTTTCGCAAAAATTGCGTGTATGTTTTATGGTAGCACGTATTGCATAATTCAGCTTAGGCTAAATTATGAGGTAGCTTCTAGTAGCAAATTTACCTACAAAAAGCCAGTGGCTTAAGGGGTGCTTTTGGGCAAAATGTGTAGAGTTGTAGGTGCTATTTATTGACATATTTTTTTCCCTGCTCTAGGCTTTTTCCATTATTACATTTAACAATATTTATAGGAGATAATCATGTCTACACGTATGGAGCACGACTTTTTAGGCGAATTAGAAATACCCAATGATGTGTATTATGGTATTCAAACTTTAAGGGCTAAAGAGAACTTCCACATTTCCTATACAAGAATTTCTGATATTCCTGAATTTATTGTGGCTTTTGCCCATGTGAAAAAAGCCGCCGCCATGGCCAATGCAGAGCTTGGGCTTTTACCTGAAGATATTTTTAAGGCCATTTGCGCCGCTTGTGATGAAGTGGCCGACGGTAAATTTAATGATCAATTTCCCATTGACTGCATTCAAGGGGGCGCCGGCACCTCGGTAAATATGAATGCCAATGAAGTTATTGCCAATAGGGCGCTGGAAATTATGGGGCATAAAAAGGGCCAATACGAATTTTGCCACCCCAATAATCATGTGAACCGCTCGCAATCTACCAATGATGCTTATCCCACGGCTTTGCACTTAGCCATTCATACCAAGGTAGAACAGCTCATTGCCAATATGAAGTATTTGCAAGACGGTTTTGCTGAAAAAGCGGAAGAATTTAAAGATGTGGTAAAAATGGGCCGCACCCAATTGCAAGATGCTGTGCCCATGACTTTGGGCATGGAATTTGGCGCCTATGCCATTACCTTAAGCACAGAAATTAAACGTCTTGAATATGTAAAGGGCAAGCTTTTGGCTGTAAATATGGGCGCTACTGCCATTGGTACGGGCATTTGTAGTGAGCCCGGTTATGCACCCCTTTGTGTGGCCCGCTTAGCTGAGGTGACAGGTCTACCCATGCGTCTGAGTGAAAACCTCATTGAAGCCACCTGGGATACAGGCATTTATGTGCAAGTTTCCGCCGCCATTAAAAGCGCCGCTGTGAAGCTTTCTAAAATATGCAATGACTTGCGCTTGCTGTCTTCCGGTCCGCGTTGCGGCTTTAATGAAATTAACTTACCCCAAATGCAGCCCGGTTCTTCTATCATGCCCGGTAAGGTAAATCCTGTTATTCCAGAAGTGGTGAATCAAGTGTGCTTTGACGTTATGGGTAAGGATATCACCGTTACCTTTGCCTCGGAAGCCGGTCAGCTAGAGCTTAATGTTATGGAGCCCATCATTGCTTTATCGCTCTTTACCGGTGTGGACCGCTTACGCCGCGCCGCTAAAACTTTGCAGGATAAATGCGTGAAGGGTATCACCGCCAATAGGGATGTGTGCCGTAAGCTTATGGAAAATAGCATCGGTATTGTCACAGCTTTAATGCCCTTTATCGGCTATGAAGCTTGCGCCGCTGTGGCCCGTGAAGCCTTGGAGAAAAATGCCTCTGTGTATGATCTTGTGTTGGAACGTAAGTTACTTAGCAAAGAAAAGTTGGATGAAATCCTCTCCCCAGAGAAGATGATTCACCCTGTGCAGGCTAAGTAAATTTGTTTTTTTTAGCCCTCTATTATGTATTGGTAGGGGGCTTTTTTATTTTTGCGAGAAATGTATGTCCCCATTAGCTCATATTTCCATCCTTGCCACCGG
>CAYJPR010000174.1:0-3437 GCA_964372075.1 uncultured Desulfovibrionaceae bacterium | reverse complement strand
TTAAAAAAGAACCGTATAAAAACGTGTTCATTTCGCTTAAAAATGCCAAAAATAACTCTACCATAATAAATTCCTCCTAGGATCGATAGATACGAAAAATATTTGCGACACTGTATAGCAAGGAGGGGTGTTTTGTAAAGAGAGTTTTATATATATTGCATAGGTTGGTACTTGTTTTATTTGTAAATTTACATAATTATATTTGTACTAAAAAACTATGTTTAAACTGGTATGCTTTACGTAAAAACAGTGGAAATGTGTTGTTAAGCAGAGATTATTTAGCTTGTAAAAAATCTAACGCAACTGTGGCAAGATAGGTGGCAAAGGGCTTCATGGCTTCACTTTTCCATGCAAAGTGTGGCGTATGATGCGAAACTAAGGGGCCATCTGAAATGCCGGCAAAAATATAACAAGAGGGTATGGCCTTACTGAACCAAGAAAAGTCCTCTGAACCCGGTAGGGGACGGGTAAGTTTAGTAACGTGCTCTTTCCCCACCACCTTGCAAGCGCTTTCTAAAGCCAGTTCACTCATGGCTGCGTCATTATAGAGAGCAGGGTAGCTACCGGTGTAGGCAATTTCGTAGCTTCCGCCATGGCTTTCGCAAATGCAGGCTATGGTCTTTTCAAATTGTTTGAGTAAGAGAGCTTGAACATCGTCATTATACGCGCGGATGGTGCCCGTAAATTCTACAAAGTCCGGTGTTATATTGGGTGCTCCGCCCATGGTATTTATTTGGCAAATGGACAATACCGCAGGTTCATTGGGGTTAATGGAGCGGCTGATAAGCGTTTGTAGTGATGTGATGATTTGCGCGGTCATAACTACAGGGTCGATGGTAGTGTCAGGCATGGCGCCATGCCCGCCTTTACCGATGATTTTCACTTTGAATTCATCGCGTGAGGCCATGGTTACGCCGCTTTTAATATGAATGTCACCCATGGGAATACTTCCCCATAAATGACCGGAAAAAGATGCGTCAATGGGCATCACATCTAAAACGCCATCTTCTATCATAACCACAGCGCCGCCAAATTGGCTTTCTTCTGCAGGTTGAAAGAGGAAAATAATAGTACCGCTAATCTGGTCTTTCATTTCACATAGAGCGGCTGCCGCACCTAAAAGAGAAGCCATATGCCCATCATGTGCGCACGCGTGCATGCATCCCTCAAGGGTAGACTTATAGGGTACATCTGCCAGCTCTGTTATGGGTAAAGCGTCCATATCTGCTCGTAGCATAACGGTTTTTCCGGCTTTGGTTTCGGGCTTAGTATCGCGTAAAATACCTATGAGACCTGTTTTGGCAAAGCCGGTACGCACCTCTAGGCCAAGGGCTTCCAGCTCTTTTTTTATTAAAGCATAGGTAAAGGGGAGCTCAAAACCAAGTTCTGGATTTTTATGGAAAGTTTCGCGCAACGCCACCATATGGGGATAATGTTTTTCTATAAGTTTGTTAATCATC
The DNA here is from genome assembly GCA_964372075.1 of uncultured Desulfovibrionaceae bacterium. Lineage (GTDB taxonomy): Bacteria > Desulfobacterota > Desulfovibrionia > Desulfovibrionales > Desulfovibrionaceae > CAYJAD01. Next base: position 1,977 of record CAYJPR010000174.1, on the reverse strand, counting down.
TTTACCTCATGAAGGAGTTTTGACAGTCTTACACTATAGCATAAAAAAAGTACTAAATCAATGCGAACTCCGTAAGCATTTTGATTGTTTGGTGCTTTGTTATTTTAGGTAAATGTGCTATGCTTTGTTTGTATTTACATAGTGAACAAGAGTAAGGAGCCTACTATGTCTACAGCTTTGTGTACCATTGAACAACATGCCATTATGTTTGCTCTTATTTCAAAACATGCCATAGAGCTTTGCGGCGAAAAAGGCAAAGAAGCCATTTTGCTGGCCATGACAGTGTATGGCAATGAACGTGGTAAACGTATGGCAGCACGAGCCTTGGCTCGAGGCGATGCACTCAATGTAATAACAAGCCAAGCCTATGGAGAATGGGTTCCTGATTATGCAGGGCAAATGGTTTTTGGGCGTATAAGCGGCGAACCTACGCTACGTACCTTTATTAGTAAATGCGCTTGGTGTGAAGCTTGGGAAAAGCATAATTTACTCGAATACGGTAAACTCTATTGCGTAGATGTAGATAATGCCGTGTTTCAGGGCTTTAATGCCGAATTTCTTTGCACACCTCTCACCAAAAGCATGAGCTTTGGCGGTGAGAGGTGCGAATTTGATTGGGGGCAGGCCTTTACGCAAGAAGATAGTAGGGCCTTAGAGGCGAAAAGAGCGGAGCTTGGCAAGAGCTGTGTGAAAGATTTTAACTATCATACAGCGCATTTATATGTATCCTTAGGTCAAAGCTTAGCGCAAGAATTGGGCACGGCTTCTCAACAAATTATGGAAAAAGCCTTAGAGGAATTTGTGCATATATTTGGCAAGGCATATGCCGATGCCTTTGAGCCTCATAAGGAGAAATTTAGCAATACCTAGCGAGCTTTTAACGAAAAGTAACGTCCACTATGTTAATTTCGCTGCGTGTTCCTACGCGATAGGGCATTTGCCATGGGCCTACAATTTTCCAAAAACCAACCCCCACACCTGAGGTGACAATGGTGTGTAGGTCTTCTATTTTTTTATAGCCATAGGCATTGGGGAATTTGGTTTTTAGCAATACATTATAGGGGAAAAATTGCCCTGCATGGGTATGGGCAGAAAGCTGTATGTCAGCTTTTTGCTCTAGGCTTTCAGGTATGCTTTGCGGATTATGATCCACAACGATAACGGGCTCCTGTGCGCTTATGGTGTTTTCCTTGTACAGCTCTTCTAAGCTTTTTCTTTCACCATCTGTGTAATCTCTTCTAATATCATCTCTGGCAATAAAATTAATGTTTTCAATTTTTAATACTTCATCTCTAAGAACTTTAATGCCAAGTTTCTCTAGATAAATAATATTTTCTTCCACATCATTACCATAGTATTCATGATTTCCTAAAATGGTATAGACACCATAGGTAGATTGTAGCTTTGAAAATACATCTGTATAGTCATCTTTGATCTTGGTATGGCTATTTTGGAGCACATCTCCGCCCATAAGTATAATATCTGGTTTTTGCGCGTTGATTTTTTCTGCCATATCCATAAATAAATTTTTATTGGATGTTGTGGTGAGGTGTAAATCAGCTATAAAGGCTATTTTTATGCTTTTGATATTTGCTTCTTTATCAAGTGCAATACTTGTATGAGTTACGGATGGATTTCTGTAATTATAGTAGCCTATGCTTCCAATAAAAATCAGCGTAAGAGGGAGTATGCAAAAGAGAACTTTTTTTTGAATGGGAAAGACAAAATAATGTACAAGGCAAAGAACAAGCATTGCCATAAGCAGATAGTGTACAAAAAAGATATAATTGCCTAAAAATATACCGTAGAATTCATTTTCTGTAATGATATTTTTTCTTGCTTTGGCTAAGGGGTAAATACATAGAAGAAGGGCAACGCTGGAAAAGAGTAATTTAATCATATCTTTTATACTTTTGTTTCGCAATTTGTTATATGGTTTTTATGGGTGCATATAAGGTAATTTTGATGGATTATTTT
>CAYJPR010000173.1:0-3442 GCA_964372075.1 uncultured Desulfovibrionaceae bacterium | reverse complement strand
CAACTCATCAAAAATAAACTTAACGTGTTCTAAATTTCTTATACATTTCGTACAACGGTGGCAGCATTAGCAAAAGAATCAGCACCCACAGCACCATGGCGTGTACGCTTTCAAAGAAAATGCTTATGCTTCCTTTAGACATAATAAGCGCTTGAGCAAAGCCCGTTTCTGCTATGGGCCCCAAAATGAGCCCTAGTATGAGCGCCCCCAGTGAAAATCCTGCCTTTTGTAATATAACTGCACCAAGACCAAACCCTAAGCACAAAAAGATGTCCAGTACGCTATTATTGATGGCATAGGAACCTAATACCGAAAATAGGCATACTGTGGGTATAAGCAAGGCCACGGGAGTGAGAGATATGCGGGCAAAATACGGCGCCATATACAGGCCCAGTACAAGGAAAACCACATTGGCAAGGAAGAGCGAAAGAATAAAAGTATAGGTCATGACACCATACTTGGTGAACAGCTCTGGGCCGGGCACAAGACCATGCACTAAGAGGCCGCCCATAAGGGCCGCGGCAACGCTATTACCGGGAATACCGAGGGTGAGCGTGGGCACTAATGAGCCCCCTACACAGCCGTTATTTCCGGCTTCGGCGGCGGCTATACCTTCAGGATTGCCTTTACCAAAAAGCTCTTTGAGTTGCGAGCGACGCTTGGCTATATTATAGGATAAAAAGGCGGCAATGGTGGCGCCTTCGCCGGGTAAAATCCCTACCAAGGTACCTACGCCGGACCCAAGACCAATGAAACGCCCAAGCCCTTTAGGCATGGGTTCGCGCTTTACTTCAGTAACAAGGGTAGCATCATCCACAACGCCCTTGCTTTGCGTAAGGGTCAGCATTTGCGAAATGGAGAACATGCCTATGAGTACGGGCATAAAGGCTACGCCGTCGTAAAGGTCGGTCATGCCCATGGTGTAACGTAACATGCCGGACATGGGATCTGTGCCCACTACAGCAATGACAAGACCAAGAAAGCCGGAAATGAGGGCTTTCATGAGATTGGTTTCTTCATCAGCCATGGAAACAATGCCGGCAAGACCAAGCAGTGCCAAGAGGAAATATTCCGGCGGCCCAAAAGACAAAGCAAAGATGGCTAAGATGGGAGCTAGAATGAGCAAGATGAAGGTGGAGAAAATGCCACCACAAAAGGAGGCCACCACGGACACCTTAAGGGCCAGCCCTGCTCGCCCTTGCTGGGTAAGCGGATAGCCTTCAATGGCTGTGGCCACTGCGGCTGGCGTGCCCGGAGTGCGCAATAAAATGGCAGGAATGGACCCGCCGTACATGGCTCCGGAGTACACACCGCCCATAAGCACAAGGCCTATGAGTGGTTCTAAGGTGAAAGTAACGGGGATAAGTAAAGCCACTGCCATGGTGGCTGTAAGCCCCGGCATACCACCAATGATGACGCCGGAAACCGTGCCAAGTACCACAGCTAACAGCGTAGGCCAAGATAAGAGTAAGGTAAAAGACTCTAGTATCACAAAAGACCCCTTCTACATCCTTTTATTCAGGATAAAGGCCAAATATTATTCGAAAAAAGTACCCATAGGCATGTATACTTCTAAAATACGTTCAAAAACCACATATACAAAACCTAAAACCCCTAAGGTGGTTAAGGAAATGGTTATGGGCTTACGCGCCCCAAGAACAAACATGGTTATGGGCAAGAAAAGCGCAGAGGCTATGTAAAAGCCCACAAAGGAAAAAATGCCCCCATAGGCCATGAGCAAAATAAATAAGCTCCAAAAAGCCTTGGGATGCGCCCCCACACTAAAAGAGGTATTTTGCGTATTTTCCTCTGCGTCGGAAGCTGAAGTCTGGGGATTTTTACGACGTAAGCAAAAGATACCTTCAAAGAGGCATAAAATGCCCATGGCCACCGCCAAAAAACGTACATAAGCTGCCGTGGAGCCCTGTACGGCCTGCGGGTAAGCCGCGGTGCTACTATACAGCAGCACCGACAGCACCAGCATGGCAACTAATAAGATAAGTTCCACACTTTTTTTAGTCATACATTCTACCAAGGATTGGCATCATAAAACACTTGAGTTTGCTTTTGTAAGCCTTGCAAGTAGGTTAAATAATCGGCACCGGGCATGGGTAAACGGCTAAAAGTATTCTTTTTGCAGTCAGCAATAAATTGCTCATCGGCATTTACTTTTGCCACTAAGTCATCAAACTTGGCGCGAATTTCTGCAGGAACTTTAGCAGGCATGGCAAAACCACGGGTGGCGGTCATTTCCACAGCAAAATCTTGCTCTACGGCTGTGGCCACATCTTCTAACAAGACATTACGTTCTTTGGTAAGAATACCAATAACGCGGGCTTTGCCATTTTTATGAGAAGCGTACATTTGAGAAAGGTTCATGAAGGCAGCGTCACAGTGATTGCCAAGAATCAAAGCTTTTTGCTCTGTGGAACCCTTGGTGGGTAAGAGGTTAAAGGTCACGCCGGACTTGCTTTCAAAATCTTTAGCGGCAATGAAATCGTCAGAACCAATACCGTTTACAGCCACGGTTAATTGCTTAGCCTTAGAAGCTTCCACAAGAGCTTTTAAATCTTTAATGGGGCTTTCGGCAGGAACAACCACAAGCACGGGATCGTCTACGGTATTGCCCATGAAATGGAAGCTATCAAGGGTGTAACGAGCGCGCTTGGCCACCACGTGGGCAACTAACTGCGTGGTGAATACCATACCAATGGTATGCCCATCAGGCTTAGCGCGGGCGATTTCTTCAAAACCCTTTTGACCGCCGGAACCAGGAACAGCTTTTACCACAAAATTGGCATTGGGCCAGTATTTTTGAGCGGCATTGATAAAGATGCGAGCTGTGGTGTCGGTGGAACCACCAGCTTTAGAAGGAACAATAACGGTGATGGGCTTTTCGGGAAACTCCGCCATGGCAACACTTGGAACAGCCAATAACGCTGCCAATAATAAAGCAAAAACCTGTTTCATACTACTCTCCAAACAATAAAGTATGTTAGTCAAAAAAACTCTCTCGCCTATACAAGACACAGTAAGACTTTCAATATTCTCTACTATATCGCTGGGAATATACTGCAAACTTCACTTCCTGTCCATACGCCATACCTACTGTCACACAAAAGACAATATGTATGGAGATTCACTCAAAAGCGCTTCAAAAAAAACAGCATAAAGAAGCATAAAAACCTGTCCCAAGAGAGTCTTTTAGGTGTTCCGGCTTGTAAAGCTCTTTTCAATAGCACAAATGACATAAAAACAAGACAAAACCCCTCCTAACAAAAGCATCATTTTTTATTGATATATAAGACTTTTTCTCTTTATAAAAATTTTTTTCATAAAATTTAATTTTTCTTGTTGACAGAAAGGCCTGTTTAGTACATATTCCCTTCACACCGCATGGGGTTGTAGCTCAGTTGGGAGAGCGCTTGAATGGCATTCAAGA
>CAYJPR010000172.1:0-3446 GCA_964372075.1 uncultured Desulfovibrionaceae bacterium | reverse complement strand
GCATATCGGTAAATTCTTCCGTGGCAGGGAGTTTCTTAGAGACTTTATCGAACATAAGTTCATTTTCAGTCTTAATTCTGGAGAGGTTTTCTTTATATCTTAGCTCATTAAGTAATTCTACGGCTTCCTCGGAGATAAGCACAGCATCAGCTGCCGGATCTTCTTCGGGCTTTACAGCGCTTGAGGAAAGAACCGTGGCAAGGCTTGGGCTTGTGCTGGAAGCATAAGGATTTAATACAGAAGATATATTTGACATACAAACTCCATTTTTGCAGATGATTTACTCATATGTAAATGATGCAAAAAGTATTCCGAGAAAAAATTTCCACATGGCAAAATGTTGTGTGGAAAACAAAGGGCTCATACATACTTATCGGCCCATGAATTAAAAAGTATAGAGCATAAAAAAAGCCGCATATAAAAAATGGGGCTCAGATTGCTGACAAAGTGATATCCTACTTGCTTGAACCATTTTTTATGATGAATTTTTTAGTTATAACAGCCTACATCCAAAGTCATTGCGAGGAGTCTTCGACGAAGCAATCCATGCTCAAGGAACGATAAACATCGCTTATCTGTCTATATTCAAAGAATATATAATGCATCAACCATTCTCTGAACGGAAATGATTTATCGCAAGAATCATCCTTTGGTAATGGATCGCCGCGCTTCGCTCGCGATGACTTAGGATGAAATTTTCTTTCAAAACCATAGAGTACTGACTTCGTCAGCACTACGAAAAAGCCCCATATAAAAAATGGGGCTTTTTCGTAGTTATGGTGCGAAGAGCTCTTTAAGCAAGTTTGGCCATAAGAGCATCTTTTACGGCATTGATGTCACCTTCGCCATTGAGTTCAATGTATTTGGTGGCGCCTTTGCCTGCAAGGTCTTTGTAGAAATAGGCAGCTGCCAAGGTGCCGTCTTCGGTATTGTAATAAATATCATGGCGCTTGTTGATGGCGTCTTCGTCTTGGTCGTCGGCGCGGGCCGAAAGGGCACCACCGCACACGCGGCAAACGTCGCCATTGGGCTTAATGGCGTCAATATAAATATGGTTAGGGTGATTATTGTTATTAGCACACAGGCGACGGCCCATGATGCGCATTTTTGCAATTTCACGTGGGAGTAAAATTTCAATAACATAATCTAAGGGCATATTTTCAGCCTGTAAAGCATCCCACAGTTTTTGTGCTTGCACAATATTGCGGGGGAAACCGTCTAAAAGCCAACCCTCTTGGCCTTTGCTTTTAAGGGTTTCTAAAATCATGGGGATGGTAATTTCATCAGGCACAAGGTCGCCGCGGTCAATATATTCCTTGGCTTTTTTGCCAAGCTCAGTGCCGCCGCCAATATGTTCGCGGAAAATTGCCCCGGACTCAATATGAGCTAGGTTGTATTTTTCCTTAACCAAGTTGCCTTGTGTGCCTTTTCCGCTACCATTGGGCCCAAAAATAAGAATATTCATTGAAAACCTCCTCACAATAGGGATATTTTTTACCATGTTATTGAGTATAAAACCTTACTCAGCTACTGTACGCTTGTGTGCCTTCTTTTGTCAATGTACTTTTGAGATTTCTTTCACAAGTATGCGCTGTGTTTTTGCGCATGGCTTAAAGGTTTTACTTGCAACTCATAAAAAAAGCCCTTCGTGTAAACATGAAGGGCTTTGTGCTTTTATAGTAGAATATTATTAGAATTCGAGCTCTTTAATGATGTCTAAGGTCTTACGCAAATGGTCATCACTGTGTACAAAGCTCATCATTCCAGCTTCAAAGGAAGCAGGAGCAATATAAATACCTTTGTGGCGTAAAGCTTTATAAAAACGAGTGAATTTAGCAGAGTCGCAGCGCTTTACTGCATCAAAATCCCACACTTCTTCTTGGGTAAAGAAGGGGCAGAACATGGGCCCAAGGGCAGGTACATTAACGCTATGACCTTTCTCACGTAAAATACTTTGCATTTGCGCAGCAAAATCTGCAGTGCGAGCGCTTAAAGCCGCATAATCGCTTTGGGCCAAAAGCTTTAAGGTGGCAAGACCTGCGGCCATGGCTAAGGGATTACCTGACAAGGTACCAGCCTGATACACATCGCCGCAAGGGGCAATGCGTTGCATATATTCTTTCTTACCGCCATAGGCACCCACGGGTAAACCTCCACCAATAATCTTACCAAATGTGGTTAAGTCTGGGGTAATATTAAAGTACTCTTGTGCTCCGCCATAGGCTAAGCGAAAGCCGGTGATAACTTCATCAAAAATAAGTAAAGCGCCATGCTCGGTGCAAAGCTCGCGTAGGCCTTCTAAAAATCCGGGCTTGGGGGGAACAAGGCCCATGTTGGCGGCTACAGGTTCCACGATAATGGCGGCTATGTTTTCCCCTTGTGCCGTAAAGAGGCTCTTTACGGCTTCAAGGTCATTGTAGGTAGCCAGTAAAGTGTCGGCTACGACGGCTTCCGGTACACCGGGGGTGCCGGGAATGGAAAGGGTAGCCATGCCGGATCCGGCAGCGGCTAAAAAGGAGTCCGCATGGCCATGATAACAACCAATAAATTTAACAACTTTATCCCTACCTGTAACGCCGCGGGCCAAACGCAAAGCGCTCATGGTGGCTTCGGTGCCGGAGTTAACCATGCGCACCATTTCTACGCTGGGCAGTGCGGCAATAACAGCTTCTGCCAGTAATATTTCATCTTCGCAAGGGGCGCCGTAGCTGGTTCCGCGAGCGGCTGCAGCTTGCACGGCGGCTGTAACTTCTGCATGGGCATGACCTAAAATCATGGGGCCCCAAGAGAGCACATAGTCAATATAGCTATTGCCGTCAGCGTCTATAAGTTCGCAGCCTTGAGCTTGTTTGATAAAAAGAGGAATGCTATCCACATTTTTGCAAGCGCGTACGGGGCTGTTTACACCGCCGGGTATGAGGGCCTGAGCGCGCTCAAAAAGAGCTTGGGATTGAGTTTCTTGCATGGTGTTTTCCTTAAAAGTAGGTCATGGATATTTTTTTATATTCTTGAATGCTATCCAGCACTGCGTACACAGTGACGCCGGTAGCTTGTTGGATTTCAGCTATGGTTTGCTGGCATTCATCTTCACTGCGCCCATGAGTCATGGTGTATAATGTGTAGGGCCAGTCTTGCGCAGATGAGGGGCGAAAGTAGCAATGAGAAATATGGGCGTGCTTGGCGGCAATGGCGCCAAAGGCATCGGCTTCAGCTTCGCTTACCTGCCAAGCCACCATGGCATTATAATTCCAGCCTGTTTTTTGATGCTTAATGCTGGCACCAAAGCGACGAATGGCACCTTCGTCTTTAAGTTTTTGTAAAAGCTCTAGCACTTGTTCTTCGGTACAACCCACGCTTTGGGCAATGTCTGCATAGGGCGTGGCAGAATCAGGCAGATTTTTTTGCACAATGCGCAAAATAGCTTGTTCTGTGTCGGTAAATGTATA
>CAYJPR010000171.1:0-3449 GCA_964372075.1 uncultured Desulfovibrionaceae bacterium | reverse complement strand
CAGGCTGTTGAAAAAGGGCTGTCTGCTTTGTTAAGCTTGCTTTTTGCGTTGCTCTCGATTTATGTAAGGCTCGCGGACTCACCTAACATGAACGCACTTTGTGCGCCCGTTGGGTCGGTCTCCAGTCGAACAGCCTGTTAGAAGTAACTGTTTGAAAAAGAACTGACGACCGCAAAGCGTATGACTACGCATCATTTAGTGTTTTTTAGGAAAAACACTGTAATAATGGTATGATAAATCCTTATAAAAAAGTTTTGACAGGATCGTCTGTATATTGTATACAATTCTCAACAGAATGCGAACAGAAAAATCAAAAAATAAGGAGTTCATAATGTTTGATGTAAATATAGGATTTGATGGAAATTTTGGCGAGTACGGCGGTCAATACGTGCCTGAAGCTTTACAAGTGGCTCTTAATGAAGTGGGCGCGGCTTTTGTGCGTTATAAAGATGATCCGGAATTTGTGGCTGAAAGAGCCCATTATATGCAGCACTATCAGGGCCGCGAAACGCCCATTTTTCATTGTCAGCGTTTATCTGACCACTGCGGCGGAGCGCAAATATACCTTAAGCGTGAAGATTTAAACCACCTTGGCGCCCATAAGGTGAATAATACCGTGGGGCAAATTCTTTTAGCTAAACGCATGGGGAAAAAGCGCATTATTGCTGAAACAGGAGCAGGCCAGCATGGTGTGGCCACAGCTGCTACGGCGGCTCTTATGGGCATGGAATGCGTTATTTATATGGGGCAAAAGGACATTGAACGTCAGCGGCTGAATGTGTTTCGTATGGAAATGATGGGCGCTAAAGTGGTGGCAGCTACCAAGGGCTATCAGGGCCTTAAAGATGCTGTGGATATGGCTATTGAAGACCTTATTGAAAATATGGATAGCACCTTCTATTTGCTTGGCTCTGCTGTGGGGCCCTATCCCTATCCTGCCATGGTGGGTTATTTTCAGGCTGTGACTAGTGAAGAGTCTCGCCGTCAAATGCAGGCTCTTACGGGTTGTTTACCGCATTCTGTTTTGGCTTGTGTGGGTGGAGGTTCCAATGCTGTGGGCGCTTTCATGCATTACTTAAATGATGCACAGGTGAACCTTGTGGCTGTAGAGCCCGGCGGAAGCGGCACTGGTTATGGTCAACATGCGGCTTCTTTATGCCTTGGAAAACCTGCCATTATACATGGGTATAAGTCGTATGTACTTTGCCACGATGATGGCGAGCCCCATGCTGTACACTCGGTATCGGCTGGTTTGGATTATCCAGGAGTAAGTCCTTTCTTAGCTTATTTAAAAGATAATAATCGTTTACAATGCACAAGTGTTGATGACAAAGAAGCTTTAGACGCTTTCTTTATGCTTTCGCGTTGCGAAGGTATTTTGCCTGCTTTGGAATCTGCCCATGCTGTGGCGGCGGCCATGCGCTTAGCTCCTACATTACCTAAGGATGCACATCTTTTGGTAAACTTATCCGGTCGTGGTGATAAAGACGTGGCTCAAGTGGAAGCCATGGTTTCTCGCGGAGAATATGTGCCGCCAGCTTTATAAAAAGCCTATATATGAGAAGAGCAAAGCGGAGTTTGTATGTACAGACTCCGCTTTTTTTATTTACTTATACTCGCAAGGGGGAAAATATTTTTGACGAAAAATAGCAAGTACTTTCCTTGACAAAGGCTCTATGCTCCATTAGGTAGAGCTCATTAGCCCCATGGCCCCTACACGGTGGCAAGAGTAAGGAGAGAGAGAAAGTTCATGTTTGATAAAATATTTTTAGGTTTTATATTACTTTGTGGTCTACTAACTGCCTTTATGCCTCAAGAAGCAGAAGCAAGAAAAAAAACTAAAGAAAAAAGCCATATGATGGCTGGTGAAGCCTCGTGGTATGGGGGGAACTTTCATGGAAAGACCACAGCCAGCGGCCCCATATACGATATGGATAGGCCCACAGCGGCTCACCGTACCTTGCCTTTCGGTTCAGTGTTGGAGGTTACAGATACAACTACCGGTGTGAAAACTGTAGTGATTATCACCGACCGTGGCCCTGTTTCCCCTAAGCGCTGTGTGGACTTATCGCGTTCTGCTGCCATGGAATTGGACCTTGGCGTGCGCGGCGTAACCCCTGTGACCATGCGCCTTGTAAGTGATGTTTCGGGGAATATGCTAGACAGCTCGGAAGCTTTTTATTTACAAGTGCAAAAAAAGAATAAAGGCGGCGTGGAAAAGTTAGGCCCCTTCACCAACTTTGGCGATGTCAGCGTCTTACAAGATATGCTGAAAGATGACCATGAAAAAGCCATTATCATTGTGGCAAGTGCGAAAAAATAGCTGTTAACATAAAATTTACTTTGACAAAGCATAGTTTTTAAGTAAGAATTTGCTATTGCATGATTTCACCCTGTAAATTCCGGAGGTTTTATGAAAAAAGTTTCGTGTTTTTTAGGTGTTTTTTTGTGTTCAGCTCTGTATATAGCTCCCCTTATTTCTTCAGCGCAGGCTGAGGCATTAGGCGAAGCTTTATTTAAGCCTTGTGCTTCCTGTCATACAGATCAAAAGCGTGTTATTTTTGGTAAGTCAGAAGGGTATTTATTGGAAAAATTTGCTTATTATCAAGGAAGTAAGTTTACAGCCATGAAAAAACTTTTTGATGCCATGAGTGCAGAAGAAAAGGCCTCTTTAGCTAAGTATATCGAAAATGTGAAATAGGCTAAAATTTCTATAGGATGTAAAAAAAGACTGCGTTACCGCAGTCTTTTTTTTATGTATAGGACATGGCTTTTTTATAGCCATCCATGCGTTTTGTTTCTTTGCGAGCACGCACAACATTTTTACCGGATGTATTTTTTTGCTCTTGCACCACATTGGTCAAAAATTTCTGCATGCTTTGTAATTGGAGCAGTTTGGCTTTATAGACTTTTGGGTCACAGTCATGGCGCTGTTCCCAAGCTGCTTGTATAAGGGCACTGCGTTTTTCTGCCAATTGTGCGGCCTTTACCTCATCATTGGCATTAATGGCTCGTAATTCTTGCTTACCAATTTCAATGGCTTCGTCGAGAAGTGTGTCTGCTTTTGGCATATGTTCTCTCCTAGGCAAATAGGTTAGGCATTACTCTTGTGGTTTTTTAATATTCGCTTGGAAGTTAAGTATAATTTGCTGCCAAGCTTCACATGTGGGAAGGAATTCATATTCTAATAAATCGGCAAAAAGCACCCAATCTTCACTTTCAAGTACTTCGGCCATTTCAGCAAGTAGTGCAGAGAGTTTTTCAGAATTGGCAGTAATTTCTTCGCTTTTTTCAATGTTAAATTGGTTGCGCAAAGCTTCAATCATGCCCATGAAATCGCGGGTTACATCTAAAAGGTCTTGTAATAACTCCAAACCTTCGGTGTCGTTGGCCTGACGGAAAAGATTGGCAACTTGCTTGCTGCCCTGTGCCATAAGGGTGGCAACTTT
>CAYJPR010000170.1:0-3452 GCA_964372075.1 uncultured Desulfovibrionaceae bacterium | reverse complement strand
TGCATTCCAATGGTGCCCGCCGTGGCGAAAACTTCCATGGTTTTGCTCTTTTTCTTTACTCTATCGCTTAAATTCATAATGGTTTGTACCCCATTTCACAAAGCCTGTTCTTTGTACCACAAAGTGCTTTTGGCGTCAACAGTCGAAGTGGAAAAACGTCCTTTACGCATTTTTAGCCCAAGCTGTATGCATCTGTGCAGCTGGCAAAAAATCTATGAACTTTTCTTTACCAAAAGCGCACAACTTTCCACATGGGGCGTTTGCGGGAAAAAGTCAAAAGGAACTAGCTTTTCCAGCGCATAGTTTTCACCAAGCAAAGCCACATCCCGTGCAAGGGTTGCCGGATTACACGAAACATACAGTATATACTTAGCTTCACTTTTAGCCACGTGTGCAACAACTTCCGGGGCAAGACCGGCGCGTGGTGGGTCCAGCAAAATTATTTGCGGCGCAGGCCAAGCTTTTAAGGCTCTTTTGGCATCATTAGCCACATACTGCGCTTGGCTAATATGCGCTATATCTTCTAAATACTGCGCATTTCTTTGGGCCATGCCAATGGCTTTGGGGTTAATTTCCACGCCATACAAATGCGGCTTAAGGGTTTTAAAGGCAGAGGCTAAATTTAAACCGGGGGCGCCCACACCGCAGTATACATCCCATATACAAGGCGTGTCACCATTTTGGTGTTGAACCTCAGGAGCTTGTAAATCTTCCAGCAGGGGGCCGGCCATGTTTTTGAGCTCACTACATAAATTTTCTGCCGCCGCTGTATTGATTTGGAAAAAAGCATTATGGCCAAAGCTATAGTCTATGCCGCCTAGCTGTTCTTGTAAGACGGTGTCGCCAAGGGTGGCAATACCGTGTTCGCCTTGGGCCACCATGGAGGCAGAGCGTCTTTCTTCCAGCACAAAGCCCGTCACTTGCGGACAGCTTTGCATAAGCTCTTTACCAAGGCGGGTGAGGTTTAGGCGCATATCCCGAGAAGCCGGCGCTGTGATAAGATTGAGCAACAATTGTTGCGTGCTTTGAGCTTCGCTATTTTTAGGAGTACGAGGACAGCGCACCACCAGATGGCGTAAAATGCTTGCTTCATGCTCAGTCTCTTTACCACCCCATGCGCGTAATCCCATGTTCTGGCACAAGGTTTTTACCCTTTGTACCACGTCCATACAGCCTTCGGGCAAAAGGCGACAATGCGGCACATCATGCACCTCATGGGAAGCTTTAGCGCGTAAACCCAAGGTGAGATTTTTCTCTGCATCTTGCCCAAAAGCAAATTCCATTTTATTGCGGTAGCCCCAAGGTGCAGGAGAGGGTACAATGGGGGCAATGCATTCCAAAGCTTCCGGGCTCAGTTTGGCAATGCGTGTCATGGCTTCCACAACCATGCGCTCTTTCCACTCTAACTGCGTTTCTGCCGGCATGGTTTGTAGGGCGCAACCGCCGCAATGGCTGGCATGGGCGCAAGGCGCAGTGATGCTGTCCGGCGCTTCTTTGAGCACTTCTATACATTGAGCTTCGGCAAAGTTTTTCTTACTCTTTAAAACCTTGGCGCGAATGGTTTGTCCGGGTAAAGCGCCTTCCACAAAGATAACGCGATTTTCCAAACGTCCCACAGCGCGACCGTCGTGGGATAAAGAATGGACACTTAATTCAAATATTTCTGCAGTCATATATTACTCTTTTAGCAATGCCTGGGCATAGCGCTCCACGGGGGCAAAGTCGTCCCGCAGGGCCGGTACTTCTTGAGGTACAGCCTTTTGCATGCGTGCGGCTAGAATGTTTTGTATAGTAGGGGAGAAGTTCTGCTTTTTTTCAGAATTTTCCACAATAGTTTGTACTTTGGCATTGTCCCTTGGCAAAGCCAGTACCATAAAGTTTTGCACAGCTTCCAGCGGCGCTCCGGGTTCCACCGCAAAAACATAGACATGTTCAAAAGATTGCTGCAAGGAAGCATAAATACTTTGTAAAATATAACTATTTTCCCCTTCATAGGCAGAAATTATATTCATCATCAAAGCCCCATCTGGACTTACAGCACGGCGCATGGCCTGTGCTGCTTCCACCGTGCCCATGTGAAAGGGCACAGAATAATGGGAATTAAAAACATCCACAAAAACTAAGTCATATTGCTGGCTATTGGTGGTAAGATGACGGCGAGCATCTTCGTGAAAAATACGCATACGTGCGTCATTTTCAAGACCAAAATACTCTTTTGCCAAAGCCGTCATTCCCGGGTCTAGCTCCACCACATCAAGGCGCAAGGTTTCGCTATCTAGCCCCCCATGCCCAGCCAGTAACCACTTGGGAATGGAATAACCGCCGCCGCCCAGCATAAGCACGCTTTGCGCCTTGGGAAAGAGCACCGTGCCCAGAGCATAGTACTTGGTATAGTCAAAAAGTAATTCCGCAGGTTTATCCAAATACGTGCCAGATTGCGCATAGCCGGGGTCCGTAGCCATATAGAGCACAGGGCGAGATTCTTGATTCATACCTCGGCTTAAGCGTATGCTATTATAGGGTGTTTCCACCGGTGGAGGGGTGCCACGCATATGCATATTATACTCCACATCGGCATTGATAAAAGCAATGGCAGGAATGCTTAATAAAAGCAGCAGGGTGGACGTTGTTTGCGCACGGGATTTTTTATGAGAAAGATTGCTCACGCTTACCATGAGCGAAAGCAAAAACATGCAGGCCGCCGTACCCAATAAAATATAAGTGCTGGAAAAATAGGAAATGAGCACAAAGCCGCCCAAAAAAGTGCCCACAATGCTACCCGTGGTAGATAAGGCGTACAGGCGCCCCACTGTGGCGCCGGAAGTGGAAATATCTGCCAAGCGCAAGCGTATAATATAGGGCGAAACCATGCCAAAGGCCAAGGCAGGTAGGGCAAAAAGGCATAAGGCCGCCACCACTGCGCTTAAATAAATATTATCAATGCCGGTGCTTATACTGGTACCCACCAAGCGATGGCCCAAAGCCGTAAGAGCGCAGCCAAGGCCGGCGCCGGCTAAAATACGTGCCAGCATGGTGAGGGAAAGTTTTTTATCTGCTAAACGACCGCCCAAAAAAGCGCCCACTGCCAAGCAAGCCAAAACAACGCCAATGAGGCTTGTCCACACAATGACAGAAGTGCCCAAATGCGGCGCCATTAAACGCGCACCCACCATCTCTAAGACCATAATTAAAGCCCCAGAGGCAAAGATAACAAATTCTAACATGAAATAATTTCCTTTTTATAGCCTGCTGGGGGGAAACCTTTTGTGAACAAAATGTTCTCCCCCCAGACCCCCCTTCCAAAAAACTTTCTTGGCGGAATAAAACGGGCTTAGTATGAAAATATGGGCCGCATGGGGAGTATGGGAAGAAGATAAAATAGCGCGTTTTGAAAGGGAAGGGGGTGTGGGGGAAGGGAAAACTTTTTGGCGCTAGCAAAAGTTTTCCCTTCC
>CAYJPR010000169.1:0-3453 GCA_964372075.1 uncultured Desulfovibrionaceae bacterium | reverse complement strand
GCTTTGCCAATAACTGGGGTATAGCCATTATCTTACTCACTGTAGGTATTAAGATTTTATTCTGGCCTCTCACTGCCAAAAGCTACGCTTCCATGGCTAAAATGCGCAAATTACAGCCCATGATTAAGGCCATTCAAGAAAAGTATGCCGATGACAGAGAAGCCCTAACTCGCGAAACCATGGCTTTGCATAAGACCTATGGCATTAATCCTGCCAGCGGTTGCGTGCCCATGCTGGTGCAATTACCCGTATTCTTTGGCTTGTATCAAGCATTGCTTACCTCCATTGAATTGCGTGGCGCTTCCTTTGTGACCTATTTTCCCGGCACCGATGTTTTGTGGCTGGCAGATTTATCCCAAGCAGACCCCTTCTATATCACGCCCATCATCATGGGCTTGAGCATGTTCTTTATGCAAAAGATGAGTCCGCCCATGGGTGATCCCATGCAACAAAAAATCATGATGTTCTTGCCAGTGATTTTCACCTTTATGTTCTTATCATTCCCTTCCGGTTTGGTACTGTACTGGCTTGTTAATAACCTCTTGTCCATGTTGCAACAATGGCTCTTATTGCGCCAAGCTGAAAAACAAGCAGCATAATAACAAGGAAAATGTATGGAAGGCTTTAAAGAGTTTACAGGCAAAAGCCTTGATGATGCCATTCGTGAAGCGTGTTCTTATTACGATACTTCACGCGAACGTTTGGAAATTGATATAGTACAAGATGCTAAATCCGGCATATTTGGTTTGGTGGGCGCGCGTAAGGCAATTATTCGCGCTCGCCGCGTGCAATTGCGAGATGCGGTGGATGATATTTTGGGCCGTTCCAAAAAAGCCGCCGCTGCGCCCAAGGTAGAAGCTTCGCCTGAAGCTACTCCTGCTGTCAAAACCGAAGCTGACCCTGCGCCCGCTAAGGCCCCCGCTAAAACCGCGGAGAAAGCCAAGGGCAATGGCAAGGACAAAGCCCCTGCCCATAAGCAGGCCGTTGAAGGCGATGCTCATGTGGCAAATTCTGACGAACGTGCTTCTTCTGCAGCTTCTGGTCAAGGCCAGCGTGAGAAATCGCAAAAGCCTCGCCGTGAGGGTAAAGAAACTCGTGAGCCTAGAGAAGGCCGCGAGCGTCATGAACGCCAAGGTCATCGCCACGAGCGCACTGAGCGTAACGAGCGCAATGGCAATCGCCAAGAGCGTAATGGTAATCGCATAGAGGCAGATGGTAATCGCGTAGAGGTGGACGGTAACCGCGCTGAAGGCCATGGTGGCGAGCGTTTTGAAAGAAAGCCACGTCGTGAGGCTAAGCCACAACGTGATAATCGTGATAATCGTGAAGGGCGCGAAGGCCGCGACAATCGTGATAACCGTCGCCCACAAAATAAGCACCACGCTTCCAAGCCGGCTCATAAGCCAGCTCCCACCGAGCATATGGACTCCATGGGTTTTGGTGATGATGTGGAAGAAAGTGAAAATGTACGCCGTATCCCCTTAGAGGAGCTGGACCAAGAGCGCTTACAAAGCGTCACCTTGGAAGCCGTGGGCATGCTAACTCGTCCCATAGTGGGTGAAGTGCCTTTGGAAATGAAGCTTCATGAAGGGCGTGTGCATGTGCATTTGGATTGCGATGAAAATTCTGGCTTGCTCATAGGTCGTGAGGGGCAAACCTTAGCCTCTTTACAATATATTACATCGCGTATTGTGTCTCGTGCCATGGACGCGGCTGTGCGTGTACAATTGGACGCCGGTGATTATCGCACCCGTCAAGATGAAAAGCTCAGTGAATTGGCTACAGCTTTGGCGGAGCGTGTGCGCGCCACAGGCAAGGCCCATTCCACAAGGCCATTGTCTTCGTACCATAGACGCATTGTGCATGTGGTTTTACAAGATGCCACAGACCTTGTAACGCGCAGTTCCGGAGATGGCCCGCTCAAACGTGTGATTATTCAACGTAAGCGCGGCTAAGGCCAAAATACTATAAGACTTTGCCATAAGCCACTCTCTTATACAGGGGAGTGGCTTATGTGTACTTAAGAGATTTCTATGCTGTATAACGATACCATAGCGGCCATAGCCACCCCCTTAGGCTCTGGGGGTATTGGCATAGTGCGTATTTCCGGCCCCGATGCCAAGGCCTGCTTACAGCAAGTTTTTATGTCCTCCAGCGAAAAATTTAAAGATTTTCGCCCTTGGACTTTGCACCGTGGGCATTTTGTTGACATCACTGGCGCCATGCTAGATGATGTTTTGGCTGTCTATATGCCTGGTCCCAAAACATTCACCGGTGAAGATGTGGTAGAAATCCACGCCCATGGCGGGCAAATGCTCATGGCAACTTTGCTGGAGTCTTTGGTAGGCCGTGGGGTGCGCCTTGCAGAACGTGGTGAATTTTCTCGCCGTGCTCTCATGCATGGACGCATGGATTTAACCCAAGCCGAAGCTGTGGCAGAAATGATTGCCGCCAAAAGCAAGGCTGCTTTACATTTAGGCTCGGCTAAATTGGAAGGCTTATTGGGGAAAAAAGTAGCCGACCTGCGCGAAAAGCTGGAGCATTTACGCATGGAAGTATGCGTGGCTGTAGACTTTCCCGAAGAAGAAGTGGAATGCCTTTCTCCCGAAGCCTTTGGCGCTGTCATTGGTGAAGTGCGCCAGGCTGTGGAGGATTTGCTAGTAGCCTATGCCCGAGGTAGACATTGGCAAGAAGGGGCTTCTGTGGTGTTGGCAGGGGCTGTAAATGCTGGTAAATCTTCCTTGCTCAATGCGCTTCTTGGCTATAACAGAGCCTTAGTAACGGATATTCCCGGCACCACCAGAGATTTTTTAGAAGAAGGCCTTAATTTAGACGGGCTAGCCGTACGTATTACCGATACAGCGGGCTTACGAGAAGCCTTGGATACAGTGGAGCGTATGGGCATTGCTCGCAGTCGTGAACGCATTGCCGAAGCCGATGCCGTGCTCTTTTTGCTAGACGGAAGTCTTGGCGCAGAAGCCGCCTTGCATCTTGGGGAAGAAGGCTATGCCCTTGCTCAAAATGAAAAAACCGTGCTTATTTGGAATAAAAGCGATATTGCTCCAAGTCCTTTGCTTCCTCCCTCTTGGCAAGACCTAGCAAAAAAGTGTATTCTTGTGTCCGCCAAGGAGGGAACAGGCTTGCAAGATCTTTCAACTGCCATTAAGGCGGTGATATTGCAAGAAAGTTCCACAGAGCCCGAAGCAGGGGATGTGGTGCCCAATATGCGCCAAGCCTTGCTCTTACAAGATGCCAGCGCAGAACTGGCTTTGCTCTTGAGTGATATAACTGCTCATGTGCCTTATGATATTTGTTCTGTACGCTTAGACACAGCTGTTGCACTTTTGGGGCAAATCACAGGCCTTGACAGCGCCGACGAGCTGTTAGATAAGATTTTTGCCAATTTTTGTATAGGAAAGTAAATGACGGATTCCATGTCTCTAGATCAATACA
>CAYJPR010000168.1:0-3463 GCA_964372075.1 uncultured Desulfovibrionaceae bacterium | reverse complement strand
GCTGTGAAAGATATGGATATTACCTTACCTTTCCCGCGTATGAAATACGATGACGCCATGGGTCGTTATGGTGTTGATAAGCCTGACACACGTTTTGGTCTTGAGCTGGTGGATATTACCTCTTCTGTGCGTGGCTCCGGCTTTAAACTTTTTGCATCTGCTGAATTGGTTAAGGGTATGAAAGTGCCCGGTGGTGAAAGCCTTTCCCGCAAGGAAATTGATGAATTTACCGAATTTGTCAAAATTTACGGCGCTCAAGGCTTGGCATGGATTAAAGTTCGTGAAAACGAATGGCAATCTCCCATTGCTAAATTCCTTTCCGATGAAGAAAAAGAAGCCATTAAAAATGCCCTTGATTTGCAAGTGGGCGATATTGCCTTCTTCCAAGCAGGGGAGAGCGCCATGGTTAATGCAGCCCTTGGTAACTTACGCGTGCATTTGGGTTCCTATCTTAAGCTTGTGCCTGAAAATACCTTTAATTTCCTCTGGGTTACTGACTTCCCCTTATACGAGCATGACGCTGAAGAAAATCGTTATGTGGCTTGTCACCACCCCTTCACTTCTCCTGCAGAAGGCCATATGGAACTTATGCGTACTGATCCTGCCAAAGCTCGTGCCCGTGCTTATGACATGGTGCTTAACGGCTCTGAAGTGGGCGGCGGTTCCATTCGTATTCACTCCGGTGAAGTGCAAAGAGATATGTTCAATGCCCTTGGCTTTAGCCCAGAAGAAGCTGAAGAGCAATTTGGCTTTCTTATAAATGCCCTTGAGCACGGCGCGCCACCTCATGGCGGCATAGCTTTTGGTCTTGACCGTTTGGTTATGCTTTTATGTGAAGCGCCTAGCATTCGTGATGTTATAGCCTTCCCCAAAACGCAAAGAGCTACCTGCTTACTTACTGCTGCTCCTTCTGCTGTATCTTCTAAGCAATTACGCGAGCTTGGCTTGCGCTTGCGTGAGAAGGTAGTGACAGAAAATAAGAGCGAAGCATAAATATCTGTGCACTGGGGGCTTGAATATGAGCCCTCAGTGCTTATTTATGTATATATTTTTGTGATGAATTGAGGTTTATTATGGCGATTTTAGAATTGCTGTCCTACCCAGATCCTATTTTAGCCAAAGTGTGTGACCCTGTGGCTGAGATTACCCCAGAAATCCGCCAATTTGTAGCAGACATGGCTGAAACCATGTACGATGCACCCGGTGTGGGCCTAGCGGCGCCGCAAGTGGGCAAAGCTGTGCGTATTTTCATTATGGATGCCTCTGGCAGTGACGAAGAAAAAGATTTGCGGGTTTATATTAATCCCACATTGGAACTTTTAGGCGAAGTTATTAATAGCGGTCAGGAAGGATGCCTTTCTGTGCCTTTTGGCTATCGCGCCGATGTGAAGCGTTATGAATCTGTGCGCATTACAGCTCAAGATTTAGAAGGCAATACAGTGGATGAAATTTTAACAGATTTCCCTGCCATTGTGGCCCAGCATGAATTTGACCATTTAAATGGTAAACTTTTTATAGATCATATTAGCCGTTTACGGCGCACCATGTTTGAGGGTAAAGTTAAAAAAGCTCTCAAGCGTACTGGTTAATTACGAGGTGAGATGTGGCGCAAGATAGAGCACAACTTTCGGTGGTTTTTATGGGCACACCGCCCTTTGCGGCCCATATTTTACAAAAAATACTTCAAAGCCCCTTTTGCCGCGTCACTGCGGCCTATTGTCAACCCGATAGGCCAGCAGGGCGCGGTAAAAAGCTTGTACCCCCTGCAGTAAAAGTGCTGGCAGAAGAAAATAACATTCCTGTATATCAGCCTCTGAATTTCAAGGCTGAGGAAGACAGAGACACTTTAGCGGCCCTTAAGCCCGATGTTTTAGTGGTAGCGGCTTATGGCCTTCTCTTGCCCCAATCAGTGCTGGATATTCCGCGTATTGCCCCCATAAATATTCACGGTTCTCTCTTGCCCTTATATCGCGGAGCGGCCCCCATTCAGCGTGCCATTATGGATGGTCATGAAGAGACTGGCGTTGCCATTATGCAAATGGAAGCCGGTCTGGATAGTGGTCCTGTGTACATGAGCAAAACGGTACCCGTGGGCGAGCATACTTCTGATAGCATGCATGAGCTTTTGTCAGATGTGGGCGCTGATGCCTTATTGGAACTCTTGCAACGTATGGTTGATGGAGAAGATGTTCCTGCCATTACGCAAGACCATGCGGCTTTTACCCATGCCCCTAAACTGCGCAAAGAAGATGGCCTGCTCAATTTTAAGCAAAGCGCCCGTGCCGTGCATGCACAGCTTCGCGGTGTCACCTCTTGGCCCGGTGCTCAAGCGCGCCTTTTGAGGCCCGAAAAAGATTTTTGTGATATAAAGCTTAGCCCGGGGCGTATTGGCGCTCTGGTGGCTGATTATGCCGCATGGGGCGGAGATGGTGTAAATACGCCTAAGAGCGGTGAATTATGGCGCCTTGGAGACGGTTCTCTGGCCATTGCCACTGCCGATGCTTGGTATGTGCTTACAAAAGTACGCCCTCAAGGTAAGGGAGAAATGGACGCCGCCGCCTTTGGTAATGGTTACCTCACAAAAGGCCAAGGGCATCTAGCCACGGTGCAGTGGGAACAAGGCTAACTATGTTTTGGCAAAAAAATCCTCATTCGCTACCTAAGCATTTGTATGGCGGTGTGGGTAAGTGGCTTTTCATTACCCTTATGTATGGCTCTTGCGTTTTGCTCTGCCTATTTATTTTGCTGGCATGGCTTATTCCCTATGTGGGATTTTCTGCCATACATGTGAGCTTGCCCTATGTGCTGGGTATTGTCAGCGCTGTACTTATTTTATGTGTTGCCTGGATGTGCGTCACCCTTGTGTATTATGTGTACACGGGTAAAAATATTTGGGGTCTGAAAAAAGTGCATGGTCTTACTGTGCGCCTCATGTTTCCCCTTATGCTTTTGCTGGGTAGGGTATTGCGTGTTCCACGTGAAAACATTCGCCTGTCTTTTGTGAAGGTGAATAATGAAATGGTGCTGGGCGAGCTGGGTAATGGGGAAAAGAAAATTTCTCCGGAACAAATTCTCGTGCTTTTGCCTCACTGCATTCAAAATGCTGAGTGCCCCTACAGAGCTTCTCAAAATATAGACTTATGCCGCCGCTGTGGTAAGTGCACCCTTGGGGAAATTTTAGATTTGCGTGATGCTTTTGGCTGTGCGGTGGTCATTGCCACAGGTGGTACCATTGCCCGTAAAATTGTGGTGGAAACAAGACCCAAACTTATTTTGGCTGTGGCTTGTGAGCGCGATTTAACATCAGGCATACAAGATACCTATCCTTTGCCTGTTTTTGGCATTATCAACGAACGCCCCTTTGGCCCGTGCTTTAATACGCGCGTGAAATTGCCCCTACTCAAAGAAGCTTTACAGAAATTTACAGGCCAAGATTTTGCTGTGGTTCCACACCCAGAAAATA
>CAYJPR010000167.1:0-3491 GCA_964372075.1 uncultured Desulfovibrionaceae bacterium | reverse complement strand
CGAGCCATATGGCCCAATAATCTTCTTTTTTCCATAGATCTGACCAAGACGATTGTGCTCTGTCAACGACAACTTCTGAACTTTGTTGAGCCATACTTCCTCCAATTTGATAAACATAAACTAGGGCCTTGGCTATTTTTTTAGCAAAGCCCGCTCCTCAACATTTATGCACACCTTTACCTTTTTTAGCAAGTGTTTTTTGGCACAAAAAGGCCCGCATAGCCCACTGTACGCTGGCTATCCTTACCTTTTTCATAGGAAGTCGTATGGGTTACGAGCTTGCACTTTTTTGCACCAAGTGCCTTGCATGCATATATCGCCATGATGGCAGGGTACACCCCACACATGGAAATGTTTAATTGTTTAACAGTGTTATAGAGTTTGACTGGGTCTAGTTCTAAAATGGCCTGTAGCGCGTGATTATCCAGCTCCAATGTTTCTTCGTGGTTGGAAAAATGGTGCATGTCTGATGAGAGCACCAGCGCTATGTCTTCTCCTTGTTTTTGCCTTTCATGTATACAATGTGCTAAAAGTAAGCCGGCTTTTTTGAGCGCTTCCACATGACCTGTCCCCACACAAATGGGCACCATGCGAAAATCCGGCACAGCACATTGTAAAAAAGGGAGCAACACTTCTAAAGAATGCTCATATTCATGGGCCGCAGTGTCATGGGTAAAACCGGCGTCGCTTTGTATGAGTTCTTCGGCTATATCTTCAGCAATGGGCACCAAGCCCAAGGGGCTTTGCCACTGTCCTTTACTCCACACAGCAAGACCAGAGCGAGCTGTTCCCCTTCCTGTATGGTTGGGGCCAAGTAAAATGAGCGTTTGCGGTAAATGTACAGGGGCCAAGGTTTGGGCTATGACATGTCCGCAAAAAAAATGACCTGCATGGGGCAAAAGCACCATATGTATGTTTTCTTGACTGTGAGGCGAGGGGTAAGACTTTGTTTGCGCTGCGGCTAAAGTCTGCTGTACGTACTCTGTAAGTTGTGTACCATTTCCTTCATAAAATGAACCAGCCACATGGGCATTACGTACGTGCATAACAAACCCCTTAGTAGAATGTGTTACTATAGTACGAAAAAAAATGCACTTTTACAATGACTAATTGCTATTTTTTACACATTGTTTGGGTAAATAAGTTTTTTTTATAGCTCGCCAAGGAAAAAGAAAAAGCCCTTAAAGTGATGTTGCTATCACCTTAAGGGCTTTACATGTATAAACAAACGTACTTATTTTCTTTATCTACCAGGGTTGATGGTCATACCCTTGGGAGCTTTTACGGTGATATGACGCTTTACAGCTGTTTTACCTTGTGCGGGTACATCAAGATTCCACACAAAGGTCTTGTCCTGGCCCTTGGTGGGGGCAGGGCTGTCCTTATAGGTCACAGAGATGGCTTTATCTGCCAATTGGGTTTGTGGCTCTTCAAGGCGTACTTTTACTGCTTGCTGGCGTTTATTTTCCACAGTGTAGGTCCAGCCCCATTGCCATACTTGTTCTTTGTTAATGATGCCATCTTCGTCACTTTTACGAATATCTTTCTTAATATTGACGGTAACCAAGGGGTCAACACCAAAGAAGAAAGGCATCTTATCTTCCTTTACGGCAAAGGTATCTTGGCCCACGGGGATGCCGTCCAATAGGTACTGTGCTTCGCCCACGGGTAAGAACGTAGATACCATTTTAGGAGCGGCGCTGAGCCATACCTTGCCACCGGCATAGGAAGAAGGTCTAGCTACACGCTCCAAGGGGGCTTGAAGAACATTTTCTTGTAAAATCAGAGATGTTTGCCCCTCAGGAATGGCTATTTTCTTTTTGAGTGCCCATACGGCTAAGGCATTTTCTCCCCTAAAACCGCCCATACCACTGCTTTCCACGTCAGCTTTTGCCATGAGCATGGCATTTTGCATGGGCGCATTATAGGTTCTGGGTTGAATGTTTTCAGCTTTGTTGACCACCCAAGGTTGTACTGCAGGAGGATTTTGCTCATTGCCTTGAGCTGTGCTTAACTCCACTTCGGTGGCATCCCAATCTAAATCGCTATTTTGCTGAATATCTGCCAACAGTTTAAAGTGAATGGTGTTGTTGCTGGTGTTGGCATCGATAACATACACGGGCTTCCAAAAACTGCCGTTCAAGGTATAGGAATAGGATACGCGCACCACATCGCCTACGGCAAGCTTGGTATCAAGACTGATGACCAATTGCTGGCTTAAAGGAATATTATCCTTAAACAAGGCCGCTCTGGCATTGGCTACGTCTAAATCTCTTTGGGTGGAGTGCAAACGTGTGCCAAGTAAAGCCAGGGAAGGCATAGTTTTTTTCAACTCTTCGGCGGCTTGATTGGGGGGCAAGGCGCTCATGGAGTTAACCGTAGCCTCATATTGTGCCTGCAGGGCTGTTAAAGCACCGCCTAGGGAATTAGCCATGGATTCATAGGTAATGCGCTGTTTTTCTATGAAACCTTGCGGTTTATAGGGCATGGCTTTTTCTGTTTGCCAAGCCACTAAAGTGGCATTGCCATCGGGAAGATTTAATTGCACAGCGCTGGCTTGCTTAGGTAAGGGTAAAACCACCACCTTAGCGCCATAAGCCTCCACAATTTTCAAGCTACTTTGGGCAAAGGCGCGGGTGTTTTGTCTGTTTATGACCACCTTATGGGGCACAGCAGGTATGCCTAAATAGCTGTCATGGTCCAGCCCTGTAGCCTTTTGTGCAGCCTCTGTAGGCACGGCTTTAGCGGCTGTAGCATCAGTGATGCTCATGTTAAGAGGAGCTACGCTAAGGCCTAACAGGCACAGAGCAAGGCTCCATTTTTGTGTTGTCTTCATATATATCCTTAAATAATTTTATGTCCGCTTAGCCAGTGAGCTACCACGCGACCGGGTAAGGTTTCACCAAGGAAAGGTGTGTTATGGCTTTTGGAATGCAAAGTGGCAGGGCTCACTTCCCATTCTTGTGCAGGGTCAAAGAGGAAGAAGTTAGCCACATCGCCGGGGGCAAAGCCATTATAGGGAAGGCTAAAAATTTCCGCAGGTCGCGTGCTCCACAAGCGTTGTAAATCTGCCGCTGTGAGCACATTTTCTTGCACTAATTTCCACGTAAGGGAAAGGGCCAAATCAAGACCGGTAATGCCATTGGGGGATTCATCCAGCGGACAATCCTTTTCATGAATGGCATGGGGCGCGTGGTCGGTAACCAAAATATCAATGGTGCCGTCCTTCACTGCGGCGCGTAGGGCTTCTCTATCTTCCGGCGTGCGCAAAGGAGGATTTACTTTGGCGGCGGTGCCGTAATCTTCCAGCGCCGTGTCATCCAGCCATAAATAATGCGGGCAGGTTTCTGCTGTTACCTTTACGCCGCGAGCCTTACCCCAGCGTAATAAATCCACCACAGCCTTACAAGATACGTGGGCAATATGTATGGGAAGTTGTAAATATTCTGCCAGCAAAATATCGCGGGCCACTTGCATGGCTTCGCCCACAT
>CAYJPR010000166.1:0-3517 GCA_964372075.1 uncultured Desulfovibrionaceae bacterium | reverse complement strand
TGATAATAGCGAGCTAAAAAGATTCCCCTTTCTCCGTTCATCTCTTCGCACACTATACGCTCTTGCTCTTCAATGACGCTTATGGCCTCTTCCACCAGAGCGTAGGGAATTTCTAAATTTTCCGAAGTCATGGCCACGAGGCGCTCTTGAGGCATAAAGACGTGCCCATCATCATTACACTTGGTAAGCGTGTACAGCAAGCCGGCCTGCGCCCGTAAGGGATGCTCTTTATCAAAGCCCAATTTTTGCGCCGCATTATCCGCTGAAATAAAACCAATGCCACGTATATCCATGGCCATACGATAGGGATTTTCCTGCACAATGGCTAAAGCTTCCGGCCCGTAATGCTTATAAATGCGCACGGCGTAGTTAGCGGTAATGCCGTGGGGCTGGAGAAATATCATGAGTTCACGAATACCGCGATGCTCAGCCCAGCCTTGCACAATGGCTTTATAATTCTTTTTGCCTATGCCTTTTACCGTCAGCAAGCGCTCTGGATCTTCATCTAAAATCTTAATGGTATCCACGCCAAAAGCTTTCACAATGCGGCTAGCTGTGGTGGCCCCCACGCCTTTGAGCAAGCCGGAGCTTAAGTAAAGGCGGATGCCCTCTGTGGAAGCAGGCATCACTTCATCAAAGCTTTCCACGTGCAATTGCCGTCCAAAGCGGGCATTATTTACCCATTTACCTTGAATTTTTAATTGCACCCCTGCTTGTGGGTCCAGCATATGCCCTACAGCTGTACAACCATCCTTGGCCCCATGGGGAAGAATTTTAAGTACAGTATAGCCATTGTCCGCATTATGAAAAATAATACGCTCCACTGCGGCTATGATTTCTACAGCATCGTCATCTTGTAAAAGAGGCATATCCATGCTTTAGCGCTCCATGCGTTTTTGCATAAGCACAGCATCTGCGAGGCATAAAGCTGTCATAGCCTTAAGCACAGGTACCACGCGCGGAATGGCGCAAATATCATGACGCCCCCCCACACGTAACGTGGTGGCACTACCATCTTGTCGCACTGTTTGTTGCGCAAGAGCTATGGATGGAATGGGCTTTATGGCCGCTTGGAGTATAATGTCTTGCCCCGAAGAAATACCGCCCAAAATACCACCGGCATGGTTGGAAGCAAAGCTAGAAAGCGTA
Source organism: uncultured Desulfovibrionaceae bacterium (assembly GCA_964372075.1). Taxonomy (GTDB): domain Bacteria; phylum Desulfobacterota; class Desulfovibrionia; order Desulfovibrionales; family Desulfovibrionaceae; genus CAYJAD01. Next base: position 2,368 of record CAYJPR010000166.1, on the reverse strand, counting down.
TGCATAGGATCGTTATTTTCTGAACCAAGCATACGAGCGGCGGCAAAACCGGCGCCAATTTCAACGCCCTTCACGGCGCCCACGCTCATGAGCGCTGCTGCCAGCATGGCATCGAGTTTTTGAAATACAGGTTCCCCAAGACCGGCAGGCACATGGCGCACTTCTATACGCACAATACCGCCCAAGGTATCCCCTGCGGCGCGCACAAGAGCCACACGCTCTTCCCAAGGTTTCACAAGCTCTTCATAGGCAGAGAAAAAGGGCCTTTGCTCAGCGCCGCACATATCCGGTTCTTTGTGTAAGTCTAGTGCATCAGCGCCTACAGTATGGGCTCCTAGGCCCCCCACTTCCACCGTGGCAGCAAAAATTTCTATACCCACAGCCTTAAGAACGGCTTCGGCAATGGCACCGCCCGCCACACGAGAAAGAGTTTCGCGCCCCGAAGAGCGCCCGCCACCGCGGTAATCCCTTATGCCGTATTTGGCATCATAAGCCCTATCCGCATGGCCTGGGCGATAGGTGGTGGCCAGTTCGCCATAATCTTTTGAACGTTGATCTTCATTATACACCACAAATGCAATGGGCGTGCCTGTAGTTTTACCTTCAAAAAGACCGGAAAGGAGTTTGACTTGGTCTTTCTCCTGACGATTTGTTCCTGCTAGAGCATGAGCCCCTGTAAGGCCACCAGGTCTGCGCTTATCTAAACGCTCTTGAATAAAAGCCTCATCTAAACAAAGCCCAGCCGGACATCCGTCCACAATACCGCCCAGCCCCACGCCATGGGACTCCCCAAAGGTGGTGAGGCGAAAAACCTGCCCAATACTACTTCCTGTCATGAAAAAATCCTTTAGTGTGTCCGTACAATGTGTGCTCTACATCTGACACTGTTTCTGGGCGGCAATATATATTTTTTTTGTCACTTGAGCAATGGGAAGAGCGGCGTTCACCACCGTATGCGCGCATTGCTTATACAAAGGTAAACGCTCTGCTAACACACTTTGCACTTCCTCTTGAAGGCTTTGTTCTGTAAGAGAAGGACGTTGCGAGCTTTCGGGTGAATGCGTAAGCCGCTGAACCAAAATATTTGCAGGCACATACAAAAAAAAGACGAGGCCTTGTTTACGCATAAGAAGACGATTTTTTTCGGCAAGAACCATGCCACCTCCAGTGGCAATGACCGTGGGAAATTCTTGCGCTTGCTCAGTGCACAGGCGCAAAGCCTCGCTTTCCGCCTCACGAAAAACCTCCCATCCGTCCTTTTCTACCATGGTACTTATGGAGCACCCTGCTCTATCTTGAATAAAAGTATCGGTATCCACAAAGGTCCATGCTAAGTATTCAGCCACTTTACGCCCTATGGTACTTTTTCCAGAGCCGCGTGCTCCCACGAGATAAATAATTTTTTTCATGCCGTTCTTAATTATTCCTCTTGCTTTTACGAAAAAAGTTTCTTTTCCCCTTGAGTGTAGCCATAAAGATACGCCAATAATGTGTGTGGTTCAAAAGGCTTGGTAATATATTCCTGCATACCTTGTAAATCTGCATTATTTTTCATCTCATCTACACTGTGCGCAGACATACCAAAAATAGGAATGGAAGCAAAGCGCGCCTCACTGCGTATTTTTCTGGTAGCTTCATAGCCATTCATGACAGGCATTTCTAAATCCATTAAGATAACATCATAGGGCTTTTCTTCCAAACAGAGCAAAGCTTGCTCACCATCGCCTGCCACATCCACAGTACAACCGAAACTTTCTAAAACTTCCGTGGCAATAAGAGCATTAATTTCATTATCTTCTGCCAGAAGAATATGTAAACCCTGTACCGAGATATCTTGCGGTAATTTCAAGCCTGCGCCATGCAGGCCCTCTAAAGTGCTACGTGCAGCTTCATCACCAACCTCAAAAGGAAGTGTGCAAGTAAAAACGGTTCCTTTGCCAAGCTCACTATGAACCTTGAGCTCTCCCCCCATAAGCTTGAGCAGTCCCTGAACTAAGGGTAAGCCCACTCCGGCGCCACCTTGGCCGCGCGTTAAAGAGTCATCCACTCTAAAGAAGATGTTATACAATTTTTCCACATGCTCTTGCGTCATGCCAAGACCGGTATCACTTATTTGCACACTGAGCTGACAAAAACCTCGCTCATCCACTTCGCTACCGCTAAGTTCCACACAAACATGCCCTTCTTCGGTAAATTTTATGGCATTAGAGAGTAAGTTTGCTAAAATCTGCTTAAAGCGTAAAGGATCACCCAAAAGAACAGCAGGCACAGAATGTGCGGGGAAAAAATGCAAAGCAAGCCCTTTATCTTGAGCTCGTGACGCAAATTGTTGTTTAAGATTATCCAAGATTTCTTCCACAGCAAAGGG
>CAYJPR010000165.1:0-3518 GCA_964372075.1 uncultured Desulfovibrionaceae bacterium | reverse complement strand
TGCAAACGCGCGCAGGCAAGATCTGCTTTTTTCTGCCCCACGTCTTGTGGACCGTACAAAAACTGACGATTTAAATTACTTATAGCAACCGTATCATAATCCCAAATGGAAAGCTGTCCCACGCCTGCTGCCGCCAAGTACGTTATTACAGGAACACCCAAACCTCCGGCCCCCACCACAGCCACATGGGCCTTGGCAAGACGCTCTTGCCCAGCTAGGCCTATGTCCTCCAGCTGCATTTGACGCATATAGCGAGCGCGGCTTTCCTCGGGCTGTAAAAGGCTCATTAGCCACCACCCACCGGCGGAAATAAAGAAATCACATCGCCGTCTTTCACAGCCGCATCTACTTTGGCATGAAAACCATTCACAAGGCAAATGGCCACATCTTTTTCTTCAATATTCAGCTCTTGTGCCAGACTAGCCACATCAGCATGTTGCGCCGCTTCAAAAAAAACTATTTTTTCGCGCCCATCACGTAAGGTGGCAAAAAGACGTACTTCTATCATACTTACTCCTGTATACTCCATGGTATAAAAAAAATGGGGCATGTGCAACATACCCCATTTTAATCACTAACAAGGCTCATACTACCATAAGCCCATCATGTACAATCTATATTGCAGCAACATCTTATTTTCAAAGATTATTTTCTGCCGCCATGATTTTTTTTGGAAAGGGGCCTGGGGAAAAAGGTTTTCCCCGGAAAGCTCTATCTAGTAAAATAGATTCCCCTCAACTTTCTTAGTTTAAGCCAAGTCTTACCTTGGTTTCTTCTGTGGGGAATGCATCCACCCAGCCGCGCTCTTTGTAATACTCAGGTAAGATTACATCAAGCTTGGACACCATACCCTTGGAAGGACCGTCAGGAATGGGGGTTTCCAGCAAGCGCTTAGGCAAACTATCATCTTCTGGCTTCATGCCGGCTTCTTGGTTAAACATACGCTCAATGTTATAAATGCGTTCACCTACAGCAATGAGTTCTTCTGGGGTGTAGTTGGTACCGGTGGCGGCATTTAACAAGCTAGCGTATTGAGGCGCACCAAGGGCAAAGGAAGAGAATAAGCAAATGCCCATGCTGTCAATAACAGCAGTAAGGTCTTGGAATATTTTTACCCAAAAAGCTTTGGCTTCGGTGGCAGTTCTGTCCAGCTGCTCTGGAATACCCAATACTTCAGGGGCAATTACATAACCACGAACGTGGCAACCACCACGATTAGACGTGGCGTAGGTTAAGCCAATACCTTGAATGGCGCGCGCATCATAAGCGGGCAATTCTTGCTTTTTCACGCTCATGGAAAACTCTGGATGTCCATAGTGTTCGCACAATCTGTAACTACCATCAGCCATAAGTTTAGCCAAAGCACTTTTGCCTTCGCCCATGCGCTTGGTCCATTCTACAATGGCTTTTGCGCTACCAAATTCTAAAGGCACACCGTCGCACTCTTCTTCTTTAATGGCGCCAATCTTATAGAGTTCCATGGCAGCGGCAATGGTGCAAGGGGTAGAAATGGCATCTAAACCATATTCGTTACACCAGAAGTTAGCTTCGTTGATGGCAGGTAAATCGTTCACGCCACAGCTGCCGCCATAGGCCCATAGTACTTCGTATTCTGGACCGCCCACAATCTTGCCATTCATATCAATGATACGACCGCAACCAATGGAGCAACGATGGCAAAAACCTTGTCTAACAATATGATTTTCTTTTAAAGCTTCACCGGAAATGGCATCACCAAAGGGAGATTGCGCACCTTGCCAGTTATCCACAGGGAAAGCACCAATGCCGTTGATGATATTTACAAGCACAGCCGTACCGTAAGCGCCAAGACCTTCACCAGTGACGGGGTGAGCCTTCAAAATGCCAAGGCATTCTTTATTGGCTTCTTTTAAGGCCTCTTCGTTGGCTACTTCTACCTTGCTGGAAGAAGAAACCACCACAATGGCCTTTAAGTTTTTGCTGCCCATAACAGCGCCAACGCCACTTCTGCCGGCGGCTCTGTCTTTATCGTTCATGATGCAAGCTAAAAGGGACTCGTTTTCACCGGCAGGGCCTACGTTGAGCACAGAAGCTTTAGGGTACACTTCTTTAAGCTTATCATCCACATCTTCAGAGGTCATACCCATATAAGGGGCAGCGTCATGAAGTGCAATTTTATCATCTTCAATGGAAAGGTAAACAGGCTTTTCAGATTTGCCTTCCACAATGAGGCCATCCCAACCGGCATATTTAAGCTTAGCGCCCCAAATACCACCGGAGTTAGAGCAAGCAATCATGCCTGTTAACGGAGATTTGGTAATCACCATATAACGGCCGGAAGTAGGACAAGCGGTAGATGTGCAAGGACCGGTAAGGTAAATGAGCTTATTATCAGGGGATAAAGGCTCTACTTTAGCAACGCCTTCATCATAAAGAATTTTGGTGCCAAGACCGCGGCCACCAATGAATTTTACGGCTTTTTCTAAATCTAAATCTTCTGCAACAATAGAGCCTGTGGTCAGATTGATACGCGCAATCTTCCCTTTGTACGATGTAGCCATAGCTACCTCCCAAGGTAAAAGAATTTTTTTGGCAAGTCTTACATTTGCCTAAATAATAAATCCTTTCCAAGAAAGTGGGAGGCAACGAATGTACGGTCGGTACCCATAGGCTTAATACCATCACTATTAAGCTCGGATTTATTTGGCTCTACAAAATTTTTAGCACCGTGTCAAGAGACAGGTGAGTCGATACTTTTATACCATCCCTAACTCTTGTACCTTTGTCTAGAACAAGGTACACATAAAGATAGTATATTTTTATTTCACCTAAAAGCTGTCATTGAGAACCATCCTTGAAAACCGTCATCGGGAACAACCATGCAAGCACAAGAAATTTGTAAAGACTTAGCCTACTCCTATGAGCAATTACAAGAATTTTTAGGGCAAATGCAAGGAGTATCTCCCATAGATACCTCCACTTACAACTATAAATCTGTGCGTATTTGCTTAAAGGCACAAGATATCACATCTTCCCATATACAAAACCGCTGGCAAGGAACACTGCGCCCTTTACCGCGCTGTTATATGTTTTTACGGGGAGATGCAGATGACATTCAAGAATTTTATACTACCTTTATGCTGCATCACATGACCATGGGCGGCTAACAGGCTGTTGAAAAAGCAGTTCGCTGAAAATGAACAATCTGCTTCGTCAAACTTGTTTTTTGCTCCAGTCAAATACCATAAGAGTATACTCCTTTCGCAAAAAACTTCGTTTTCCTCGCATCTTACCCATTTTGAGCGAACTTTAGATACATTGCCTTAGTTCATGGATTATTATGTCTTCACTTTGTTCGCTTAGTAATGACTTCGAACGGAGGACGGAGTAATAAAAACTCTTACTCTAATAAAATCTGCCAAAAAAACATTAAGAACACCCTTCGCTCAAAAAATAGCCAGCGCGCCATAAAAAAGGCTTTCTTGACATTAAAAGATGCATTTGGTACATGCTACACAGCAAGGGAGCTGCACTGGCAA
>CAYJPR010000164.1:0-3518 GCA_964372075.1 uncultured Desulfovibrionaceae bacterium | reverse complement strand
ACGGCAGCGTGTAGATGTACTGTGCCTCGGGTTGTGAATTTCACAGCATTGGAGCATAAGTTTGTACAAATTTGTGTGAGGCGTACAGGGTCTGCCTTAATGACAGCAGGCATATTCTCATCAATGGTATAGGTGAAAACAAGGCTTTTTTCTGCACATTTAGGTAAGAGTAAATCGTGAATGGAAGAAAAAAGAGCTTCTAATTTAAAGGACACAGGATTGATGTCCATTTTTTGCGCTTCAATTTTGGAAAAGTCTAAAATGTCATTGATAATATGCAATAAACTCTTAGCCGCATTGTCAATGCGTAGAAGATATTGTTTTTGCTTTTCATTGGGATTGGCACGCATGGCTAGGTAGGTCATGCCCATAATGCCGTTCATGGGGGTGCGAATTTCATGACTCATACGCGCAAGAAAGTCGCTTTTTGCCTTGGTGGCAGCCTCTGAGCGCGTTACTAAATCCACAAGATTACGCACCATATGTTCTAAGTTACGCGCCAAGGAACCCAACTCATCATTGCGGTGCACATTGATTTTTTCCACATATTCCCCGCGAGCAATTTTACGTGCATAGTCACTAATGCTCACAATATCACGTGTTACAGGGGAAGTGAAGTAAGATACAGCTAAAAGGGTAATGATGGCCATGACGATAGAAGTAAAACCCATGGTATTGCGAATACTGCTTATTTGGGCTGACTTAAAGCTTTCGTCTATAATGCCAATAATGTAAATATCTGTGTTGGGAACATGATAATACCCCATAAGGATATCTTCATTTTTTTTCTTGCCAGCAAGGGTACCTGAAGAGCTAGAAAGCAATTCTGGGTAAAAGGTCTTATGATTATCGGGTAAGAAAGAAAGGTTTTTTTCTTGTAAAAGCTTCATTCCCGTATGGTCAATGGCCATGGCAAAACAAGTTATTTCTTGGTGCGGTGTATCGTGAATAGCTGTATCTATAATATGTTCTAATTGAACGGAAGCCACTAAGGCGCCCACCTGATTCTCATGCGTAATTCTTAACACAAGCGGGAGTAAATATTGACTGGTAATGGCACTGCGTAACATGGGGCCATGGCTTACACCATAGGTTTCCATACGTGATTGTACGAGATTTTTTTCACCGCCGATTTCAGGAGAAAGCCGCGTGCCCTTGCTGCCAATGGTGTACTCCCCGTGCGCATCTGTCAGGTAGAGGCTATCGTAGTAGCCATAAGCATCTTTAATACTTTCAAGTACTTCACTAAGGGCCGTATTTTCCTTTTGAAACTGTGCCACAGCATGGGAGGCAGGAGCATGGGCTATGGCATAACGAACGTCAGGCAGGGCGGCTGCCATGGCCATATCTCTATGGGTTTGGCGTAGTTGCATGCTCACATTGGTACCAATGGAAGATACAGCCGTTTCCACGTAACTTTTTTTAATATCATTAATACTGATATTAAATGTGTGTAAAATGAAATAGGTAGAGAGAGAGGCAACCAAGATAATAATGCAGAAAATTGTTACGGGCTGTTTGACGCGCAAGCTGGAAAAGGAATTGGGATCGTGGATGTTCATACTACTGCTCGTTAAAATGCTAAACTCCATGAGGAAACTCCTAAGTAGGGTGTGTCCTCACTTTACGTGAAAAGGAAAACTTAAACACCTTGGTGCCACTAAAAAAATACTTTGTCAAGAAGATGTGACGCTTATGCATGTTTTTTATAGTTGAGCGCTTGCTTTTATTTTTGTGATAAAAATATCTTTTGTTAAGGGGGCCCCAAGGGGGGTGTGACTTATGTATGCTATGGTGTTTTAATGTTAGAAGAAAAGCTAAGGTGCTGAAAAAGTAGTGTATATTTATTTTAAATACTTTTAGTGTCTTAGCTGTAAAAAACTTTTTCTACCTTGACAAGCTAGGGGAGCTTTGGCAAGTTTGTGGACGTGACCTCATGTGGATTTTTTAGAAAAAGTCATGATTTTTTCTAGAAAGTTGCATAAGATCTGGGCCTTACTTGTATTTCTTGCTTATTTTCATATACGTAAAATGTCTTAGATGCACAATATATAACCCTAACCACGGATACCATAAGCCATACCTATGACGCTTACCACCATAACCAAAAGAGACGGCAGTAGTGTAGACTTTGATTCTACCAAAATTTTGCATGCCATGAGCAATGCCAATAAGGCTGTATGCCGCGAAACTGCCGATGCTGATGAAGAATTTATGTCTGCCACCGATTTGGCCTTTTTAACTGAAAAAGTATGCCAAAAACTCGTGACGTCCAAGCTGCAAAATGTAGAAGAAATTCAAGACGTGGTGGAAGGAATTTTAATCCGTTTTGGCTATGCTAAAACAGCAAAAGCCTATATTTTGTATCGCCATGAGCATGCTAAAATTCGCCATGCCGAAGATAGTCTTATGGATATTTACAAAACCCTTACTTGGTCGCCAGCCTTAGAAGAAGATATTAAGCGTGAAAATGCTAATATTGACGGCGATACCGCCATGGGCACCATGTTACGCTATGGTTCTGAGGGTGCCAAATATTTTGTGGATAATCATATTTTACCTCGCGATATTTCTGCAGCTCATGCTGGCGGAGATATTCATATCCACGATAAAGATTTTTACATGCTTACGCAAACCTGTTGCCAAATTGACCTTATTAAGCTTTTTCAAAAGGGCTTTTCCACAGGGCATGGCCATTTGCGCGAGCCCAATTCCATAGAAAGCTATGCTTCGCTGGCTTGTATTGCCATTCAAGCTAACCAAAATGAAATGCATGGCGGGCAAAGTGTGCCCAATTTCGATTTTGCCATGGCTCAGGGTGTGGCAAAAACCTTTGCCAATGAATATCGTAAAAGCTTTAGTAGCTACATGCAAATTGCCCATGATATTCAAGGGGTGAATTTAGCCGCTGTGGGTGTGGAAGATGCCAGCGTTATTTTGGATAGTCTTAAAACACCTTTAGCCATGGAATCTTTAGACGCCCTCGCTGTGGAATTACAAAGCTTACAGCCAGAGGCTTTGCGTCCATTATTACAAAAGACTCATGCCCATGCCGCTCGCGAGGCTCTTAAATCCACCGAGAGACGTTGCTATCAGTCCATGGAAGCCTTTGTGCATAACTTAAATACCATGAACTCTCGCGCCGGCGCTCAGGTGCCTTTTTCTTCCATTAACTATGGAACCGATATGTCCTTAGAAGGGCGCATGGCTGTGAAAAATTTATTGCTGGCCACCAAGGCCGGTTTGGGTAATGGAGAAACCTCCATCTTTCCCGTGCAAATTTTTAAGGTGAAAGAAGGGGTAAACTTTAACCCTGAAGATCCTAACTACGATTTGTTTAAGTTAGCCATGGAAGTTTCTGCCATGCGCCTTTTCCCCAATTTTAGCTTTTTAGATGCGCCTTTTAACTTACACTATTACAAGCCAGGCGATTATAATAGCGAAGTAGGTTATATGGGGTGCCGCACGCGTGTACTTGGTAATGTTTATGACAAAAGCCGCGAAGTCACTTGCGGACG